>NZ_JBHSSW010000004.1:76504-378865 GCF_042659465.1 Ponticaulis profundi | reverse complement strand
CGTTTGGAATGGCAGCGAATGCTGCCGGCGTTACAATTATTTGCGACGCTAAAAGCGCCCCAGCAAGGTATTTCGTCAACATCACAAACTCCCGTTCTGGAATTCGAATGAGGACTAGCAATTTCCCGTTAAGATTGCGGTCAATCGAGGCGGAGAAATACCATGCGCGCGTTAACCCAATGTACAGCAGCTCACAATTTGTGCTGGGAGGAATTTTACAAGCTCCCCGAAAACGGGAGATTGAATTGGTTTGCCAGATCTGCGCCTCACTCAGCTCCTGTTAAAGTCAGTCCCCCATCGAACCGCGCCCCCCTCGCCTCCTCTGGTGGAGAGGGGCCGGGGGTGAGGAGGCGAAAACAAAACGAAACAAAAACTAATCCCACACCGCCGCGCATGCCCCATACTCCGGGCTATGTCGAACGCGCCTGATCCCCAGACTGCAGAAACGCTGCTCGCCCCGTTTGCGGAGCGGCTCTCCGGGTTTATTGCGGGCCTTCACACCCTTTTCGATACCCATCTTGTACCGGACAGACACCCGTCTTCCTTCAGCGCGTTTCACCCCCATCACAGCTTTCACGGCGATCCGCCGCAGATGGAGCATCGCTGCGCACAGGCGCTCCACACCCATGTCCGACGCCTGGAATACATGTTGCGCGCCTTCATTCTGTGGATGGCGGGCATGCTGGTTGAACAGGCCCAATCCGATGCATTGTTCGCGCAGCGCCTTGCCTCGCACGCGCCGCATCGCCAATCCCACACGCCCCTGCCGGATGAGGACTCCCCGCCTGACTGGCTGGTGAAGAAAGATCAGATCCAGAAGGATGAGGCGCTTGGCCGGGTCAGCCTGCCTTCCTTTTCCATCACCACACCAAATGGCCTCTCCCGATCGTCAAAGTCATCGCGCAGTCGCCCGGCGCTTCGCCCGGACCCGCTCGCCCTGATCGATGTGCCCGAGCTTTATGCCCGGCTGGCACGCTTGCCACGCATTCTGGCGCGGGCTGATGACATGGCCGAGCGACTGGCCCGCAAAGCCCTTGCCCGACCAGAGCCCGCCAGCCCAGCACCGGACGCCCCGGCGCTCAGCCCGCTTTATTTTCAGCCCCTCAGCGAATGGCTCCCACCCGAAGCGCTCTATTATTCCACCGAGGATGAGGCCGAGCAGGCCGATATCAACGCCCTGCATTATCGCGCTTATGCGGTGCTGGAGCGGCTGGGTCTGCGCGGCGCTGAAAAAGCAGCGCCCGCCCTGCCCGGCTTTCGCGCCTTCAAACCACCCGATCCCCCGGTCATTCGCAGTCTCTGATCCCCGCCCGTTCATCGAACCGGCGGGCGCGCGCAGATCGGCGTAACGGAACTCCTCCGCAATCTCTGCGTTCATCAGGCAAGGAAGGAGAACACATCATGACGACGAAGACGCATCTCTCTGTCCTGCTGTTCGCCCTTTATAATGCGGTGATCTTTGGCGCAGGACTGTTACTCACCCTCGCGCTGGCTCAATCCAGTGCCAATATCGGCATTGGTATCGCCGCATCTGCCCTTGCTGCCCTGATCGGCGGCGCCATTCTCGCGCGCCTTACCGCGCCGCGCATGCGCAATCGATACTGGAAACGCAAGGACAAAGCCCCGAAACCCGTCTGGTCCTAGGACCACGGTTGAACCCCGAAGAAGAGCCTGTCAGACCCCAGCTGACAGGCTTTTTCTTTGGTCGCAATACCTGACAGATCAGGCGCGTGCGATTTTCGCCCAGGGGCCACGAATGGCATAGGTCGCGTGCGGGCCTTGCGTGTTGACGAACAGGGTTTCGCCATCCGGAGCAAAGCAGGCACCGGCAAACTCGGCCTGATCGGGATGGGCGTTGCGGGCAATGGTGTAGATCCGGCCTTCCGGCGTCACACCGCGCACGAATTCATCATCCGGCCCGTCCTCACAGACGACGAGGTCACCCCAGGGCGAGGCCACAATGTTATCGCACATCTCCATTTCAGAGGCATTTGTGCTCTCAACCACAAGCGTCAGCATGCCCGGCGCAGAGGCTTCATCTGATGTGCCTTCAAAATCGCCCGGCGTGTATTTCCAGATTTGTCCGCACTCGGCTTCACCGCCCGACGTGCAGGCAAAATAGATGGCATTGCCGGTTTTCTCGACCGCCAGGCACATGCCTTCGCCGCGCGCAAACAGGGCTGCGCCTTTGGCATGGCCGCGCAGGCGCAGATCATTATCCGGCGCATCAATGCCATCAATGTCGAGCCATTCCACCGCCCAGCGCTCGCCCATGCGGTAGGTGCCGGGATTATACCAGTTGCGGGTGTCTGCACGCGGCCGGTCTTTCAGGGCCAGAACCTGCAGGCGTCCGCCCTTGTGCAGCTCGCCTTTGGCCTCTGGCAGAAAGCGATAGATCAGGGAGTCGTGTGCGTCTTCGGTCTGATAGACAATGCCGGTCCGCGGATCGGTCGCCGTGGCTTCATGGTTGAACCGGCCCATGGCTTTCAACGGCTCGGCCTTTACGAGACCCCTGGCGCTCGATGGCACTTCAAAGACATAGCCATGGTCTTTGGAAATGTTGTCGTCCGCCTTTTGCAGCGTCTCCTCACAGGTGAGCCAGCTGCCCCATGGCGTGATGCCGCCAGAACAGTTCCGGATTGTCCCGACCAGCGACATCCAGGACTTTTCGATTTGCTGGGTTTTCATGTTGAAGACCAGCGTCGTCGTGCCCGCCGGTAGCGGCAGTCCATTTGCGTCAATGTCATAGGCCTTGTCGCGAATGTCATCGCTGACCGATGTCATGCCCGCGAAAGGACCTTCGTCCTGATCGTCGGCACTCATTTCATGATTGCGGATCAGCAGGCAGCGGTCGGCATCGCCTTCAATCGGGAATGTGGTCATCCCGTCATGCGAGGTCGGCACGTGAAGACCGTCATCCATCACCTCACCAGCGACAGAAAGCTGCGTGTAGGTAAAGCCGGGTGGCAAATCGAGCAGTCCATTCGGATCAGCCTGCAGATCCATCGTTTTTGCAGCGCCGGTGGCGGCTTCACCTTCCGCGCTGCACGCCGTCAGCAAAGGATAGGCAGATGAGGCAACACCAAGCGACATGGCTGTCTTGAAAAAGGAACGTCGGGTCGCCTGCATATCGCATCTCCTGAAATCGGCTTTTGGGATTATGCGGCGTGGTAACCGGCCTTGATGACAGCTTCACGACATTTCGGGATGCTTGTCCTGTTTGATCGGTGTGTGATCAGCCAAACGAGATCAGGCCCTTGTCCTGAAGGCGGCGCAGCATCAGCTCGCGTGAGCCCGGCGGTGGCTGATGGGCTTCAGCATATAGCCGGTTCTCGATGAAATAGCCGGTCAGGCGGAAGCCCTGACCGATTGCGGCAGCACTCGCATCTGCCGAGCTGTCGACGAGAAAGCCAGGCAGCTCGAGCAGCTTGTCGACATATTCCGGCACTTCTGCGCCGCAAACCGCCCGGCCCGTCCGCGGACTGACATGAGAAAGCCCATCACGGCGGCCCGAAACCGTACATTTGGTGAAGTCGAGGCCATATCCGACTGTGCGCAGAAAACCGACCTCCCAGCTTACCATGAGTGGTGGCCAGAGCTCTTCATCGCCCAGATGATCCAGCACGGTCTCGGTCGCGTCAAAGAGCGCCGGATAGGAATGACCTTCCGGCAGAGATGAATTCAGAAGCGCGGTTACCGATTGCAGCGCAGACAAGGCAAGTCGTGAGCCCATCGAGATCGCGGCGCGGTGAGCTGTTGGCTCACTCAGATTGAAATGCCCGAGCGCATCAGCGGTTCGGGCCCGCCATTCGAGCTCCAGCGACGTCCCGATTTCAAAGCTGGCTTTCTTCTTCGAACTCGCGCCGCCATAAATCAGGCCGGACTGGCGGCCATGGTCGCGCGTAAAGGCATCGAGGATCAGGCCGCTTTCGCCAAAGCGGCGCGTTCCGATCACAATGCCAATATCGCGCCATTCCATATCGTACGGTCTGGCTTACGCGTCGAAATCGAGCCCGAACGGCTCATAGGAGTCGCGCTTTTCAGACCAGGCCTCGTCAACTTTCACGAAAAGGAACAAATGCACTTTCCGGTCCAGCATTTCCGTCAGCTCTTCACGTGCCAGACGACCAATTTCCTTGATCGTCTGTCCACCTTTGCCGAGCACCATGCCTTTGTGATTGTCGCGACCGACAACAATGGCCTGCTGGATTTTGACAGAGCCATCCTTGCGTTCTTCCCAGCTCTCCGTCTCGACCATGAGCTGATAAGGAAGTTCTTCGTGAAGGCGCAGCATCAGCTTTTCGCGGGTGACTTCCGACGCCAGAATCCGCATTGGCAGATCAGCCGTCTGCTCCGGATCATAGAGGTATGGGCCCTCTGGCATCAGGCTGCCCAGATAAGCGGCCAGCCGATCGACACCATCGCCATTCGCAGCCGAGATTGGGTAGATCTCGGTGTAGATGTCTTCTGCGACCATTTTCTGGATCACAGGCAGAACTTCAGCATGGTCGAACTCATCAATCTTGTTGAGCGCCAACACAGCTTTTTTACCAAGCTCTCTCAGATCGCGCATCACGCGCTCATCGTCTTCCATCGACCGCTTCTGAGAAGCCGTCAGGGACTTGCCCATCGCCTTGTTGACCCAGCCGGTGGCGTCAACGAGGTGCAGAATGGCATCGGCATCTTCAGCGCCCGAGAGCGCCGCGCGCACCATGGCACGATCCAGTCGGCGCTTGGTCTTGAAGATACCAGGTGTGTCCAGCAACACGATTTGTGTGTCGTCGAGCATCGCAATTCCGCGAACCGGAAAGCGCGTCGTCTGAACCTTCTGAGTTACAATAGCGACCTTGGTGCCAACCATACGGTTGACCAGCGTGGACTTGCCCGCATTCGGAGCGCCGATAACGGCTACGAAGCCGGCGCGTGTTGTTTTCTGGTCTGATGTGTCAGGCGTCATCCGCCTCAAATCCTTCTACATTCTGCTGCACCAGCAAACGCTTGGCAGCAGATCTCTGAGCTTCTTGTTTGGTGGCGCCCCGCCCTTCCATGGGCTCGAAGTCGCCTACATGGACGCGGGCCGCAAATTCCGGGGCATGATCGGGACCAACCCGACCGACGATTTCGTAAGTTGGCGTATCAAAGCCGGAGCCCTGCGCCCATTCCTGAAGCGCAGACTTAGGGTCCCTTGGCCGTTTGCCAAGCCCTTTCAGCTTTCCGGCCCAGGCTTTTTCGATCAGCATTTTTGCCGGCTTCAAGCCACCATCGAGATAAACCGCACCCAGATAGGACTCGCAAATGTCAGACAGAATGGAAACCTTGTCGCGACCACCGGCCTTCTCTTCCGCCAGATCCAGGATCAGCATTTCCTGCAGGCCGAGCTTCTTGGCCGCATCGGCGCAGGCATCCCGGTTCACCAGCGCATTCAGACGCGGCGCGAGGCCACCTTCCGGTTCGCCCTCAAACTTCTGGAAAAGCAATTCTGCGATCACCAGCCCCAGAACACGGTCGCCGAGAAATTCCAGACGCTCATAGGAAAACCGCGTGCTGCGATCCTGCACAGCACTGGCATGGGTCATCGCACGGTCAAGCAATTCGCTATCCTTGAAGGCATAGCCATTGGCTTCTTCCAGACGGTCTTTCTGTGCGGTTGACAAACGTGGCAGGCGCGACACCTGTTTCACACGCGCGCGTTGTCTTGTTCGTTTTGGACGGGTTGGCTTCACCCCTGTACCCCCGGTGGAAAGGCTTCGATAATCACCATAGCCAGCGCATACGGCATATCGTCGGTAATGGACAGATGCACATGCGAGGTCCAGCCCTTCGGCGTGAGTTCTGCCAGTCTTTTCGCCGCACCGCCGGTCAGTTCGAGCGTCGGCTTTCCAGTTGGCAGATTGACGACGCCCATATGCTTCCAGTGGACGCCGCGACGCGGGACACCGGTCCCCAGCGCCTTGGCGCAGGCTTCCTTGGCCGCAAAGCGTTTGGCATAGGTCGCAGCAGAAAGCTTGCGTCGCTCTGCCAGAGCAATCTCGGTCGGGGTGTAGACACGGTTCTTGAACCGCTCGCCAAAACGCTCCAGCGTTTGCTCGATCCGGCGGATGTCCGCCATGTCCTGCCCCATGCCGATGATCATGCGCGCGCCTCATCCATCAGTTCACGCATCCGGCGAATGGATGCGTCGAGCCCCACAAACACCGCTTCACCAATCAGGAAGTGACCAATGTTCAGCTCTGTCAGCTGCGGAATTTCTGCAATCGGAATGACGGTGTCATAGGTCAGGCCATGACCCGCCTGCGGTTCGATACCGAGCTCAACAGCCTTTTCAGCGCATTCGCGAATGCGTTCGCATTCTTCACCGGCTTCGGCGCCTTTTCCGGCCAGGCAAAGTTCAACGAACCGTCCTGTGTGGAACTCCGTGACCGCAGCACCGACAGACTTTGCCGCTTCCAGCTGGTCCATGCTCGGCTCTATGAACAGAGAGACCCGCGATCCATTGCCATTGAGCTGGCGAATGAAGGGCGCAAGATGATTGTGCTGCCCGGCCACGTCCAGACCACCCTCGGTCGTCCGCTCTTCGCGCTTCTCCGGCACGAACATGGCCGTCTCAGGTTTGAAGGCCAGCGCAATGTCCAGCATTTCCGGCGTCGCAGCCATTTCCAGATTGATCGGCAGGTCCGTCGCGCTTCGCACGCGTGGCAGGTCGCCATCCATGATGTGGCGCCGGTCTTCCCGCAAATGAATGGTGATCCCGTCCGCACCCGCCTTCTCGGCGATCTGCGCGGCGCGATACGGATCAGGATGAACACCGCCGCGCGCATTGCGCACCGTCGCCACGTGATCAATGTTCACACCAAGTCGAATGCGGTTGACCATCAGAACTTTCTCCGGCTGCCCGGTTTGACAGGCTCAAGCTTTGCCAGCTCCGGCGGAAGATCATTCGGGTCATAATCCGGGAAGTCCACGCGTGCGAGCGCCAGCAGATCACAGCCAACGTCAGCCTTGCCGTTTGAGCGGTCAATGATGCAGGCACCGCCCAGCATTTCGCCCGGAAACGCTTTCAGTGCTTCAACCGTCTCGCGGAAGGATTTTCCGGTCGTGACAATGTCTTCCATGATGAGAATGCGGTCATCCTCATTGAATTCAAAACCGCGCTTGTAGATCAGCACATCGTCTTCATCGCGCTCAGCGAACATGGCGCGCGCGCCCAGCTGACGGGCCATTTCATAGCCAGGAATAATCCCACCCACGGCCGGACCTGTTACAACAGTGATCTTGCCGAATTTTTCGGTGACCTGTTTGGCCAGCGCCGCACAGAGCTTTTCGGACACCTTTGGCTGCGCAAACACCAACGCCTTCTGCAGGAAGACCGGGCTACGGCGCCCGGAAGACAAAATGAAGTGTCCTTCGAGGAGCGCATCGGCTTCGCGAAATGCGTTGAGTACGTCGTCCTGGTTCAAGAGGCTAATTCCTTATGCGTTCCACATTGTCCACGATGGAGAAGGACCGCAACGTGGTGAGAATCAATGTGAGGTGTTTGAGGTCTGCGACCTCGATATCGAACAGCAAGTCCATGAAATCAATGGACCGGTCGCCGGTTTGGATGCCGATAATGTTCGCATTGCTCTCTGCAATCGCCGAACACAGGTCGGCCAGAACACCCGGCTTGTTGGTCGCTGTTACACGAATACGACCTGTGGCCATGATCCCGCCCGGCGGCATGCCAGACCAGGACAGGTCCAGCCAACGCGCTTCGAGAGCTGCATCCTCACCCAGCCGGTTGCAATCAATGCAGTGCACGGTGATCGGATGACCTTTTTGCTGAATGCCGACAATGCGGTCGCCAAGCACCGGCGAACAGTCGCTGCAAAGCTCCAGGCCCTCCGCCGATGGCAGGTCCTTGATATCGATCAGCTGATTGGCTGTGGTTTCGTTCAGGCGAACAGCAGCAACCGAGCGCAGGAAGTCCTGCGCCATTGCAGGAAAGGCTTCGGCGATGACGTCCTTCACATCAATCGACTGACGCCCCAGCGCGTCCAGCAGGATCGTGCCACTGGCAAGGTTCAGACGCGACGCGACTTCATCCAGATTGACCTGATCAGTCGAAACGCCAAGCACCTGCAGCGCCGAATTCAGCGCACGCTCACCGAGCAGTTTGTAGCTCTCTGTCTGACGCAGGCGCACCAACCGGCGAATGGCCGATTTTGCGCGCCCCGTACGGGTCAGCGCGTCCCAGCCACGGATCACATCGGCATTGTCGCCGCGAATGATATCGACCACGTCACCATTGCGCAGTTCTGTCCTCAGCGGACGCACCTCGCCATTGATCCGGCAACCTGCACAGGTATCGCCGATCTTGGAGTGTACCGCATAGGCAAAGTCGAGCGGCATGGCACCGCTCGGCAGCACGATCAGCCGCCCTTTCGGTGTGAAGGCGAAAACATGATCGGAATACATTTCGAGCTTGGCATGCTCATAGAATTCCTGAGCGTCGGCGCCGTCATGCACCATTTCCGCAAACGCGGTCAGACCAGCCGTCGCATCAAGACCCACCTTCATCGCGCCTTCGGCGTCAAAGGCATAGACCGAGTTCTTGTAGGACCAGTGCGCCGCGACGCCGGTCTCCGCCGTCTTGTTCATGTCCTCTGTGCGGATCTGAAGCTCGACGCGGCGATTACCAGCCGCCCGTACCGTCGTGTGGATCGAACGGTAGCCATTGGGTTTTGGAAGCGAAATATAATCGCGGAACCGATCCTGCAGACACGACCATTTCTGATGCACCACGCCAAGCATGCGGTAACATTCATCCACATCGCTGAGGATCATCCGGAACGCGAAAATGTCGGCGACATCACGAAAGGAGATGTCCTTGCGCTTCAGCTTGCGCCAGATCGAGTAAGGCTGTTTCTGGCGACCGATCACCCTGCCCTGAACGCCTGCCGTTTCCAGCATCGCCTTGAGATCCTTGCCCACGCGTTCAACGTCATCGGCGCTTTTGGCCTGAAGCTCCTGAATGCGAACTTCCAGCGCGCGATAGGCTTCCGGGCTCAGATGGCGAAAAGCCAGATCTTCCAGTTCTGCAGCAAATTTGTAGACACCGATCCGACGCGCGAGTGGTGCGTAAATCTCCATTGTCTCGCGGGCGATGCGTTTGCGCTTTTCGTCCTTGGAGATGAAATGAAGCGTCCGCATATTGTGCAGACGGTCTGCCAGCTTGACCAGCAGCACCCGGATATCCTGGATCGAGGCCAGGATGAATTTCTGGAAGTTTTCGGCCTGTTTGGACTTTTCCGATGTGTATTCGAATTCACCAAGCTTGGTGACACCCTCGACCAGACGCTCGACATCCTCCCCAAACAGCGAGCGGATTTCCTCAAGCGTCGCATCAGTGTCTTCAACCGTATCATGCAGCAGGGCCGCAACGATGGAGACTTCATCGAGTTCGAGTTCGGTGAGAATGGCCGCCACAGCGACCGGGTGCGCATAATAAGGATCACCGGACGCGCGCTTCTGCGTGCCATGTTTCATCATGGCATAGACATAGGCTGCGTTCAGGCGCTCCTCATCCGCATTCGGGATGTAGGAAGCGACCCGTTCAACAAGCTCATACTGGCGTATAATCTTCGCGTCCTGCCCCTTCACAGGCGGGGCAAGAACAGGACCGTCATCTTCGGCCGGAATAGTCAGATTCTCTGTATCAGCGGGCATAACTCAAATGTGGCATTGAGATCGCCGACTTACCAGACCTGACTAGTAGCGATCTTCGCGAGCGGACTCGATTTCCTGCTGGTAAGCCTTCATGACGTCTTCTTCTGACGTTGTCGGCGCAGCCTGAAGTGCACGTGCGTCTTCTTCACGCTCATGTTCTTCGTTCGGACGAACTTCCTGGAGGTTGGAAATGAAGGCTTCCTTCACCGTACCGAGATCAACCGCTTCTTCAGCGATCTCGCGGAGTGCCACAACTGGATCCTTGTCATTGTCACGATCCACGCCCATTGGAGATCCTTCGCGGATCATGCGGGCACGGTGCGCAGCAAGAATGACGAGTTGGAAACGATTGTCGACCTTATCGAGGCAGTCCTCAACGGTTACGCGAGCCATTTAACCATCCAGTTTAGTGAGATAGATTGACCCTCATACAGAGCTTGGTCTGAAAATTCAAGCTCCGGTTCTCATTCTCTTTATAAGCTTTACATCGTCTGCAAACCGCATTGCGCAACTATTGTTTTACTTCGATCAAAATACGCCGTACACGAATGTTTCATTTTGATCCGAAATGAACTAAAACACATAAACGAGTTTAGATTTTAAAAGCTCCGATATGGGCTGCCGATCATTTCAGATATTGAATTTCAGGGTGAGGAAACGTGGCATTTTACCAGAACGAACGCATCGCGCTTTTTATTGATGGCGCCAATCTCTATTCCGCTGCCAAGGCGATCGACGTTGAAATTGATTACCGCAAATTGCTGGAAGAGTTTCGCAAGCGTGGCCGGCTGCTTCGGGCGTATTATTACACAGCCCTTGTCGAAAATGATGACTACTCTCCCATCCGCCCGCTCGTCGACTGGCTCCAGTACAATGGCTATAATGTCATCACCAAAGCCGCCCGCGAATTCACCGATCGTGATGGCCGTCGCCGCGTAAAAGGCGACATGGATGTTGAAATCACCGTCGACATGATGAATCTGACATCGAGTCTCGACCATATCGTTCTGTTCTCAGGCGATGGCGATCTGCGCCGGGTTGTAGATGCGGTGAAAGAGAAAGGTGTCCGAGTGACTGTTGTATCGACTGTCAAAAGTCAGCCCCCGATGATTTCTGATGAATTGCGCCGGGCCGCTGATACCTTCATTGATCTGGCAGACCTGTCCCAGCTGATCGGTCGCCCGCCCCGCGAAACTGGCAATTCTGATTATTCTTCAGACTCGTGAGCCAACTCGCAACGGAAGCGCCGCTGGACTGTTCATTCTGTCCGCGGCTCGTCGCCTATCGTGAAACGAATGCTGCGGATGAACCGACCTGGTTCAATGCGCCGGTTCCATCTTTTGGCACGAATGATGCCGAATTGCTGGTCGTCGGTCTTGCGCCTGGCCGCACCGGAGCCAATCAGACCGGACGCCCGTTCACGGGCGACTGGGCCGGCGATCTGCTTTACGCGACTCTCGACAAGTTTGGCTTCAGCGAAGGTGAATACAAAGCGCGCCCGGATGACGGCTTGCAGCTGAAAGGCGCCATGATCACCAACGCCGTGCGCTGCGTGCCACCGGAGAACAAGCCCGTCGCTGCCGAAATCAATGCCTGCCGTCCGTTTCTGATCAATCGGATCAAAGGCCTGCCAAAGCTGAAAGTGCTTCTGACGCTCGGCAAGATCTCACATGACAGCACGGTCCGGGCACTCGGCCTGAAACCGTCGAAATATCCGTTTGGTCACGCGGTTCAGTACACGTTAGAAGACACACCGCTCGGGCGTCCGGTGGAACTTCTCTCCAGCTATCACTGCTCGCGCTATAACACGAACACAGGACGCCTCACCGAAGAGATGTTCCATGACGTTTTTGCCAAGGCGAAAGCCTGCGTAGATCGTTAAAGGCTATTTCGCGAAGAGCTGGTCAAAGTTTCGGAAGGTCTTGAATTCGAGCGCAGAGCCGCCCGGTTCACGCACAAAGAAGGTGCCCTGTTCGCCGACCTCACCCTTGAAGCGGATATAAGGCTCGACAACAAAAGCAATGCCCCTGGTCTCGAGCTTTTCCGCCAGGGCTTCCCAGTCTTCCCATTTGAGGACGATACCGAAGTGAAAGGCCGGGATCTGCTTGCCATCTACAGGGTTGCGTGCCGCTTCAGCCAGTTCTGGCACGAGATGCGACGTCACCTGATGACCGAAGAAATCATAGTCGACCCATTTTTCGGATTCCCGACCAATGGAAACGCCGAGGACATCTGTCATGAACTGACGGGTGGCGGCCAGATCAGACGTTGGAAACGCAAGGTGAAATGGCTGCATGTCGCGAAGTCCTCAATGATCGTGAAAGGGCTCAGCCCTTTTCCTTCAACAGGCGTTGTTTGTCACGCGCCCAGTCGCGCTGTTTGACGGCGTGACGTTTGTCGACGGTTTTGCGTCCCTTGGCGATACCAAGCTCAAGCTTCGCAATCCCGCGCGGATTGAAATAGAGCTTCAGCGGAACCGCTGTGCGCCCTTCCCGCTCGATACGGGCTGCAATACGAGAAATCTCACGCGCATGCACGAGCAGCTTTCGCTTGCGCTTTGGCTCATGATTGAAGCGGTTCGCAGCCGGATAGATCGGAATATCGGCGTTGATCAGGTAAAGCCCGCCATCTTCGATACTCGCATAGGATTCAGCGATATTGGCCTTGCCGAGCCGGAGGCTTTTCACCTCTGACCCCTGCAAAACAATCCCCGTTTCCAGCGTATCTTCGATTTCATAGTCGCGCCGCGCACGGCGGTTCTCTGCGACGAGCTTTCGACCTGACATATTAGGCGGTCACTCCGGCAAATTGCATGGCTTCAACGACTTCCGCTTTGACGGACTCGTCTGGTCCCATCAGCGGCAAACGAATGTCCGGCTCGCACAGACCAAGCGTTGAGAGCGCGTATTTGGTTGGGCCCGGGCTGGAAGACCGGAAAAGCGCGCGATGCAGCTTGTAGGCTTTGCCTTCCAGCTCTTTGGCCGTCGCAAAATCGCCAGCCAGTGTGGCCTTCTGGATATCGGCCATCAGCTTTGGCGCAACGTTCGCGCTGACCGAAATACAGCCCTGACCACCGAGTGCATTGAAACCAATGGCAGACGGGTCATCACCGGATAGCTGGATGAAGCCTTCCTTGCACTCACGGAAGTGACGTGTTGTCCGGCCAAGCTCACCTGTCGCGTCCTTGATGCCGATGATGTTTGGCAGCTTGGACAGCTCGATCACGGTTTCAGGCTGAATGTCGCTCGATGTCCGCGATGGCACGTTGTAAATGAAAATCGGGAGCTCAACAGATTTCGAAATCGCTTCAAAATGCGCATAGAGCCCGCGCTGATCCGGACGGTTGTAATAAGGGCAAACCGTCAGCGCAGCATCTGCGCCAACCTTTTTGGCAAACTCGACGAGACCGATGGCTTCTGTCGTTGAATTCGAGCCGCATCCGGCGATGATCGGGATGCGTCCTTTCACGACCTGCACGCAGCGTTCAACGACCGCGCGGTGCTCTTCGTGAGAGAGTGTGGCTGATTCGCCGGTCGTTCCGCATGGAACCAAAGCACCTGCACCGGCTTCTATCTGACGTTCAACCAATGCCTCGAACGCCGCAAAGTCGACTTGATTGTCCTTGAAAGGTGTTACCAGGGCCGGAATGGAGCCTTTAAACATGAATTCTCACTTCTATTGATCGAAAGCGTTGCAGGAACCCTTCGATATACATACCATCCAGACAGGACGCCACCGAAAGTGCAGAGCCCTTTTCATGCAATGCCATAAATTTCTTTCGCTAGGTCTGATGCTTATCGTATCAGCCATGCCCGCGAGTGCAATCGACCCACCATCTAAGAAGCCATCCCCTCCATACAAGTCCAGCGTCTTGAACCGCTCGGATGCGGAACGCGTTCAACTTGCCCTGAGCGCGGCAAGTTCTGGCGACTGGGACACGGTTCGCGCCCTGCGCCAGGCCATAAACGACCCGGCAGCGAAAAAGTTGCTGCTCTGGCGTGAGACCACGTCCAGCCTCAGCGCGACCGATTTTGCGACGCTCAACCGCGCGCTGAATGATCTGGATGGCTGGCCCGGCCTCTACAATCTGCGCATTGCCGCCGAAGAAGCGATTTCGAGCAGCAGCCTCTCAACAAATGAGCGGATCGAATGGCTGGTCAGCTATGGCCCAACCAGCGGCGAAGGCAAGCTGGCGCTCGCCGACGCCTACATGCAGGTTGGCCGCCGCGCAGAAGCCGAAACCCTGATCAAGGAAGCCTGGCACGAGCATTCATTTCTGATCTCCCGCCAGCGCGAGATCGCCAACAAATACGCAGAGATCCTCGATCCGGCAGACCATATCAAACGGGTCGATTATCTGCTCTGGACATCTCAGCGCAGTGCGGCAGACGCCATGAAGCCATATCTGTCTGACGCTTATGATCGCCTGATCGATGCGCGCATTGCTCTGGCGGTTGGCGCAAACGGTGTCGATGGCAAAATCAACGCCGTACCGGCAAGCCTCCAGAATGACCCCGGCCTGCTTTATGAGCGCTCTTACTGGCGCCGCAAACGCGGTCGCTGGGAAGATGCTCGCCCGCTTCTGCTGGAGCTCAATCCCGATGGACTGGGCGACCGCGCCCTTTCGCGTATCTGGGACGAGAAAAACCTGCATATTCGCCGTGCCATTCGGGACGATGAATACACGATCACCTATCAGCTCGCTGAATCGCATGGTCAGACCGAAGGCGTCGACTTTGCAGAAGGCGAATTCATCGCAGGCTGGATGGCGCTGCGCTATCTGAACCGCCCCGGCGATGCTGCACAGCATTTCAAAACGCTGGAAGACGGTGTCTCGACATCTATCAGTAAGTCGCGCGCGCAATACTGGCTGGGCGAAGCCTACACTGCAATGGGCATGACCGCCGAGGCGACAGCCGCCTATCAACGCGGCGCCGAGCACATGACAACCTTCTACGGGCAGAGATCCGCCGAACGGCTTGGCATCACCACCGTGTCACTGCCAGCGCCGGTTCAGCCGACAAGCGAGGAGATCGCTGCGTTTGAAAACAAGGAGCTCGTCAAGGTTCTGCGCATACTCGCAGAGGCCGGCGAATCCTATCGTTTCCGGGTGATCTCCTATCATCTGGACGGCCTGCTTGAGACGCCTGCGGAATACCAATTGCTGTTCGATCTGGCGCATAGCTATAATCTCACCCAAGCGGGTGTGCGCGGGGCAAAATCCGGCCTTGGCAAGGATGTTGTCGCCACAGAAGCGGCCTTCCCGGTCTTCACCTTCCCGATGCCGACCGAGCGGCGTTATTCCGCAGAGCCGGCTCTCGCCATTGCTCTGGCTCGTCAGGAAAGCGAGCTAAACCCGGGAGCGATTTCCAGCGCCCGCGCTTATGGTCTGATGCAAATGCTGAATAGTACAGCCCGCGAACAGGCCCGACGCGAAGGCATGGACTATCGCATGTCATGGCTGCTCGATGACCCGGAATACAATGTGAAGCTTGGACGCGCGCATCTGTCCGATCTGATCGACCGGTTTGACGGCTCCTATATTCTTGCAATCGCTGGCTATAATGCGGGGGCCTCACGTCCAGCGCGCTGGATCACGGAATATGGCGATCCACGCAAGGGTGAGATCGATCCGATTGACTTCATCGAGTCGATCCCGTTCTCCGAAACACGCAACTATGTGCAGCGCGTGCTTGAAAACACGCAGGTCTATCGCACACGCCTGACCGGAGAGCCTGCCCCGCTGCGGCTGACGGAAGACCTAAACCGCTAGAATGTCCGACATCTGACGGGCGTCGATATTGCCGCCCGTCAGCACCACCACAATCGGTCCATCCGAGACCGGAATGCGCCCGGCGAGCACAGCAGCCAACGCTGCTGCGCCGCCCGGTTCCGCCACAATCTTGAGATTGCGAAACGCAAACCGAACCGCATCACGCGCATCATCATCGCTGATCCGACCAATTCCGGTGAGTTGCTCGCGCGCAATCGCGAAGGTCATTTCTCCCGGACGCTCAGAGAGCAAGGCATCGCAAATCGAACGTGCGCCCGCAGGATTGCCAAGCCGTTCTCCGGCTTTCAGAGACCGGTCGAAATCATCAAAGTCTGCCGGTTCCGCGCCGAAGATTTCAATGTCTGGAAAAGCGTTTCGAACTGCCAGGCTGACACCTGAAATCAGACCGCCGCCACCCACGCAGCAGACAAGCTGGGCCGGAGGCGTTTCCAGTGGCCATTGCTCAGCGATTTCCAATCCGCAAGTGCCCTGCCCGGCGATGATGTGAAAATCATCAAAGCTCGGCACCAACACGGCACCCAGTTTCTTTGTGAGAGATTCAGCGATCAACTCGCGGCTTTCACTGAACCGGTCGTAGAAGACGATGTCCGCGCCGTCGGCTTTCACGCCATCAATTTTGATGGCAGGCGTGTCTTCCGGCATGACGATCACCGCAGGCATCCCCAACAGCCGTGCTGCACGGGCGACACCCTGAGCATGATTGCCAGATGAAAACGCAACGACGCCCTTTTCTCGCTCTTCCGCTGAAAGTCGGCAGAGGCGATTATAAGCGCCCCTGATCTTGAACGATCCCGTCACCTGCAAGGGTTCGCATTTGACATAAACCGGCGCGCCAACAAGCTCATCAAGCTTGTCATTGCGCAGCAAAGGCGTGGTGGTGACGATGCCTTTCAATCGGGCCGCAGCGTCCTGAATATCGTGAATGTCCGGAAGGCTCATGATGGTCTCAGGCATCAGGCTGGCAGCCGGTTACACCCGCAACAGGTATCAGCGTTTCCCAGCCATTGTCATCGCGAACCCGGATGGAGGCTTCCGGCACACGCTGGCCGCTGACAAGCAAGTCTCCCGGCTCCATACGGAGCTCCATGGTTCGCCCATCTGGCAAGGCAAAAAACTGTTCGGTCAGTTCCTGACCAAAAACCGTCCCGGCAACGCCGGTTCGCTGCAAAGTGAGGGTGTTGCCTTCCATCCAGAACAACGCGGTCTCTTCGCCCGCTTTGGAAAAGAAAACAAATTCCGGAGACTCGCGCCGTGTCCAGAGAAAGAGGCCACATTCACCGGGCTGCAGCTCCTGCGCCGGAAGTCCCTTTTTCATCTTCATCTGGGCCGCTTTGGTTGCAGCCGCCGGAGAGGTCGGGCTTGGTTTGGCGGTCTGCTCTTCCAGGGGCGCAGAGGCACAGCCCGCGAGGACACCGATCGACAAGATCAAAGGGAGGCTGTTTCGTATCAAACTCATTTTCTCATCTCCCCTCAGCGTGAAATACGGTGGACATATTCAAGCGTATCACCTCGAGTCACGAAACCCAGAAGCGTCGCAGCCTGAGCAATATCTTCGGTTGGATTTTCAATGCGCGCAACAAAACTGCCAGTCGCATTCAGGCCCATCAAAAGCTCAATCGAGACGATTTCCCCTGCCTCGCCCACGCCATTCATGCGCAGGGCAATCCGGCCATCCTCGCAGCTGACCGGTCCGGAAAGTTCCGGACCTTTCCAGTCATATTGTGTTTCCAGGCGGGTCAGAATATCAGTCCACACATCACCGTCAGCCGAAACGCAAGTCTCATTGCGAAGCTTCAGCTCATCCAGATCGAGCGTGAACCGACCATCCAGCTCACGCACTTCCTGGCGGATGCTCATCAGATCGCGTGTTCGCCCGCTCATGCGCAGATCTTTCAGAGAGACGTCACCGCCAAGCGAGGCCGAAACCGATCCAGCCGCGACAATTTCCGCATCGGTCAATTGAAAGTCAGCCGACCAGCGTCCCATCAGCAGTGCAGAGGGATGCGTCTCAAGCGCCAGATCCCCAACCGGCTGAATACCATATTCCAGATCATCTACGCGTCCCTGCCAGATGGTGCCGCTCGTTCCAAGATAACGCAGCGCCGGAACCGACTGGCCGGCCCGCTCCATCACGAAGGACAGCGGGGCTGTCGCGACCAGGGTCACAAGCGTCAGAACGACGAGAACACCAAGATAAACCGGCCACTTCATGAAGCCGCCGCCTTTCGGAACGCAACACTTCCGCGAAGGACAGCGCCGCTATCGGCTTCGCGCAGGTCAGCAGAGGTCACGAACAGCCCCTGATTAGCTTCAAGGTTCAACATCCATCCCATAACCGTTCGCGCATCGACCCGGTCAAACCAGACCGTCAACGCGCCATTGCCCGGCTGCAGACGCACAATCTCGAGCCCCGACGCAGATGCCGTGCGACTGAGCAGAAGCTCTAGGCTTTCCGAACTCGTCGAGGCGGCAGAAGCCTCGGTCGAAGCACCGCCATGCAATTGCAGGACGGCCAGCGCTTCCAGTGTTTCATGTGTTTCTTCAGCCTGGCGGGCATAGGCGCGCTTGGCCGAAGCGTTTGCCTCGGACAGAGGCAGATAGATCAGCTGATACAGCACGAATATCAGAGCAAGACCGCCCGCAATGAACAGCATGGCGCGCTCGCGCGTGCTCAAATTCATCCACCAGGATTTCATAGGCTGCCTCCGATCACGGCCTGTCCGATCAGGAAGCCTTCTTCCTGACGCGCGCCGCCGAGCTGCATGGAAAGCCCCATCTGATCGAATGCCTGCTTGAGCGCGTCACGATCCTGATAGGATGTAAATTTGAGACTGGCCGACAAACGCCCCGTCTCGCCGCTGTAATTGAAGGAGACGAGTTCAACCCCTTCGACCTGTTCAAGGCCTTTGTAGAACGCCGACAGAAGGCCGCCAAAATTGGCAGAACTGCTTGTCCCGCCTCCAAGCGTTCGGAGCTTCGCCTGGGAGAGCCGGTGCGGGTCTACCGCGCGGGCTTCATCCGGATAGACCGAAACATACGCCGCACGAGCTTTTTCATAGAGCGCATCAGCTTCCTGATTCAGCTGGAAGGTCGAGACACCCAGAAAGGCGAGCCAGGCCAGGATTACGCTTGCGGCAAGCACAGCACTCTTCTGCCAGACACCCAGATCGAAGCGAAGCTTTGATTTGCGCGCAAATGGCGTCTGCCGCAGATCGAGTCCCACGACAAATGACAGACGCTCTGAAATCAGGTCGACATAATGGCTTTCACCAGCCGCTTCGAAGTTCACACCAGACACTGAAGCTTCAGATGAAAGCATCGCGCCATCACCTTGAATGAAAGGAATTTTGTCTGCCGAATAATCCTGCAGCAAAGCGGGCAAAAGCTCATGCACATGCGCCGGATCCAGCGAAAGCAGGCCATCGCCCTGCGCCAGCAGAAACTGACCATCACCGTCATAGATGAAGGCATCATCCGTATCTGAAAACAGGCTGGTGTCAGGAATGATGAACACACGGTCAGCCAATGCCGGACTGACCGCCGAAACTGCCTCCAGCCAGCCTGCCATGCGCTTTTTCGAAACAATCGCAACTTTGCGGCGGCGCGGATGATCCGGATTGCGCGGACCAAGCGCCACATGAAGCTGGCCGATTGGCTCAGCCAGTTCATCCTCGAGCTGGAAGAGCGCTGTTTCGCGGATTTCCTTTTCCGTGCGCGCGACAGTGTCAATCTCACTGAGAAAAACGTCCCGACCGGAAACGATCAGCAGCACACGGCTGGAGGTGTCATCCAATGCAGCCTCATCGGGCTCCAAAGCGTCCAGCAAGCCATTCGAGCTTTTCAGATACCAGGAAAAGCCCGCATCCGGCGTCGTGTCGTCAAAAGCAATCAGCGTGTTCATTCATCCACTCCGAGGCGACGACGCAACAGTCGGATGGCTCCGCTCTGCCCGCGTTCGAATATCGCCTCATAGCTCGACACAGTGTCGAGATAAACCACCTCACCGCGCAATCGAAACAGATGTGCTTCGACACTGAGCAGGCTATCCAGTCTTTGTTCAGGATCGACCACCGCAAACATGGGCTGGGCGAAGAACTCTTCGGTATCGGCGAATGACCGCCCCTGTTGTGCTTCCAGCTGGCCGTAAATGCTATCGATGCTGACAACGCCCGCAAAAACCGGCGCCAGCAACGGCGCCTGATCGGGGGTCAGCATGTTGATATTGAACTGACCAACCTGATCATTCGGCAGCGTACAGATCAGAGGGCGAATGCGGCGAAAGACCTCCGGCGAATAGCCTCGAATGGCCAGCACTTCCTGCGGCGAAGCCAGATAAGTGTTTCCCGCCGCATAGGGCTTTTCCTGACTTGCATAAAAGGAGGTTTCAGCACCGAAGGAGCGCGGCGCGTTATCCGCGTCGATCCAGTCCTGTGTCGCAGCCAGCATTTCCCGCGCCTGCGTCGGATCAATCTGAAGCGCCTCGAGCATCGCCAGATAGAATGCGCCGGCGTCCACGACATCGGGGTTACTGAGCGCCTCTTCCGACTGAACCAGACTGTTGAGATTGAAGCAGTTGGAGGCATCCGAAATGACCGCGCGGATCTCACCGCCCTCCACCGGGACGACCAGCGGCTCATCCAGGCCGGGCGTGCGACGGTCCAGCTTGCCTTCGGTCAGTTGGAGCGCCTGTTGAAGCTTCACCTTGGCGAAATCTTCGACACCCACAGCCAGCCACAGCGCCTGGCTGCGCGAAGACGACAGGCCCGAAAGCCGATACGCATGTGTGACGGTTTGCACAATCGCCAGCGAGAGCACCGAAAGCGTTGCGACCAGCAGCAAGACAATCAACAGCGCTGCACCGCGTTCTGATCGGGCGTCTGGTCTGAAAACACGCCGGAGAAGGCTCATGACAGAAGCCCCCCGGCTGGCGTGATGAATAGCCACTCAAAGTTTCGGCCATTTTCCAGACCAAGCTCGAGCCTGACGGCGATCGGCGCCCCGATCGGTTGGCCGGGGCCAGACTGCCATTGCGGCACCCAGAAATCGCCCTGACGAAATTCGACGCGGTAGGAGGTGACGCCTTCCAGAAGCACCTGATCCAGCGTTTCGCTTCCCTGCACGGCATCCGGTGTCAGCTCGACCTTGCGCAGAAGCTTGCCCTCTTCCACGACATAGCGAACATTGATGAGCCCGCTGCGCGGCTGCTCGAAATTCGGGTTGAGCCAGCCATCGCGAACAAAAGCGAACAGCAGGCCACGCTCGGCAATCGTGCCGCCCATGAAAATGGATACCGGATCGAGCCCATTTCGTCCCTGAAACTCGCGCGGCACCCATTGGGCGAGATCATCGCGGATAAGCGCGTGCGTCTGACTGATATCGGATACCCGGCGGGTGACATCTGCCATCGCTTCGCGGCTATCTGCCGACCGCATCAGGATCGTCGCCCCGGACGTGGAAATGATCGTGATGACGAACAACGCCACCAATACTTCCATCAGAGAGAACCCCTGATCAGCGCGAGACGGACTATTCATTGCGGAACCCGTTCAGCACGATGAGAGTCTGTTTCTGGCCGTCCTGCTTCACATCTACCGTGATGCGCTTGAGCCCTTCTTCGCCTGTTTCATAGACCCGGCGCTCCCACTCAAAATCGAAGCCGCCCATCTGGGCTTTTCCGACCGTATCACTGGTTGTGAGGATCTTCTGAAGGCGGCTTTCGACGAGCACATTTTCAGCAACCATGGTCGCAAAAGCCCGCGCCTCCAGATCAATGGCAGAGCGCACATTCTGCGTGATCAGCGTCAGCGCTGACACGGCAGACAATGAGAAAACCGCAAGCGCGACCATCGCTTCAAACAGCGAAAAGCCAGCCTCATTGCGCGTGGTTTCAGCGGCGGGAACGGATGACATCCAACCCTCCATCTCGCTGCACGGTAAACCGGACCAGCCCGCCTTTATGGCGCATTTCAATGACAGCGGTCTCGGCAATACCGCTCGGATCAAACCAGATGTCCGGCCGCAATGGTTCTGGTTCATCATCGAGGCTGAATGCGACGCTGCGCGGCTCAATGATATCCGTTCGCTCGAGTTCGACAGCTTCCGGCAGCTGAACCGTCAAAAGGCGCGTACTCGCAGGCGGGGCCTGCCATTCGCCATTGCGAAAGATGAGAGGACTGAGCGTGTGATCCTCAAGGGCCACACCGTACGCAGAGCCGCTCATCATCGCTGCCTCACGCGCCATGCGGACCTGATCCTCAAACAGGCTCTGGGCTTCGTGCAGCGGTGTCGGACTACGCGGAATGGAGAGAATGACAAAACTGCTGGTCAGGCCAACAATGAACAGGGCCACCATGATTTCGACCAGGCTCAGCCCGGCGTCAGATGCAAGTGGCCCTGAACGCATTACTCTTCCCAGTTCCCCACATCTGCATTGAGTTCTTCGCCGCCCGGACGGCCGTCTGCGCCAAGCGAATAGATGTCAACGCGGGCATGTTCGCCCGGATACTGGTATTGGTATTCATTGCCCCACGGGTCTTTCGGCAGCGCAGATCGGGTGAGATAGCCACCTTGTCGATACCGTTCGGCCCGTTCGGAATTTGTTGGCGGCTCGATCAGAGCTTCAAGCCCCTGCTCTGTCGATGGATAGTCCAGCATATCCAGCCGGTATTGTTCCAGCGCAGCTTCGAAGGCACGGATATCTGTCTTCGCTTTGGACACCATTGCCGTATCGCGCGCCGGTAGCACATTGATCAGCACGACCGTCGCCAGCAGGCCCATGATGAAGACTGCGACCATGATCTCGGTCAGGCTGAAGCCTTCCTCACCGGTTTGCCTGTCATCTTGTCTGCGTTTTCTGAAAAGACGTTTCAGCACGATAAACTCCGTTCTCTATCCAATCACCAGCGCGTTCAGGCGCAGGATCGGCAACATGATCGAAAGGACCACAAGGGCGACAATGCCGCCCAGAAATAAAATGATCAGCGGCTCAAGGAGCCCCAGCACAACAGCCGTCGCCGATTCAAACTCGTCTTCCAGATATTGCGCACTCCGCAGCAACATATCCGGCAATTGGCCGCTGGCCTCACCGCTGGCAGCGAGCTGAACCATAAGGGGCGGAAACACGCCTTGCGCTTTCATGGCGCGGCTCATGCCACCGCCTTCTCTCACCCGTATGATGATCTGACTGACGGCATCCTGAAAAACCAGATTTCCGAGACTGCCACGCGCCGCCGCCAGACTTTCCAGCACGGGCGCGCCATTACCAAGCAGCGTCGAGAGCGTACGGGCAAAGCGCGCGCTGTTCATCTGCACCAGCATGTTTCCGATCACCGGCAGCTTCAGCAAAACACCATCGACCGTCCGCTTTACAGGCTTGCGCTTCAGGAGGAAGCTCGCGCCCCAGATGGCTGCAAACAGCGCGATCAACATGAAGAGCCCATAATTCTGCAAGGCATGGGAAATGTTAATCATGACGCGTGTCAGCGTTGGCAGATCCTGTTCCATCGAAGCGAACTGCTCGACAACCTTTGGCACAACAAATGTCATCAGGCCGATGATCACGGCAATCGCAGTAAAGGCGAGCACACACGGATAAATCAGCGCTGCTGTGATGGTCTGGCGAACCTTGCGAGAGCGTTCCAGATATTCGGCCAGACGTTCCAGTACCGCACCAAGCTGGCCGGACGCCTCACCCGCCGCCACAATGGAACGATATAACCCGCTGAAAACTTTCGGATGCTCGGCAAGTGCCTCTGAAAGCTTGAAACCCTCGGTTACGGATGCGCGCACTGCCAGCAGAACTTTTCTGAGCCCTGGCTTTTCAGCCTGCGACGCTGCAGCCTGCAGCGCTTCCTCCACAGGTGTGCCTGAGCGGATCATCATCGCCCATTGGCGGGTGACCAGAAGGAGATCGGATTGTGAGACCGGTGAAGGCTGAAACCGCGCCGTGAACTGGCTGGCTTTTTTCTCTTTGGCCTCACCTATCCTGACGGGCGTGAGCTGACGAACTCTCAGTTCACGACGCGCCGCACGTGCAGAATCGGCTGCGATCAGCCCTTTCTCACGCTTCCCATCGCTCCCGAGAGCCACATACTCAAAGGTTGGCATTTCCGTCTCCATCACGGCGACAGACGCGCAGCACTTCCTCAGCTGTGGTCACGCCATTCAGAACATGGCGGACGCCATTTGCAAACAGATCCTCTGCAGTCTGGAAGGCATAGTCTTCCATCTGGTGTTCAGAGGCTTCCTCATGGATCATGCGGCGCAAGTTCTGATCGACCACGAAGAGTTCAAACACGCCAGCCCGTCCGTCAAAGCCGGTATTGCTGCAAGCCATGCAACCCTTCGCCTTGTAGAAGGTCAGTCCGTCTGCGCTGTCCAGGCCCAGCTCCTTCGCTTCATAGTCGGCTGGCTGATATGGCTCCTTGCAGGATTTGCAGAGACGTCGCACGAGACGCTGCGCCAGCACCGCGCGCAAGGTCGAACTCAGAAGGAAAGGCTCAATGCCCATATCCCGAAGACGGGTCACCGCAGCCACGGCAGAGTTTGTGTGCACGGTCGACAACACAAGGTGACCTGTCAGACTGGCCTGTACGGCAATCTCAGCTGTCTCCACATCGCGGATCTCGCCGACCATCACAACGTCCGGGTCCTGACGCAGAATGGCGCGAAGGCCCGCAGCGAAGGTCAGTCCAACCTTGGTGTTCACCTGTGTCTGCCCAACCCCATCAAGGCCATACTCAATCGGGTCTTCAACCGTCAGAATATTGCGTGTCTGGTCGTTCAGGAGCGTCAAACCGGAATAGAGCGTCGTTGTCTTACCCGAGCCCGTTGGGCCGGTGACCAGCACAATGCCGTTTGGCTGACGCAGAACCTGCTTGAAACGGTCCAATGCGGCCTGATCCATGCCAAGATCAATCAGATCAAGTCGCGCCTGTTCCTTGTCCAGAAGACGCAGAACGACCCGCTCTCCATAGCGGGACGGCAAGGTCGACACGCGAACATCGATTGCGCGCCCGCCAAGGGCGAGTGAAATCCGACCATCCTGCGGCACGCGCTTTTCAGCAATGTCGAGCCGCGCCATCACCTTGATCCGTGACACCAGAAGCGGCGCGAGACGCCGCGACGGGCTGAGGACATCCATCAGCACGCCATCAATCCTGTAGCGGATGGAAAGCTTGTCCTCATAAGGTTCAATGTGAATGTCGGACGCGCGCCGTTTCACGGCCTCGAAGATCAGGCCGTTGATCAGTTTGATCACGGGCGCATCATCTTCGGCGTCCAGAAGATCGGCTGTCTGCGGAATGCCTTCGACCAGGCTTGCCAGATCTTCGCGATCACCCAGACCGGACTCGTCATAGTCGGCATCAATCCCGCGAGAGGCATAGACGTTGGACAGGGCTGCGTCGAACTCACCACGCGTCATGGGCTGCAAGGCAAAGCTGTGCCCGATGGCGCGTCGTGCCTCGATCACAGCGCGCGGGCGCGCCCCTTCGCGAATACCAAGGCGCAGCACCTCGCCTTCCGAGGCCGGAGCCAGAAGGATGACGCCGTTTTCCTTGGCATAACCATAAGAGATGACGGGATCAGTTTCCGTCGACATTCGACCTGTCTTTCACTCTACTCGTACCCGGATCAGCTGTCTGGCGGCGCAGCGCCAAACACATCCGAGATGTATTGATCCATCGCGGATGGGTCGCCCTCATTCCGGATCAGTTCCTGCGCCTGAAGATAACGATATTTCTGGACCGTTGTCAGTTTGGCGTCCGCTGTGTCGCGCACAATGGTCGGACGGATAAAGACCATCAGATTGGTCTTTGTCACATTGTCACCGCGCGATTTGAAAAGATTACCGACGGCTGGAAGGTCTCCCAGAAGCGGTACCTTGCTTTCACTTAAGGACCGCGTCTGCTCGACCAGGCCGCCAAGCACGATGATCTCGCCATCATCGGCGAGAACCGTCGTTTCAATGGAGCGCTTATTGGTGATGATCTCACCAGAAGAAGCGCTACCGGCAATGTTGGACGCTTCCTGCTTGAGCTGAAGCTTTACCACGTCGCCCTCACCGATTTGCGGGGTCACATCGAGCTGCACGCCCACATCCTTGCGCTCAATCGTCACGAAGGCGTTGGTCAGATCGCTTCCAACCGCAGATCCTGTGGTCACAGGCACTTCTTGCCCGACAATGATGGAGGCCGTTTCGTTATCGACAACCATCGCCATCGGCGTCGAAAGAATGTTCGAGGTCACGTCACTCTTCACGGCGTTCAGGATCACCCCGAACAGCGTATCGCCGCTGACACCGCCACCACCGATCGAGATACCTTCCAGTCCGAGAAGAGACGAAATGGCCGACGATTGCAGGTCAGATGCCACATCATCGCTCAGTTCACCTGCACCAGCGAGTGCGCCGGTCAGCGCAAGCATGTTGGGCGCAGAACGCGAATAATTCGTCGTCGCAAAGGGAATGGAACCGTCTGTACCGGAAACAACGAATTGCAGGCCAAGCTCATCAACGGCGTCATCGGACATTTCCACAACAAGCGCTTCAACCATGACCTGCGGACGACGCACATCCAGAGCGGCAACCACACGCTCCATGGCTTCCAGCATTTCGTAATCTGCACTGATCACGATGGAATTGGTAGGTTCATGCGCGGAAATGGTCGGCGCATCCGATCCACCCGCCTCAAGATTTGCCTGTTCCGACAAGGCTCCGCCAAGGCGCTCCAGCACCGGGACGATATCAACCGCCTTGGCATTATTGAGCGAGATCACCCGGATATTGTCGCGTGCGCGCTCTGATGAATCGAGCTGGGTGGCAACCTGGACCGCTCGTAGAACGCTGGTTTCCTCGCCGCGCACAACAACCGTGTTCGTTGTATCGGATGCCACCGCGCGAAAGTTCATGGAGAACTCACTGTCGAGATCATTCAGCAGGGCTTCCATCTCAGAAGCTGGCACGTTTTTGAGGGAGATGGTTTTGACCACCGTCTGATCTTCATCAAGGCGACGCACAATTTCCCGGACGCGCGCCATGTTGGAGGCATAATCCACAACAACCACGGTGTTGCTGTTCTTGTTCGCGACGACCTGCCCGGCCGGATTAATCACCGGTTTGATCATGGTCGCAGCGTCCACGGCGCTGAAATAGTTCAGCTTCAGGATCTGCGTCACAAAGGCATCATCGCCGCGACTGATCATGACTTCTGCATCACTTGCCGCCGTTTGTTCCGGCACGATGCGATACGTCCGGTCTCCGGCAGGCACTGCAACGAACTGGTGAACGCGGAGCGTCGCGAGGAACACATCAAACACTTCACGCGTGGTGAGTGGCGCCTGAGAGGTTACCGTGACCCGTCCACGCACCTGAGGATGCACGATGAAGGTGTAACCGGTAATGATCGACACATCTTCGATCAGGTCTGCGATCTCGACCTCTTTGAGGTTGATCCGGTGAACCTGCTCGTTCGGGGTGTCCATCTGCGCCATAGCGCCTGGCACGCCTGAAAGCCCCAGCACCGCCATGGCGGCGAGAAGTGTCTGGGTCAGCCCGAGACCCGTCCGATGTTTACTCATTGCTTTCCCCGGCAAGTCGTCCAATCTCAATGGTACGCGACATGGCCCGACCATCTCGCGTGAAATCTAGTTCCAGCTGCGTTTCGTCGCGCAGCCTTGGATAAAGGTCTGAAACGGAATCTTCGTTCAGGTCATACCCATTCAAACGGTCCAGACGGTCTCCCGCAACCAGGCTGAGCGTTTCCAGAAGCGCTGGATCAGAATTGCTCTGAATGATCAGACCAATCTGGCCGGCATCATCAACTTCGCGTCGTAGCCGGATACCGTTGTAGAAAACATCCATGCTCTCGACGCGCACATCCGTCAGGTCGACAGTCTGAGAGGTCGGTGCGTCATCTACTTCGCTCTGCGCCCCTGTTTCAGGTCTGGCTGATGCGTCCTGGCGTCCTTCCAGATCAATGTCGAGCACACGGGTTTCATAAGCATACAGCACCTCGCGCTGTCCCGATCGAGACAGGATCACCCGGTCCTCCAGAATGCGTTCCAGCGTGACGCCATTCACGACCCGATCACCCACAGAGAAGCGTTTCACACTGTTATCCGGCAATTGCAGACGAACCGAACTGCTTTCAGGGTCGGTCGATGCGATCAGTGAACGAATCTGCAGATTAAGGGAGGTTTCCGGCGCGCTTTCCTCAATCGCGTCCTCACTCTGAACGAGCTGGCGATCAAAAGGATTGAACCGGCTAAAAATGCCTGGGTCTGCCTGCAGGGTTTCCACACGCGGCGCGGCGGTTTGTTCCGTCATGCGCCCGGTCATATCCACGAACGCTGCAGGTGACAGAAGCACCCAGATGATCCTCGCAATTGCGAGCGCCAGCAATGCCAGACAGATCAGATCGAAGGCCAGTCCGAAACCGGTGCCAATGCGTCCCTTACGCTCCAGAAGAGCGCTTCCAAGACCTGACATTGCTGATTTCGAAACCCGCACGCGTGTTACTTTCATTGAACTCGGCCGAACCAGCTTAAAGGCTGCTTCGGCCGATGTCTTGTGTAGAGCTTTTAATCCTTACCCCCGCAGGGGCGCTGATTAAAACTCTTTCTTCAGCCCGAAGGAAATGGATGGTCCCAGATCATAGGTATCAACCGGAACCGTGACGCCACCACCCTGCTGATAGGCTTCATATCCATCGCCGAAGAGGTTCTCAGCGTTGAACGAGAATTCAAAGCTCGTACCGGCAATTTCGAATGGACGATTATAGACCAGGTCGAAAGTGATCGGCGGCTCTTCAACAATCGCAGGCAGACCGTCAGAGAGGGATTCCCCTGAGCGGATGCGCTCACTTGCATAGTTGAACAGAAGGTTCAGCTCTGAACCGCTATTGGAGTCGCTCAGACCAATCTGCAGGTTCACCAGGTGCTCAGATTGCCCCTGAAGGCGACGACCATCGCTCACGCGACCGGCGGCATTCACTTCAGAGATCACTGGAGCGGTTGGCGTACCACCATTCACGAAGGTTGTGCCATTGGCGTCGATCTCTGAGTCTGACCAGGTGTAGTTGGCTTTGACGGTCAGATCACGGTCGCTGAAGAAGCCCCAGTCCGTCCAGTTATAGACCGGCACGATTTGCTCATACTCAATCTCGGCGCCGTACAGTTTGGCAGACGGCACGTTCAGGAAGCTCGTATTCGTCACGTTACCGATATTGACCAGAACTTCCTCAATCGGATTGGTCATATCCTTGTAGAAGGCACCCACGGTGAGGAACTGACCACGGTCGAAATAGTATTCGGCGCGCAGGTCATAGTTCTTGATCTCAGCATTCTGAAGGAATGGGTTACCAACGAATGACACATCCGTTTCCGTGTTCACGAACTGCGTTGGAGCAAGTTCACGGAACTGTGGACGGGTCAGCGTTTCCGAATAACCGAAGCGCAGCTGGAAATCCTGGAATGGCGTAAAGGTGAGCGTCGCGGCTGGCAGGAAGTCTTCCTTGTTGTCGCAGCTCTGATCCGCCTGACGTTCGATACAGGCTTCAACGAAATTGTTCTCGCTTGGACCATCAATCGTCACCGTATCAACAGCCTGAAGCGCAGATTCAAAACGGCCACCAAGGGCTGCCCGCATGAATGGCGTGATCTGCGTATCGACCTGGAAGTATGCCGCATCGACTTCAAGTGTCGCGATATAGGCTTCCGGGAACTGAATGCCGCCGGTTTCCTGGATGACGCCCGGGCCACCATTAAACAGTGCGCTGTAGATATAATCGAGGCGGATGCCGTCTGTGTTTGCCAGACCACCAACACCTGTCACGTCGAAAATGCGGACATTGGCATAGCGGTCATTCTCGACATACGCATAACCGCCTTTCAGATTGATCTCGCTGAAATAGTCACCGCTGAACGCCAGCGGAAGCTCGAAATCAATGCCGAAATCCGTCGTGTCATCATCGACGCGGCTGTACTGAATACGGTTTGCTGCCGGAGAGCTCGACAGAACAAAGCTTCCGTCATTTGCTTCACGATACCGGTTTGACAGCTGGAACGGCGCATCACGCAGCGCTTCGGAATAAGATCCGCGCCAGTTGACTTTCAGGTCCATCAGTTCCGGGAAATTATGCTCACCAGCAATCTGTGTCGTCCACAGCTGGCGCTCAAACCACTCAAGCGAGTCATCACGGAAAACACCGGCGTCTTCTTCGGTTTCACCGATGACCGTACGGGCTTCTTTTTCGCTTGAACGTGTGCCGAGCGCTGTGAATTTCAGCTCGTGATTATCATAGAGGTTCAGGCCGATCACGGCGAGCGCGTTGGTGCCGACCGTGTTTTGTGTCGAATAGCGTTCGCGTTGTTCTTCCGCTTCGATTTCCGGAGAGTTGGCAGACGGACGAACCGCCTGTCCGCGAATACCCTGACGTGTTGACCAGTCATTCGAATAGCCGATGGAGCCCAGCACACCAAGCTCGATGTCCGGCGTGATGTCATAGCTGTTGCCGCCTGTCAGACCGCCGGACCAGTTCAGGCCCACATCACCGCTCTGCATGACCAGCAGAGAGGAATTGTCCGTCAGAGCGCGACCGAATTCATAATTCTCATTCGAGATATCGAAGTTTGGCAGCTCACGCGCGCCGTCGTCATAACCAAAGATATCGGTGTCAGAACCATCATAGAGCAAGCCGGACTGGAGGCTTGTTTCGGTATCACCGCCAACGCTGACAGACACTTCAAGGAAGCGGTCGTCAGGAATACCCTTGGTACGGATATCAACCAGACCACCACCGAATTCACCCGGGAGGTTCGGAGAATATGTCTTCTGTACGAGAATACCGTCCAGTGCAGAGGTCGGGAAAAGGTCGAGTGGTGCCACACGACGCAGCGGCGCCGGGCTTGGCAGTGGCGAACCGTTCAGGGTCGCACTTGAGTAACGTTCGTTCAGGCCGCGCACATAGACGAATTTGTCGTCTGCGGTTGCGACACCCGCGACGCGGCGCAGAGCAGCCGCCGCATCAGAGTCGCCCTGAAGGTCAAAGTCGCCGGCGTCCAGCAAGCTCGAAACCTCTGAGGTTGAGCGCTTTTCGTCGGGAATAAAGCGGTAGCGAACCTGGACAGTCTCCATTGTGCGCTGATCTTCAGACTCGCCCGCAGGCTCATCTTGTACAGGTGGCTGCTCGGGAACCTGACCTTCCTGGGCGAAACCCGGCGAGAAACAAAGAAGCGACGCGCTCGTCAGAAGCAGGATGCGGACAGGCGTTGAACGGGTGAGCATTTTAACCCCCAGAAAATGGATCGGTGGAGCGGGCTCCACATGAAGTGACTTATGAGTCGGAACGGGGCCGGACATGCCGGCCCCTATCCTTTGCGTTCATCTTATTCGACGGATGTGACGTCGCCGTTCTCGTCGACGGTCCAACCTGCAAACCAGGTGTCATCTTCGTTCTCGACAGCGCCGATGAAATCGACCGCTTCGAGTTCGCCGATGCCGGTGACGTCGAAGGCTGAAACAGCGCTTTCGCTATCGCCAGGAACCACGCCCGGACGGCCCGCACGGAATGTGAAGCCTGACAGGGTCTGGTCGCCTTCGACAATGTTGTCTTCAGCAACTGGCGTCAGTACTGGCTCGCCGCTGTCCTGACGGATGTTGTTCGCGTTATCGAGGAAGAGCGAAGCAACGGTCAGATCACCATTGTCCAGATTGTCGAATGTCTGCTGGTCATCGATGTCGATACCATCGTCGAAGCCGACGATAATGCCGTTCACGATTGTACCGCCCATGCCACGGCGAAGCACCGCACCGGCATCCACAGCTGCGTCACCAGAGTTGATCAGCGTGAAGTTGGACAGGTTAGGCATAGACATTGGCGTCAGGTCGTTTGGACGCTGGTTGTCGCCTTCGATACCACGTGGGTCGTCAGACATGTCGCCTTCGCCCGGATAGACGATTGAGTACTGCAGAGAACCCTGCCAGCCGTCTGTCCAGTCGAGCGAGTCATCACCGCAACCAAGCGCAACGAGGTGATCAGCAGAAACCGTACCGCCGAACCATTCGAAGCAGTCATCCAGGTTGTTGTAGACCTGAACATAGCTGACTTCCGTGCCAGAACCGACGCCCTGGAAGGCGATGCCGTTCAGCTCGTCTTCGTTGGTCAGACGCACACCGGCATATTCAACGCGGGTGTAGAAGATCTGACCGGAGTCGTCGTCAGCTGTCGCGCCGCCGAAGAAGCCAGAAGCGCCTTCACCGGATTTCTGACATTCGATCGTACCGCCTTCAGCGCCGTCTTCTGCACAGTCATTGATAGGAGCACGGCCGTTCAGGACCAGACCGCCCCAAATGCCTTTTGTGGTTTCGTCCGCTGCAACAGAACCGTCCAGAACACCTTTTGCCGTGAAGACGACTGGTGCACTTGCCGTACCGTTCGAGAGGATGCGCGAACCACGGGTGATGACGAGATAGTCGTCATTGCCTTCGGAAACGACCGTGACACCAGCATCAATCGTCAGTGTCGCAGAAGCAGAACCAGCGAGTGGAGCAGCTGGGTCCGGACCGCGGTCCACACCGATGAAGACCGGATTGACGAGTTCGTAAACGATGTCGTCGCCATTGCTGAGCGTGATGTTGCTCGTGATCGCGTTTTCACCATCAATCTGGCAAAGCAGTTTTTCGGTGTTTGTTGCAGCGACCGTGATCGTGCCAGCGTCTTCTGTGCCGGTTGGGCAAACAGCTTCCTGCTCTTCGAACAGCGTGCCAGGCAGAGCGAAGCTCGCCCAGTTGCTTTCAGCCGTTTCATCCGGACCGAACGCACCGATGTAATCGACCGTGTCGAAGAAATCACCTTCCGGCTGTGTCGCTGGAACGTTGAGTTCGTTCTGACCTGGGAAGAAACGATCAACGAGCGAGTTGTTGCCCGTTTCAACATTCGTCGTGTCAGCCGGATCAAGCGGATCATCGTCCTGGGTGAAGTTCACTGGGTTATCCAGGAAGAATGACGCGATGGTCAGCTCACCATTGTCGATGTTGGTGAAGGTCTGAGCGTCATCAATGTCGATACCAGATTCGAAATCGACGATAATGCCGTTCAGGAAGTTACCCTTCGTGCCGCGACGCAGAAGCATACCTTGCTGGTTGCCTGCCGTGCCACGTAGCGTGAAGTTTGAAAGCGTTGGAGACGAGAATGGCTCCAGATCGTTTGGACGCTGGTTGTCAGCTTCGATACCGCGTGGGTCATCAGAAGATGGAACCGTAGAGCGAACCGCTGCGAACTGCAGATTACCCTGCCAGCCGTCTGTCCAGTCAATCGAGTCATCGCCAGCACCGGTAACAACCGCGTACTTCACGTTGACCGTACCACCGAACCACTCAATGCCGTCGTCGAGGTTGTTGTGAACCTGAACATACTCGACCAGCGTGCCGTTACCGACGCCCTGGAAAGCGATGCCGTTGAGTTCGTCTTCGTTTGTCAGGCGCGAACCTGCATACTCAACGATCAGGTATTCAATCGAACCTGAGCTGTCTGCCGGATTGTCACCGCCGAAGAAGCCGGAAGCGCCCTCACCAGACTTTTCGCATTCGGCTGTGCCGCCCGCGATACCGTCTTCAGAACAGTCATTGATTGGCGCAAAGCCGTTGATGACCAGACCGCCCCACTGAGCGTTCGTTCCGAACTCAATGATGGAAGAACCCGTTTCCTCGTCATTGATGGCCGCGCGCGCTGTCATGCGAACCGGAGCACTTTCCGTGCCGTTCACAACCAGCTGAGAACCGCGCGTCACAACCAGATAGTCGTCCGTCGCTGTCGCTGTACCGCCAGCAGATGCGCCATAGACGCGAACGCCTTCGTTCAGAGTCAGGGTTGCAGACGTACCCCCATCCTGGCCGATGAAGACCGGACCTTCGATCGCGATCGTTGTACCGGCTGGGATCTCGACGTCTGTCGTGATTTCACCTGTCAGCGAACAGACATCAATGCTTGAGAAGCCATCAGCCGCCACAGAGTCAAAACGTGTCTCGGACGAACCGGTCGGACAGCCTGCAGTTGGCACAAGATTGATGGTCGCAGACGGTGTAGGTGTCGGCGTTGGCGTAGGTGTCGGTGTTGGTGATGGCACCGGCGCTGGAGCGCCAGGAGAACTGATGTCGGTGTCAGAACACCCGACCAGTGCGATAGCGGCCGCACTCGCAAGCGCGAGCGAGCGCAGGGTTCCTGCGATCTTCATACGTTGAGCCCCCTCAAATGAGCTGTTGGCGTTTTTCTTCAGTCCTGTGGCGCTCGGATGGATTATTATTTTTCCGTAACTACCCATGACTGCATCCAGCTACTCGCACAGCACTGTTACGCTTTTTTGACATTTGCCAGAAAGCTGGCGCCCGCCATCATTTGTGGGGTTTGGGACACACTATCCAAAGTGATAGGAATTCATCACGCACTCAAAAGAGCGTTATATGATTTTCCCTGCAAAAACAGGCCATGCGAAGTAGACGATCCAGAAACCGAGGCACAAAGCAGGTCCAAACGGCACAAGGTCCGCGCCTGGTTTTTGGTCAGTATCCAACATCATTTTCCACTTGTAGATTAGCAAAAGCAGAATCCCTGCCGCACTCGAAAGCATCAAAACCGGCGCAAGTGCGAACGGGCCAAGCCACGCTCCGGACGCGGCAACCAGTTTTGCATCGCCCATACCGATTCCCTCTCGATGACGCACCGAAACATAAAATCGATTGAGGACCCAGATCAGACCATATCCGATGCCTGCACCGAACAGATGCAGACATAAGGTGCCAAGACCATACCAGGCGCTGATGCCGAGCCCGGCCAATATCAGCGCATATGTGATCAGGTTTGGCAGTCGGTAGCGTCGTAGGTCATACCAGATCAGGGCGACCAGTCCGATGAAAAGCGGCAGCGATAGCAGAACGTGCGGCGCGTCATATTCTGCAGACCAGATAAACCAGCTGACAAGTGCGATCGACAACAGAAGCAGACTCCAAACGACGGTCTGGATCACCGCTTCGCGATCTGTCCGCGCAAAAGGCTGAAATGAGTCTTCCTGTTCCATGGATTGCCGCGCTAGTCTCCGTCAAAACACTGAATATGAAAGCGGGAGGAAGGTCTATGGATTTGCAGGAAATGATTGGCGGGGAATGTCATCCAAGCTTTGCCAATGTGGCAGATGCTTTTGCGGAAAACTTCGAGCTTCGCAAAGAGGTTGGCGCCAGCGTTTGTGCGTTTCACAAAGGCGAGAAAGTTGTCGACCTGTGGGGCGGCCACACAGATGAGACGAAAGAGACGTCGTGGAATGAAGACACGATGTCGGTTGTGTTTTCCTGCACGAAAGCCGCAACAGCCCTTTGTGCCCATTTGCTGGTCGAGCGCGGCCAGCTGAATCTCAATGCGAAGGTCGGCGACTACTGGCCGGAATATGCCTGCAATGGCAAGGAAGACACCACGGTTCTGATGATGCTGAATCACAGCGCCGGAGCTGCAGCCTTCAAAGACCCGATCAAACCGGGCGGATTTGCTGACTGGGACTATATCATCGGCGAGCTGGAGCGCATGGAGCCATGGTGGAAGCCAGGCATTCGCAACGGCTATCACATGATTTCGTTTGGATGGACCGTCGGCGAATTGGTTCGGCGGGTTTCTGGCAAATCTCTCGGCACCTTCTTCCGCGAAGAATTCGCCGAACCGCTCGGCACTGACTTCTGGATCGGCTTACCAGAAACACTGGAGTCTCGTCTTGCTCCCATGATCGCATTCATTCCGGGACCGAATGATCCGCTGACGCCTTTCACACAAGCTGTCGTGACAGATCCGGAGTCTTTGCAGCACAAAGCAATGATGAACATGGGAGCCCCGGATTTTAACGCACGCGAAACGCATGCAGCCGAACTCGGTGGAGGCGGCGGCATCTCCAATGCACGCGGCATGGCGAAGCTGTTTTCATGTCTGTCGCCCTCTTCCGATATGCAGATGTTCTCGTCAGATCGCATCGCTGCGATGGGCCAGGTTTCGGCTGCAACGCGTGAGGACGCGACCCTGCTCATTCCAAGTCGTTTCGGTCAGGGTTTTATGGCGAGCATGGACAATCGCGCCCTTCCGGGAGGCCACGAAGCCTCAGTCATCATGGGACGAAACGCCTTCGGACACGTCGGAATGGGCGGTAGTGTCGTCTTCTTCGATCCGGACTGTGATCTGGTCTTCGCCTACTCCATGAACCGCATGGGTGCCGGTATTCTGCTCAATGCCCGCGGTCAGTCTCTCATCGACGCGGCGTATGAGTCTCTTGGTTACCAGAGCAACGCATCGGGCGCATGGATGCCTTAGCTAAAACGCCTGCAAACAGGCTCTTAAACGCCGTTAATTGCATGCGTTTTCTATTAAATTTGAAGGATCACCTGCACCAAATCTTTTTCCGATTTCGCTAGCTTGCTGGCGAAGTTGGAGAGAGTGAGGGCATGAGCGAAGTTGCGCACGACCTGAAACACGCTGAGTCGGAGCGGGAGATACCTCGTCGCCGGGAATTCAGCGTGCATGCAACGCCGCGTCCCGGCCTCGAAGACGCACGACCGCTGAAGAAACGCCGCGTGACGGACCTGAACACGGTCCGCAATATTGCGCGCGCCATAGATATGGCCGGAATGATCCTGATCGGACTGATTGCCCTGTCCGGACTGGCTGGTGGTGTCTTCGGCGTCGAGCTTGGCACAGCCCTTCCCTATCTGATCATGCCGCCTTTCCTTGCCTGGGGGCTCTGGTCTTCCGGCTCCTATCGCTTTCCTTTCTCAGAGAAGATTATCGACCATCAGGCCCGGGTTTCCATCGGTGCTTCAGTGTCGCTCGCGGTTTTGCTCCTGTTCGGGGTCGTGACCGGGCTTGGCGGTGAAAGCTATTATTTTGCAGGCACAGCCGCCGCCGTCTTCGTCTTTCTGCTCGCCGCGCATGCCCATCATGTTGCCCTGACAAAACATCTGACCCGTCGCGGTCTGATGAGCGAAAACGTTGTCATCGTGGGAGCCACGCCAAATGCTGAGCGTCTGATTGCACAGAACGCGTCTGACCGCGAACTCAACATCGTCGCCATTTTTGACGACCGGCTCGGTCGCGCGCCCAATGAGATCAGCGGCGTTCCAGTTGTTGGTACACTCGATGACCTTCTGGCGTGGAGCAAGCTGCCCAAGATCGACCGCATCATCGTCACGGTGACGTCCAATGCGCAATCGCGCGTCCGATTGCTGATCGACCGTCTGCGCTATCTGCCGAACCGTGTTGTGCTATTGCTGGATCTCGACGAATTCAATCCACAGGGTGCCAGCCTTGCGCAGGTCGCCCACACACCCGCCGCCTATGTATCAGGCGCGCCGGAAGATGCACGCCGGGCAACCGTAAAGCGGATTTCGGATATCGTTTTTGCGTCGCTCATGCTTCTGGCGTTCGCGCCGCTGATGGCGCTGATCGCTCTGGCCATCAAGCTGGACAGCAAGGGCCCTGCACTCTTCAAGCAAAAGCGACACGGGTTTAACAACGAGACCATTCGTGTCTGGAAATTCCGGTCCATGCGGCCGGATCAGAAAGCCGAAGACGGCATCATCACGCAGGTGACTTCGGACGATGATCGCGTGACCAAAGTCGGCCGCTTCCTGCGCCGCACCAGCCTCGACGAACTGCCACAGCTCATCAACGTGTTGATGGGAGAGATGTCGCTGGTGGGACCGCGCCCTCACGCTGTCGGCATGACGACAGAGGCAACCGAAGTGCATAAACTTGTCAGTGACTATGCGCACCGCCACCGCGTGAAACCCGGCCTCACGGGCTGGGCGCAGATCAACGGATCACGCGGACCAGTGCACACCGCAGAAGAAGTTCGCGAACGTGTCCGCCTGGATATGGAATATGTGAACCGATCCTCGTTCTGGTTTGACCTCTATATCATGATCATGACGGCGCCATGCCTTCTGGGAGATTCCAGCAATGATCGCTGAACGTCTGACCGCAGGGGCTCCTTCACACGTAGCAGAACCTGAAGCGCTGCCCGGCGAGCGCGTGGTCTGCAATGAAAACTGGCAGCAGATAGCAGCTCCATCGCTCAGCGTTCTGGTGCCGAACTATCGGGACCGTCCGGCAAAACTTCTGGAGGCATTATCTGACTGCATTGCAGCCGATCAAATCGAAGTCGTCATCTATGACGATGGCAGTGACATGCAGGACCTCACCGAAGAAACCGTTGTTGCCGTCCAGCAATTTCGCGGCGCAGCCTGCCTGATCTCGGCGTCAGAAAATCGTGGACGCGCGTTCGGCCGCAACCGGCTTGAACATGTCGCACGCTCGGACTGGATGGTCTTTCTCGACGCGGACATGGTGCCGGACGATGCCTCATTTCTGCAGCGTTATATTGAGCATATTCAGTCGGACGCGCGACCTGCTCTGGTCGTCGGTGGCTTTTCATTGCAGCAGGCAAAAGAGACGCACGCCAATGAGCTGCATTGGGCGCAGTGCGAAGTGTCCGAATGCCTGCCGGCCAGCGAGCGAGCGCAAAATCCGGGGCGCTTTGTGTTCACCAGCAATGTGCTGGTTCACAAACAGATCATGTCGGACGTGCCATTCGATACAGCTTTTTCTGGCTGGGGTTGGGAGGATGTTGATTGGGGCCTGCGTGCCGCCGAGCGATTTCCCGTCCATCATATCGACAATACGGCGACACACCTCGGGCTCGACACACCTGACGTGCTTCTGAAAAAGTATGGACAGTCTGGCCGCAATTTCTGGCTCGCAGCCCATCGCCATCCTGACGCTCTGAAAGATACGTCTCTTTATCGTCTGGCCGGCTTTCTCGCGCCTTTTCCGGGAAAAAGCCTGCTCGCTGCCCTTGCCAGCATGACCGCCCGATTACCCGGATGGAGCATGCCGAAATCCATTCGACTTTTCGCCCTGAAACTTTACCGAGCAACTGTCTATGCGGAGGCTGCTCATGAACAAAGCTGAAGCCATGCCCTACACGCCTGATCGTGGTGTCCTTTCAAAGGTTACGCGTCGTCTGACGCAATGGCGGCATGCTGCGCCCGTGACGATCGCGCCCGAGCGCCCCATCCTGACTTTGTCATTTGATGATTGCCCGAAATCAGCGGTGAATGTCGGTGCACCGATCATGGAAGAGCTGGGTGTGCGCGGCAGCTATTATGTAGCAACCGGCCTGTTGGATCAGGACACGCATATGGGTCGCATGGCCAATCGCGATGATGTCCGCGCCCTGCTCGAATCCGGGCATGAAATCGGCGCACACACACACTCTCACCTGGATTGCCGCAAGGCAGAAGATGAAGTGCTGCTGGATGAGGTGTCCAAGAACCTGCTCGAGCTCGACACCATCACACAGGGCCACCCGATCGAGAGCTTCGCCTTCCCTTATGGTGAGACTTCATTTCGCGCCAAACTCAAACTATCGCGTCGCTTTACGAATCTGCGCGGTGTTCTCAGCGGCATCAATTCGGGCAATTGTGATCGCGCGCAGCTTCGCGCAATCGAACTGGAAGGCGACCCGGCCTCAGCCGAGCAGGCGCTCTTCGCGATCCGCAATCTGGCAGAGCATCCGGGCTGGTTGATCCTCTTCTCCCATGACGTGTCCGACACACCGAGCTCCTATGGTGTCACACCGTCTGCGTTACGCAGCATCATCGAGACGGCGAAGGATCTGGGTGTTGAGATTCTGACTGCTGGCCAAACGGCCAAAAAGCTGGGGTTTGTTGTATGAGCCAGCACGCCCCCCGCGTCTCGGTTGTCATACCGACCATCAAACGCCCTGACGGGCTGACACGCGCCATCGATAGCATTCTGTTGCAGGAAGGTGTGCCGGAAGACGATGCGGAGATCGTTGTCGTCGATAATGATCCTGAAGGCTCAGCTGAGCAGGTCGTCCATCGCTTCAACAATTCGCGCTTCGCGCTTCGTTATGTACATGAGCCTTCGCCGGGCGTTGCGAACGCACGCAATGCTGCGATCAGCGCCATTAACAGCCGACTGATTGCGTTTCTGGACGATGACGAGTCCGCACCGCCAACCTGGCTCGCCACCCTGCTGAACGCGCATGAACAGTATAATGCGGCCGTCACCTTTGGACCGGTCATCACGGCCCTGCCCGCGGACAATCTGGAACACGCAGAATATCTGAAAGCCTTTTTCGCACGCAAAGGGCCTGAAGCGTCCGGCGTGATTGACGACTTTTATGGCTGCGGCAATTCCCTGTTCGACATGGAGCAGATGCCAGAGGGACGCCCCCTCTTTGACACACGCGCCAATGAGACCGGCGGGGAAGATGATTTCCTCTTCCACAAGCTGGATGATCTCGGCAAACGTTTTGCCTGGGCTGCAGATGCGAGCGTGTTTGAACATGTCCCAGCCAGCCGCGCGACCCTTCGCTACACGCTGAGACGCTCATTTGCTTACGGACAATCACCCTCCACCCTGTGTGTGTCAGGTGATCGCTTCAGTCTGCCGGGCCTCCTGTTCTGGATGGCCGTCGGTCTGGGTCAAAGCTTCGTCTATGGCTTTGTGGCGCTCGCCATGATGCTCGTCCGCGCAAAGCGCCGCGCCTTCTGGTACGACAAGACCATGCAAGGCATCGGTAAAGTGTTGTGGTTTGGTCCGTTCGAATTCAAATTCTACGGATTACACGCGACCTGACGAGCCCTGCCGTCCCCGCAAATTCTGAGACGGTTTCAACAGAGGCTCCGCATAGCCCACAGGGGCTTTCCTGCGCGCTTTTGTGCGGTCGCGCGCATCGAGCGCCAGTTTTCCGGCAATCGCGGAATACATCACCCAGGTGATGCTGTTCTGCTGCAGGATCACGCTCTCTGAAATGCTGAAAAGCGCGAAGATGATGAAAAAGCCGAACGCATAAACGGAGGTGATCCGGGTATGCATGGTGAGGAGTGATCGGACGATGTTCAGCAGGAAGTCGATCAGGAAGAACGCAGCTCCCACACGGCCCATCGCCAGCATGATCTCAATCAGGCCATTGTGCGCTGTCGGCACTTCCCACTCTGTTTCCAGACGCACCATATGAGCGGGCGGGCTATCCTTCGCCCAGAATGTTCCATAACCAAAGCCGAGATTTGGCCGGTCTTCCATAATACGAAAGAGGACTTCCCAGATATCCGTGCGCCCTGTGAGCGTGAGGTCACGCCCGAGAATAGCAACCACGGTTTCCGGTGACACCAGCACAACCAGCACCACGGCCATGACGCTGGATATGCCGAGCCAGAGCGCGCTCACCGCAATCAGCTTCCCCCGGCGCATCCAGAGATAGGCTCCGATCACACCGATCCCTAGTAAGAGACCTAACAGCGACGTCTTCGACGTGGACAGCAGAACCAGCGCAAGTGAAATCAGAAAGCAGAAACCCCACAGCTTGCGACGATCGACATCGACGACAATCAGAAACGCGTAGAGAAACGCCGCACGCGCCAGATGTCCGCCCATGGCGTTCTTTTCAAACCACAGCCCCCGCCAGGCACCGACATGTATTTCGTGCATGATGCCAAAGCCCGGCATCAGCGCGCCGGCGAGGAAATTGCCGATCGCCAGGATCAGCCAGGTGACGCCCAGACAGCGCAGCAATTCTTTCCAGGATAACGTCGCAGCCAGATAAAAACCGAAGGCTGTTGTACAGATCGCTGCAAATCCGCGGCGCAGTGATGTCCCCGGGTCGAGCGACCACATCATAGACGCCATGGAGAGCACGGCCAGGGCAACGAGGAAGGGTGAGCGCAGCACAATGGCTGTCATGTTTCGCCAGTTCAGAACGATCTGGCACATCACATAAGCGTAGATTGGCAACCAGATGAAGCGGAGGAAAGCGCCGCCCTCCGGATTTTCTTCTGTTGCAAACAAACGCCCGAGCAAAGCCTGCGAGAAAAGAAGCAGGCAGAAGACGATGATACCTTTTTCCGCATCACGCCAGAACGTCCTGGCGGGTGCTTGAGCGCCCGTGTCTCTATATCGCGAAGCGGTCTGCGAATCTGGCATCAGCCTTCACTCCCGTCGCGACGACCCCGAGGCAATGGCCACCATGGGCTTCGATTTCATCGCGCAGGGCATGAATTTCATCAACCGATGTTTTGTCCAGCTGCATGACCAGCACCACACCGTCCATATGCCGACAGACGGCCAGGCCCGCCCGGCTCTTTTCGATCGGCGGCGCATCAACAATGGCCCAGTCCGTGACATGTCGCAGCTGGCGCCAATAGTCCGGGGCAGGTGTCAGGTTGAGCTTTTGTCCGGGCCTGAGCCCCTTCGCGCGGAAAGACGTGACATATAATTGCGTGGTGCCGACCTGATGGGCCGCAAGCAGCTTTGGAGGACGCTGAACTTTTCCGTCCTGCGAACGCACTTGCGGGTGGACCTGATAGAATGGACGGACATTCAGCGATGCATCCAGAGCACGGCCAGGCTTTCCAAGTTTGGAAAAGGTGCGCCCCTCAAAACCGCGGTATTGCTGGTTATGCACGAGGTCGAGATCAATCAGCCAGGCTGATTTCTGTGAGCGCCCCGACATGATAATCGCAAGGGATGCCGCCACACTCGGCGTATCGACCTTCTCATCCGTGCCAATGAGCATCACCTGACGCCCGCCCTGATGACCGGGAATACGCTCCAGGGAACGGCTAAGGGGTTGCAGATCTCGACGTAGGTCTTTCATGACGCGCGCTTAAGCCCTCACGCTGGCAAGGACTGGAAGCCCGGTTGTACGGGTGACGCAGCTCGCGGTCGCCAGTGTTGGACGGGTGAAGACCCAGATCAGCGCAAACATCAGACCTGTAAAGCCTCCAAACAACAGTCCAGCCGCAGCAACGAGCTTGCGACTGCTTTCCCCTTTTGCTGGCGGACGCGCAGGTTCAAGGATTTGAATATTCTCTGTGTCTGCTTTCGCGATTTCCCGCTTCAGGCGCTCTTCTTGTTCGCGGATGGAAATCGAACGCACCTGGCTCTCAAGGATCGCCCGATTGCGCAGAAGGTCCTGATACTTCGGCTCGAGACGCGTCAGTTGAAGCTGACGCTCCTCAATCTGGCGCTTCTGGCGTTGCAGCTCTTCGAAACGCCCTTCGAGCGCGCTTGAATCGGCCACGAGTTCGGCGCGGCGGGCATCCATGGACTGATAAACCTCATTCGGTCCACGGCGGATCACGCCCGCGCCATTGCCCTGCTGGTCGATCAGTTCCTGCATCTGATTGATGCGGCGATCGAGCTGCTGAACCTGAGGCGTTGATGGCTGGTATTTGGAAAGCAGGCCCTCGCGTTCGAGCTTCAGGTCGAACAATTGCTGCTGAAAGTTTGTTTCGACGGACAGATCAATGGTCGGCTCCGTCAAGGCAAGCTGGGAGATCAGCGCGGAGAGCCGTTTATCGACTTCGCTTTTCTGCGCCTGAACCTTGAACATCTCATCGGTGATGCTGGCATATTGCGCAGCCGTTGTGGTTTTCTCGGTATCGAAATCACCAATCCGGTTTTCGGTCAGAAAGCGCTCAATCGCCTGATCTGCTGCCAGAAGCTTTTCATTCGACGCTTCACGCTGCGTGGTCAGAACGCCCTTGTCATCGCCCAGGAAGATCTCTGAGCGATACTCAATGTAAGTCTCGATCATCGTGTTCAGCACATCAGCTGCAACAATCGGGTTTTCGTTTTTGAAACCGGTGCGGATAACAGGGTTTTTCGGCGCAGCGCCCGCATAGAAATTCTTCTGCACAGCCTGCACCGCCTGCTCATAGATCAGGGGTTTGTCGGCTGCTGGCGCCTTATTGTAGGCCTCGGCCATTTTCGGGTAAATCACCTCAAGGCCAAGCTTCTGGATGACACGGTCGGCAATGACCGGGCTATGCAGAAGCTCGATTTCAGATTCCGTGATTTCTTCCTGACTGAGAACGCTGGCGGTCACATCCCCGACCAGCGGATCAAAGACGCGCTCTTCACCGGCCGTCACCTGGATACGGGAAGTTGCCTGATACTGTTTCGACAAGGTCAGGGCGAAAAGCACGCTTGCGACAAAGATCGGCAATGCCACCAGCAGCACGATCCATTTTGCGCGCCAGAGCATTAAGATTATATCGACAAGTGTTAACTGTGGACGTCCCGACCGGCTCGCAGATGCGGCAGAAACCGGCCTAGCAGCCGTAACCGTCGTCCAACCATCATCCGCAGGCATATTTCAGGCCTTTTGCTCCAAATCCCTAGGGTAGACTCGTCAATTACATTTAATATTTCATTGATGATTAAGGACGATCCTCAGCCCCGAATTGAGGAATTGGCATATACCATGAAGACACAGGCTCTGCTCATTCTTGGCGCGCTCGTTTCCGCTTGTGCCTCGACGTCATCTGTTCAGAATGAAGGCGTTACACCTCCACCAGCTTTTGAAGCGTTCACGCCTTCAAGATCCGCTTACAAGATTGTCCCTGGTGACCAACTGGAAATTTCCTTCCTGGCGGCTCCGGAACTCAGCCGCACCGTCACGGTCGGTCCGGATGGTCGTGTGCAGCTTCCCATGATCCAGCCCGTCATGATTGCCGGACTTTCCACACCACAAGCGCAGTCCGCTGTTCAGCAGGCCATGGCGCAGGCGCTGGTTGATCCGACGATTGATATGCTTGTGACCACCTTTGCACCGCAACAGGTGTTCGTGGGCGGCGAAGTAGGCCAGCCAGGTGTGTTTGAAATGCCCGGCCAGATCGATCCGCTGCAAGCGATCATCATGGCTGGCGGCTTCACCGACAGTTCGAATATGCGTCAGGTTATCCTGGTCCGGCGTGATGCCAGCGGACAAACCCAAAGCTATGCCTTCAACGTGCGGGACGGGATTTACAATCCACAGCTCGCGCGTTTTGGTGCCCTGCAGCGTTTCGATGTGATTTACGTACCGAAATCACCGATCGCGCAGCACAACCTTTTTATACAGCAGTACATTCGTGATGCACTGCCCGTTAATTTCAGTCTGTTCTATGACGTTGCCGGAGGCAATCGCTGAAGCTTAGTGTGCAAGCTTCAGCCACTCACGTGCTGCTTTTTGCGCTTCGGCAATTTCTTCACTGCTCATGTAGTCAGCCAGTTCCTTACGGGACTCCTTGGCTTCGGTGTAACCACGCAGAGCTGCAAGATTGAACCATTTGTGCGCTTTGACATAATCTGTCGCGACACCCATTCCAGTGGAATAGACGAGGCCCATACGGTAAAGGTCTTCCGGTGCAGACTCCGGACCGAGTTCTTCGCAAGGGCTTTCGAGTTGTGTTTCAGAAAAAGCCATTCTGTCTCTCCTGTACTTCTGAGCGCCGCCCCATTTCTTGGGATCGATCACGCCCACCATCACGTCAGCAACTGCCGACAGGTGAAGTAAGGACAAGAGTCATTGCTTGATGGTTAATTAAACTAATTTTGTCGCATTTAAATATAGACAAAAAAATACATGATAACTTTTGATTCAGCTTGGTTTCTGCACTCCTAATATTCGTATGCAAAACAGACTTCACACGCCAACACAAAAGAAGTAGGTGCGACATCCGCATCGTGGCTCGCCCGCTCAAAGCAGGCTATGGTCCACCAAAACTTCGGGATTTGCGCATGTCTTTCGAAATCAAACCCATCTCACTGAAACTCCGCGATCAGAATGCTGAGGCATTTCGCAATGCCCTGATGACCTCTTTCAAAGAGACGGGATTTGCCGTCATCGAGGATCACGGACTGGATCAGGCTCTGATTGATCGCGCCTATAAAGCATCACGCGACTTCTTCGCCCTGCCCGCTGACCTGAAGCAAAACTATTTCGATCCGCAAGGCGGTGGCCAGCGTGGATATACGCCGTTCGGCACGGAGAATGCAAAAGGCGTGGCGGCGATCGACCTGAAAGAATTCTGGCACACGGGCCGCAACCTTCCGGCAGATCACCCGAAAGCCGATATCATGGCTGAAACGCCAAGCGTCTCCGAGGTCAGCGACTTTGACGGTGCCACCAACGAGCTGTTTCAAGCGTTCGACATGCTCGGCCAGGATCTGCTGCGCAGCATCGCGATTGGCCTCGACCTGGAAGCCGACTACTTCACCAAGCGCGTAAAGGAAGGAAATTCCATCCTCCGCCTGCTGCACTACCCGGCTCAGGAAACGCCGCCAGCTGAAGGATCTGTCCGTGCGGCAGCTCATGAAGACATCAATGTCATTACGCTTCTGCTCGGTGCGGACGAAGCTGGCCTGCAGGTCAAGCCGCGCGGCGCTGACAACTGGATCCCGGTCTACGCACCTGAAGGTTCAATGGTGATCAATGTTGGCGACATGCTACAGCGCCTGACGAACAATGTCCTGCAGTCCACCACGCACCAGGTTGTGAACCCGGCTCCCGAGCGGTCCCGTTTCAGTCGTTACTCGATGCCATTCTTCCTGCACTTCGAACCGGATGTTGAAATCGCGTCTCTGGACAATTGCGTGACCGATGAGAACCCAAACCACTATCCGGGTTCGATCACGGCGAATGCGTATCTGCTGGAACGCCTGCGTGAGATCGGCCTGATCAAAGACTGAAACGCGGGGAGATCCGGGAACCAGAAGCAAGCTTAACACTTTGTTCAGAAACCATTCAGCTTCCAGCTGACATGTTTTGCGCATGTGTGTGGGGGCCAGAACAAAGGAGGCTTTCTCATGAAGCCATTCAGGATGGCCGGCATTGCGCTTCTTACGGGCAGCCTTGTCCTCGTCGGAACAGCGACGCCGGCATTTGCAGATGGAAACCCACGCGGTGGACGCGATTTCGACCGCGGTTATGCTGGCAAGAATGATCGCGGCTATGGGCGCCCGGGCGGTGATCGCCGGTATAACGGCCATGACCGCAGAGGCGATCGCGGCGACCGGCGTGGAGGCTGGGATGGCCATTGGGATCGCGGCAAACGTGGCAGAGGCGATCATTATGACCGTCGCTATCAACCGCGCGTGAACCCGTATCGCTATTCGAACTATAAGCGCTTCCCTGGCCCCAACTATCGTCCAAGCTATCGCTATGATCCGAAAGTGCGCGTTCGCTATGCACCGCGTGTCTATTCCATTCCGCGATACCGCAATTACAGCCCACGGTATGGGGTCGGCACACGCGCCTATTATCCGTCCCGTTATGTTGTGAACGATTACTGGCGTTATGGTCTTTATACCCCGCCGCGCGGTCACTACTGGGTCAATTATGATGGCGATGCCTATCTGACCGCTATTGGAACCGGCCTGATCGCTGGCGTGATTATCGGCGCCATTGCTGGCGGATACTGATCCCGAAAATTCAGTGGCTTGCTTTCCGAATGATGCCTGAAAGCAAGCCACGATCACGTTTTAAGGGCGAATGTCTTCCTGTTTCGCCACTGCATATATTCGTAGCATTTCGTGATCTGTTTTATTTCTTTACTTTTCAGTGTGGTAGTTGCCAGCCACAGAAGAACTGCTTTTTTCGCAGTCAATTCACTCCCGATCACATAAAATTTCTGTTACTCTGGACACAATCTAGTCACGATTATGCATAATCGTAGTGGTTGAAGACCGGAATAAATGCGGACACGTCGTTATAGTTGATTTTTAAGACGTTCCGCGGAACCAGTTCGTGTTTGTAGCGTATCGAATATGTAGCTCTTAATTTGCTCGGTGGTGGACATATGAAAAGCTCTTTTGCGCTCCTTTTAGGCCTGACAATCAGCTGCACGCCAGCCGCGATCGCGCAGAATTTGCTGACAAACTCCATTCCCACTACGACACCTGCAAATCCCAACTTTCAGCTCGATGATGTGGACGCACCGACGACGCTCGGTCAGATCAAAGTATCGCAAGGCCAGATGCCTGCGTCTCCTACGAGCCATTTCACAGATTTTGAAACACAGGAACGTTTCTCCACGGCCGCTCAGTTCGAGTTTGGCGGAAAGAACGGATCTGAGACCTTCACAATTGAACCGCGCTTTTCGCGTGAACGTTCCAGCGATTCCGGCCTGAGCTCCTACTCTGCCGAGATCCGTCTGGGTAACTTCATGACGATCGACAAAGGCCGCAAAGGCAAAGGCTGGTATGTCTTCGCTGCGACGGATGGCGAAGCCCTCAGCTTCAAGCCTGGCGCAATTGGCGGCGATACCAACATGTCTGTCTCGCTGACCGAGCAGATCGTGATCGGCGACGTTCAGGCCGGCGTTTCAACCTTTATCGGCGATACCCAGCTGACCATCAGCTATATGGAGTCCGAAGCGAAATACTCAGCTCCCGGCGGTATCAGCAACTCCAAAACCGAAGGCTTTGCCGGCATTTCGCTCGCGAAAAACTTCTAGAGCTTTTCGGACATAGCAAAAAAAGGCCCTCAATCTGAGGGCCTTTTTCTGTATGTGATCCCTGATCTTGTCCGGAACGCTATTCGAAGTCACGTTTCCACTGAATGGACAGGCTCTGACCTTCATTCGGAACGCTCTCTGCCTCAACAGAGACGTTATCGCGGGCTTCCCACTCAACGCTGACACCTGGCGCACCAGAAGCCGTTGAGCTCAGCTCGAGATAAACATCATCTGACAAATACCGGCCCGTCGCGACCTGGAACTGTCCTCCATCGGTCTGACTGACATCCACCGAGTCGAGACCGGTGATGTTTTCGATCCCGCCCATCAGGTCAAAACCGCCGCCGCCAGACAGTTGTGCAAGCGCAGCCGCGAGACGTGCCGCTTCCAGCCCGGTCAACTGAGATGGTGAGCGGCCGAAGAGAACGCGCGAGAGCACTTCGTCTTCGGGCAGACTTGGTTCTGCGCTCAAATCAATGGCAGGCCGTTCCGGCGTTCCGGTGATCGCGACTTTCGCCAGAAAATCTTCCGTATCGCGAACGGCAAGAATATCCAGCCGCGCATCCATTGGATCTCCGGCAATCCGGATATTGCTATCCGCAAATGTGAAGCGCTTGCCAAGCAGTTCGAACCGTCCACGAACAATACGGGCCGTGCCATTGATGTTCGGATCATTCGCCGTGCCTGTGATGGACGCATCAAGTGCAAGCTCAGCATCCATGCCCTTCCCTGTCAGATAAAGACTGCGGGGACCGGAAACCTTGATATCCAGCGTCACACGACGTTCGCGCTCAGGGCGAACCTCTTCGACTTCCTCTTCAAACGAGACGTCGAGTGTGGGGGCAGACGGGCTCGGCAACCGATCCAGATTGAAACGGCCCTCATTGACGGTGAGATCGCCCACAATCTCGAATTTGTCATTGTCCACGCCAAGGCCCAGCGTTCCAGACGCCGTGGCTTCGACCTCGCGCCGGTCAACAACGGAGAGATTGTCAGCGCGGAGTTCCAGTGTGCTGTTGAAGCCCTCCGCCATATTGAGCTGGCCTGTCCCGGTCAGCGTGCCGCCTGTTCGGCCATTGGCATCAAAGCGAGCAAGCTGAAGCACCTGATCAACAATGGTCAGTTCGAAATTGATCGCTTCCAGATCCGTGCCGAAATCCTCATGCTGCAGCAAGCCTTCCGCGAATGTCATTCGCCCTTCCAGGCTGGAAGGTTCAAATGCGAGATTGCCAGAAAGCTCTGTATTGATCTCCCCGCCAAGCTTCAGATTTTCCGGCAGGAAGATCGCAGCCATATTGTCGATCACCCCATAAATGCGTGCTTCAAAGCGTGCATTTTCGACGGGAGTCGGCTCAAAATATGGGAGGCTGGCCTGCGTAACAGCCGGTACATCGAAATCGAGTCGTGCCTGCAGGTCCTGACGATCCGGTGTCGTGATTGTCAGAACGCTCTCTTCTGGGCCAAACACACCGTTGAGATTCAGATCTACCGGATCCACGTCTCGTCCCGGCACGGAAACCTGCTGCAAACCGCCACTGAGCTGGCCAGTCACAATCCCGGCTTCACCGCGATCGAGCGAGAAGGTCAGATTGGCATCACCTTCGACTGGCTCACGGCCCAGCATCGCCAGCAAGCGTCCGAGTGAGACACCTGTCAGGTCAACGCGTGCGGGCTGCGCCGATGCTTCGTTCAGCGTTGCCTCGAGCGTGCCACCCACTGCGCGCAAGGAAATGTCTCCGAAGAGTCCGTCTGGCGTTCGGCGCACAACAAAAGGATCGGTGCTTTCAAAAGGTTCGTTGAGCATCTGACCAACAAACACACCGCGCGCCTCAGGCGCTTGCGATATTGGCTCAATGACTTCACCGGATACCTTCAGCGTTGCGGGCTGACGAAGTCCGCTGAATGTCGACGTGCCTTCATAAGCGGCCTCATATTCCAGTTCGGACATGTCACCGACCACGGTCGCAACCAGATTTCCATCCTCGAAACTGCCTGCCATCAATTGGGTCACTTCAGCACGGGCATTCATGCGGGTACCTGTTTTCGCGAAGCGAACATCAATCGACTCAGCGGGGAGAAGGTCTGGCAGGCTGCCGGTCAGACGCGCATCGCCCTCAATTGCATCGAAATCACCGCCGTCACCAACCAGACTCGCTGTCAGGTCCAACGTCTGCCAGCGCCCGACGAGGTCCGAGACCCGCCAGCGCGCGCCCTGCTGACCGACATTCGAAGTCAGAGTCAGAGGCTCACCATTGTAAACACCGTTTACACGGAGATTGCCGTCGAGAATATCGCCGGACCGGCGACCGCTGAAATTCACAACCGGCCGGACCAGCGCCGCGCCACCGCTTCCAACCTCGGATGCCGCCATTCGCAGATCAATTTCGAGGTCATCCAACATGCCCTCGACCGCGAACGTACCGGTGAGGTCCGGAGCTGTTTCATACAGAGGATAGGTCTCGCTGGTTTCGACCTCACCACTGGCGACCAGCCTGCCCGTATGAGCGCGCTGAAGCTGCCCTGTCACGGTGGCTGCCGACGTCGTCGCTCTGAGTTCGGTAACCGTCAGATCCATCTGCTGATTGAGACGACCACGCGCGCGCAGGCCAACTTGCGGCCCAAGCCAGTCAGACAGCTCTTCTGAAACATTTTCGAGCCCGTTACCTGTCAGATCGACTGAAAAGATCTGTCCCTGGCGACCCTGTTGTTCAATGGTCCATCCACCTTCCACACGGCCAGACGAGAGGAAACCGAACTCTGCGAGATCAACAAAGACGTCACCGTTGAGCTGCGCCGTCCGGACATCGCCGAGAGTCGAGGAACCAACCGCTTTGACACGGGAATTCGGCGTTTCGAGATCGAGATTGTTGATCAGAAGGCTTTGTTCGGAGATGTCATAGGCAATATCGCCAGACAGCGTCAGAAACCCGAAACGGGTTTCGCGTTCGCCAAGGTCGAGTTCAATGGCTTCGCCGCGAATGGCCGTTTTCACATCAATCACGTCACCGACATAGTTGATCGTCAGCGGACCTGATACGACATCAGAGGCGAACACATCCGTGGTAATCCGTCGGCCACTCAAACGTCCATCGAACTGATAGCCATCTCCCTGCGAACGGACATCGCCCGCCAGGACAAACGGCTCAAGATCCACACCATCGGATTGAACCAGCATGTTAGGCCGCAAAATCGTCAGCGCGACATCTGCAGATCGCCTGCGTTGCCCAGACACCATATTTCGCACATCGAGACGCATCGCCTCGGACTGCAGGCTCGCCGTCATGGTTTCGACAGCATCGACGGGATCAAACTCAGTCGAAAATTCGAGCGCAGGTCCCAATCTGGAGACCAGCTCACGCGTCATCGGATGGCGCGCCAGATCGACATTCACAAAGGCAGCCTGTCGCGTAAAGTCCGGTTCCAGCTCGATATTGATCCAGTCCTCACCAGCGATATCGACCACGCCTGTGCCTTTTACGTAGTCGCTCTTTTGCTGAAGATCGATTTCTGCCGTGATGTTCTGGCCATCCGGAATACGCGCAAGGCTCGCAAAGAGTCCGCCCGCAGGACCAACAAGCTTCAGCTCACCATTCAGCGGCGTGCGGCTATCCCAGGCCAGATGAGCGAACAATTCGTCGCCCTCTTCAGACTCAGGACGAACATCCAGATTGATCAGAGCTGCATCGGCTGACCACCAGATGTCACCATTGGCTGCGCCAGCGACACGGCGAGGCAAGACACCTTCCTCAAGGAGGAAGCGATCAATGTTCAAACGATCAAGTCGCACAAGATTCAGCGGGAAGCTTCCGGACGAAGAAGGGTCTTTTTCTTCTCCCGGCTCCAGATCCGGACGCCTGGCAACATTGATATCGCCAAAGCTCACGAGATTAAGTCGAAGCCGTTTTCGAACCAGTCCAAACGGTTTCCAGGCCAGTTCAATGTCCTCAGCCGTGGCCCAGACGCCTTCGCTATCCTGCAGCTCGAGCTTCTGGATCCTGAAGGTCGACAAGAGGTCACCGCGCAGGCCCTCGATCTCGACCGATTGCCCACGTACGTTCATATTTTCCAGACGACGCTCAAGGTCATTCAATCCTGTTGGACTGGACACATACCAGCGCGCTGCAAAAAACAGGACAACCAGCAATACAACCAGAACACCGAGCGCGATCGCGCTGTAGCGCCAGAACCTGCTTTTCTTTTTCGGAGCTGCTTCAGTCATCAGAATGCCTGCCCCAGAGAAATATAAACCTGAACGGGGTCATCATTTTCCGTTTTATCAAGCGGTGTCGCGATATCGACACGCAGCGGGCCGGCAGGCGTATCATAACGCACGCCAAACCCTGCACCTGTGCGCAGGTCTGAAAAGCCCGGTATCTCACGCGTGGTCACACTGCCCGCATCGACAAAAGCCACAACGCCAATATTGCCGCGCACTTGCCAGCGGGTTTCAAAAGCGAGCTCAAGAACCGAACGACCACCGGTTGGCTCATCATCATCCGAGCGCGGACCAATGCCCTGATAGGCATAGCCACGAACGCTGCCGCCCCCACCGGAGAAGAAGCGCGATGTCGATGGAAGTGCTTCGAGGTCAGCGCCCCAGACCGTACCTGCCTTGACGCGCCCTGCCAGGACGACCTTGCCTTCATCAAGCACGGGATAGTATCCCCGAAGCTGTCCATAGGCGCGAATATACTGTGCAGAATCACTCCCGAAGGAGACGGTCGGTTCCAGCCCGCCATCGACGCGCCAACCCTTTGTGGCATTCAGAATGCTGTCGGCTCTATCGAGGCGCGCCTTGGTATAGAGGCCGATGATCTGCAGATCGCGCTCACCAAATTCGTCCTGCTCGCTGACCAGCGAGCCCTTCACGCCATAGCCATAGGAGAAACGCGGACCTTTCACGACTTCCAGTCCACCGGACAGACTGAATGTCTGCCGATTGAAAGCGTCCGTGTCCTCATTCGAGAGCTCTGAGCCGAAGATCAGACCTTTGCCATAGCCAAACTCGTTAGGCCTGCGCCACTGGACTTCGAGAATTTGTTCCAGCTCAGCGATCGCAAGCGATGCGACCAGCAAATCGCCTCTGCGCGTCAAGTTTCTGCGCGTGAGTTCGCTGGTCAGGCCTGCGCCTTTGTCCGTGCTGTAACTGGCGCCCAGTTCAATTGTATTGCGTTTGCGTTCCGCGAGCGTGACCAGAACATCGTAGATTTCATCCCCGTCCGCCGACTCGCCAGATGAGGTATCATCGAGACGGGCATTCGATATCCGGTACAGACGCGTTTCATCGAGGCGTGCTGCGAAAAGTGACAACATGGCAGGATCATAGAGTTCCCCTTCATCGAAGGGGATCAATCTGCGCAGATAGCTCTCTTTTGTCCGCGTATCATCATTGACGAAACGCACTTCGCCGAAACGGACGCGGGGCCCTGATGAGAGACGATAGGTTACATCCAGCGTTCCAGCGTCGCGATCTCCGATCACCGACCGGTCTTCAGCTCCGACAAAAGCGTATCCCAATTCGCGCAGCGTACGTACGAGCTCTGTTTCCTGATTGATGACTTGCGCCGGGATGGCATCATCACCGGATATCAGCTTCATGGCCTCTCGGGTCGCGATGGCGTCCGCCTCACGAGGCCCTTTGTCGATATAGGCGATTGCCAGTTCACCCAGAACAAAGCGCATCCCCGGATCGAGCAGGACAATCGGGTGAAATAGCTCTTCACTGACCTCGTCTTCTTCGATCAGTGTTTCGATGTCGGGGTCATAATAGCCTTTTGCATTCAGCTCGTCGCGAATGACTTTTATGGCTCGCCTGGCCTGTCGTTTCGCTTCAAATGCCGTTTCTGCGACGTCCTCATCAGGCAAGGCATTCCGCAACTCACCCAACAGGTCCTGATTGGGTGTTTCGCTGCTCTGGCGTAATTCGATGCTGTCCGCTGCAGCCGTGTTCACAGACAGAGTCAGAACGGCGCAACAGGCTATGATTGTGTGAGTGGAAAGCGACTTTATCGAACTCAAACAGGTCTGCGATAAATACCCAATCCTATGGCGATTATTCAAAACTTCCCCAACACCAAAAGCGGTTCATTTCATGATCGGCTGGAACCGCAGGCCCGACAGTACATTTGTATCAAAAGAATGATCACATCCAATCGCAGCTTATAACGTTCAAATCCCGTTCGTGTTCCCCAAATCACATATATGACAATGATTTCATCGACCGACCTTTCACTGAGCGCAAGCTGAAATGATCAATTGGCTCTTGCGCATATTCTGGTTGGTCGTTTTGCTGGGGATTGTGGGCACGGCTGTGCGATCACTGCCGCCGGAACACAACCCGATTGCCGACCTCTCAATGGATGATCCGATCGGCATTACGACCGAAATGAAGCTTGCACGTTTTGCGCATGAACCAGATGCGTGCTTTGCCTATCTTGATCGCTCGGAAATCGCATATACGCGTCTCGACGATAGCCCGGAAGGTGAGAACTGCGGCTTTTACGATGCGCTCACGCTCGACCGATCTGAACTTCCCTATTCAGGAACGCTCCGCATGACCTGCGCACTCACCGGCGCGCTTGCCACCTGGGAACGACAAGGCATTCTGCCTCGCGCTTCTGAGGAGCTGGCCTCCCCTCCCGTTCGCATCCTGACCTATGGAAGCTATGTCTGTCGCCGCAAATATGGCCGCTCGACAGGTAGCTTCAGTGAGCACGCCACGGGCAACGCTGTTGATATCTGGGGATTTGAACTGGAAAACGGTCAGATCATCAGCGTCAAATCGCATTGGGGCACTGACACAGCTGAAGGACGTTTTCTGAAAGCTGTGCGCAATGATGCCTGCCGACTGTTCGGCACTGTTCTGGGCCCTGAATATAATGCGGCTCATGCAGACCATTTTCACTTCGATATGAGCTTTTCCGGAATCTGCAGATAGCGCGCTAATTTTTTGGAACCGACTGGCTGGTGGCGAGTTCCTCTGATGTCCACAAGGACTTTCCCCCACAGTCTTGCGGAAGCCCGATCCGCATTCGACCCGCTGAAGTTCCCCCCGTCCGATATAAAACTTCAGCGGGTCACCTTTTTTCCTCGGCGTTTCAGATCCGAAAACATTCTTCCGACATTCGAATGAAAATATAAAAATCGAGTAATTTCAGAATATCCTGAAACATAAATCTCCACGTTTGTCGCACCTGAACAGAATTGACGATTTGCTCAAACTGAGCTTGAGTTGTGGCAAGATTGAACGCAATCAATCGTTCGGGGATTTTAAATGAACAACTATAAGCTGAGCGGCCTTTTGGCAGCGACGTCCATCTTTGCTCTGTCAACGATGGCTTTTTCACCTCAGGCAGACGCACTGACGGTTCGGGACGATGTCACCGTTGGTGGATCTGAAACACTCGCCGATGACCCGCAATGGGATGGCGTGGTTCAGATTTTCATGGGCTATCCAGGTGGCTCGATCAACTACAACTGTACGGGCACATTGATCAATCCACGTACAGTGCTGAGCGCTGCTCACTGTTTCAACGATTATCCGTCCACGTATTACGGGTCGAATGGTGAGCCTCTCACGCCGATTATCGCTTACGGCCCGGATACATTCACTGCACTCTTCGGATGGCTGGATGCTGGCGCATCGGGCACATCGTTTGAATTTGATGCGCGCAACGGGCTTGTTCTCGGCAATCAGGTCATCATCCATCCTGACGCAGATCCGGCATTCGGATCAGCACTCGGCTTCCCAGCCGCTGACGTTGCAATGGTCAGTCTTTCAAGTCCGCTGGCAAACATCCCGAGCTATTCCATGCTCTTCAGCCCGGTCGGCGTCGGTGAACATGTCACCATGGTCGGCTATGGCGGCCACGGTGTTGGCTCAACGGGCGACGTTGGCATCGATGGAAAACGTCAAGCCGGTGAAAACCTGATTGGCATGCTCGGTTCGCAGGTCGACTTCCTGTCTGCGATCTTCGGCACTGATGCTTCTGCTGCGTATGCTGGCGATCCTGGCGCCTCTCAGTCCATGTATTGGATCGACTTCGACAGTCCGGTTCGCACAGGCGAAGAATGCGGACGCGACGGCATTGGCGACTGGGCTTGCTCTGACGGCACCGACTGGTGGTATTTCGATAACCCGTTCACGAACACCTGGTTCAACACATCACTCTCCAACGACATCTTCCCAGGCGACGCGCTTCCGAATGAAGCTGGCACAGCCGGTGGCGATTCAGGCTCAGCGATTTTCTTTGATCAACTGGGCGACCAGCCTCTGATTGGCGGCGTTCTGTCTGGCGGCTATGGCTTCCTGTCTCCAGTGCCATCTGGTTATGGCGATGTCAGCTATTACAACCCGCTCTATAATTTCTATGAGTTCATCTCGATCGCGAACCCTTACAAGTATGTGAGCGCGGTTGGCGGCGATGGAAACTGGAGCGATGCGGAACATTGGGTTCAGGATCTGGACCCAGGCTATTTCATCATTGATGAAAACGGAAATCTCGTAAACGGTCTGCCAGACGCTCCGGAACCTGGCGTCGGTGGTACCGATCCATCTGAAGGCGTTGTGCTGGACGTTGACATCAATCCAGAGACGTCAGGCGAGACAGACGCGACATCTGCGGGCGTCAATGCAGCAGCTGATGTGAGCCTTGCCAGCCTTTCTCGTCCGTCAAATCAGGCCGTGCCGGGTGCGATTTTCAACGGTACAAGTGACATTGGAACCGGCGTTGTCAGCATGGCGCGCGAAGGCGGCAGTGTTGATGGCACGGCGACACCTGAATTGATCACCTACCTTTACGGTGACATCGGCACACCAGGCCCACTCGCTGGACCAGGCTCAACGGGCTTCGTACCGACGAATGGTCTGAACGCAGACGGTTATTTCAATTATTTTGACGTGACCCTCAGCCAGGCTGGCACGACCACTGTCGATATGGACGTTGTCATTGATAGCCTGACACTCGCAAACACAGACGCAGGCCTCTACATTCCAGAAGAGTATCTGCTGCTGTCTCTGATCGAAGCGCAGATCATCGGTGGCACCGTTCAGGCTGACGGTATTCTTGCGTCTCGCGATGTTCTGAACTTTGGCGGCATGCTGACCGGTGGTGGCACCATCCTCGCCGACACAGTGTGGAATGCGGGCCTTCTTGCGCCAACAGAAGGCATGACCATGCTTTCTGACCTCGTGCTGACGTCTCAGAGCATTTTCGGGTACTCGGGCGCGTCTTTGCTGGTCGATGGTGATGTTTCACTCAATGGCGGCGTCATGTTCGGCACACCTTATGCCTGGGGCGATCAGGGCCTCCTGATCGAGTACACAGGCGAAGCAACCGGCGAACTCGCAGAGGCAGATCTTGCAGGCGTTCTCTATGCCAGCTTCGCCTCCGGTGCCGGCCTCGTTTACTACGAGATCGAAGCCGCTGACTTCAGCACAGAGCTTCCGGATACGGCTGACTCGAACGTTCTGGCCATCGCAGACCACCTGGACGATGCGCGTGGTTCGCTCGCACTTTCGTCAATCTATAGCCAGATCGACTATATGAGCGGAGAACCTCTGGCGGATTCACTGTACTCGCTTCTGCCGGATACAAGCTTCAGCGTTCGCAACGTTGCCGTGGCCAGCGCCGAGCAGGTCAGCACGCACCTCGCCCGCCGCTTCTCCAGCATTAAAGCTGGCAAAGCTGATGGGCAGGCCGTGAACCAGATGGGCGGATCACCAATCCAGACCGCTTCACTTGATGGCATGTCTGCTTTTGCCATGTCGGCCGCCGCTGCAGCCGATGGCGAACCAGCAGCCGCTAAGGAAGGCTGGGGCACATTCGTTGAACTTGCCTACATGACAGGCGACGAAACCAACTCACTGACAGGCAATGACAGTGACCTAGACGGTTACTCCATCACAGCCGGTGGTGATGCCCAGATAGATGATGGTTTGCGCCTCGGTGCATTCTTCAACTATTCCGACGCTGAAAATTCGGGTTCAGCGACCCTTGGAAGCGTTGAAAGCTCTGGCTTCTTCGTAGGCGCTTATGGCCTGTACGACTTCGACAATGGCGTGAACCTTTCCGGTTATTACGGCATTGGCGAAACAGACTATGACATCACGCGCGTTCAGATGCTGACCGGCGGTATGACGCTTGGCGAAACAAACGCGACGCAGGCGATTGGCGGCGTGGCCCTGTCGAGCCTCTATGGTGTCTCATCCAGCGTGTTCTTCGAGCCATCTGTCTCCGTTGAATACTTCAATGCAGATCTCGACGCATACACGGAGTCCGGAACAGCAGGCGGCCTGATCATCGACAGCCGCTCCATCACAAGCACACAAGCGAAGATCGGAACTCTGGTTCACTTCTTCGATCCGGCTAGTGATGCAGGCTTCCGTCCAACGCTTGGCCTTCGTTACGTGCAGGATCTTTCTGCTGATGACGAAGCTGTTGTCTCACGTTTTGCAGGCACCAATTTCGGTAGCTTCACAACGGTATCCGGCGATCTGGATGACAACTGGTTTGAAGCTGAAGCGCGGGCTCAATTCGTGAAGTCGGACCGCTACGAAGTCAGCGGCTTCCTGACCCAGACGCTCGATCGCGATGATCTGGACTACACGTCATTCGGTCTCAACATCCGTATGAAGTTCTAAGCGACCCCATCCTTAAAACGAAAAGCCCGCCCTCGTGTCACGAAGGCGGGCTTTTTTATATATCGGCTTTGACCTCTACAGTGAGCCGGTGAGATCCATCGGACCGGAGAATGAAAGCGTGCGGACTTCTGTTCCACCGCTATAAGGCGCGTACACATCAGCTGTGCGCGATACTGGTGCCTCAATCTCTCCATTTCGCATCTTCAGCCAGTCGGCCACAGATACACCGAGCTGCAAGCCCCGACGGCCATCTTCTGGCGATGTGATATAAACCTGCTCCAGGTCCACAATGGTTGCGATCGTATCCCCAGTGTGTGTCTGCGACGTCTCAATGACGATCCGTTTCGCGCGCGATTGCGCATCAGTCGACACTCTCACCACCTCACCAATCTGATCGAGGCGCTCATCGAAAACTGGCAGTCCAACCCAGGCATGAGACTCTCTGAAGCTGTCTGCCGGAGCCATTGCCGTCACACCATAATCAGGCAAACGGTCTGTTGAATTGGCATTGAAGCTGGCGGGGTCAGCGAAAGACGGGGCGCTGAAAATAAGTCCCGTCGCGAGTGCGGCTACGAGACGTTTCATCTCGGTCTCCTTGATAGGGCTGATATTGTGTTCTTGCCCAATCAAGCTTTGAAGCCCGGCCGAAGTTCCAAATATTTTGTAATATTTCTCTGCAGAGGTTTTCGGAACTTCCAGAATTTAATCTCGTTTAAGACCGCAGATACCGAAGGAGAGAAACCATGAAATTTCTGACCGTTACATCTGCAATTATTGGCTCCACTGCATTTCTCGCAGCGTGCACATCCACCGGTTACACTGAACGTAACGCAGCAGCAGGTGCTGCAGCAGGCGCCGTCGCAGGTGCCGTTATCGGCAACAACACAGGCAATGGCGACGCTGGCACAGGCGCAGCTGTCGGCGCGGCACTTGGTGGTCTGGCCGGCGCAGCAAAGGGCTGCACTGAATCAGCCGACTGCGACACACCAGGTGTGAAAGACCAACCTGACGAGAAAGACAGCGACGGTGATGGCTATGTTGACGCTGTTGACCGCTATCCTTACGACTCGCGTCGCTGGTAGTTCCTCAGTCATAACACGCACAAAGCCCGGCTCTGCCGGGCTTTTTTATGCCCCACACATCCGATTGCGATTGAATATTTCTCTTTTTTGCGAGAAAAGCGGATAATCAATCTTACGGAGGCCCTAAATGCGCATCGGTGTTCCAACAGAAATCAAAAAACAGGAATCTCGTGTCGGCCTGGCGCCCGAAAGCGTTGGCGAGCTGATCCGCGCTGGCCATGAGGTCTTTGTTCAGCATGATGCTGGTGTCGGTTCGGCGTGCACAAATGAAGAGTATGAAGCCGTCGGCGCAAAAATTCTGCCTGACGCAGACGCCGTCTTCAAAGCAGCTGAGCTGATCGTGAAGGTTAAGGAACCTCAGCCTGAAGAATGCGCAAAGCTGACACCGGACCATACCCTCTTCACCTATCTGCACCTTGCCGCCGATCCGGTACAGGCAACGGGACTGATGGAATCCGGCTGCCTCGCCATCGCATATGAAACGGTGACGGACCATGAAGGCCGCCTCCCCCTGCTCACACCGATGAGCCAGGTCGCCGGTCGCATGTCCATGCAGGTCGCAGCCTGGGCGCTGATGCGTACCACACGCGGCCGCGGCGTGCTGCTCGGGGGCGTACCCGGCGTTGCACCTGCCAAGGTCGTGATCATTGGCGGCGGTGTCTCCGGTACGAATGCTGCCGAGATTGCGGTCGGCATGCGCGCAGACGTGACGATCTTTGATCGCAACAACAAACGCCTTGCCGAGATTGATGCGCAATTCAATGGCGCCGTTAAGACGATGTATTCGACCAATGCGAGCCTCGCCGAAGCCGTCAAACACGCTGATCTGGTAATTGGCGCTGTCCTGATCCCGGGCGCTGCCGCACCGAAGCTGGTCTCACGCGAGCAGCTCACAACCATGCGTCCCGGCGCCGTCCTCGTGGACATCGCCATCGATCAGGGCGGCTGCTTTGAAACCTCTCATGCAACGACACACGCAGACCCGATCTATGAGATCGACGGCATTCTGCACTACTGCGTCGCCAACATGCCTGGCGCTGTCCCGCGCACATCCACATATGCGCTGAATAATGCGACGCTGCCATTCGTGCTCAATATTGCCAACAAAGGCGCCAAGGCAGCGCTGAAAGCTGACCCGCACCTTGCAGAGGGCCTCACCGTGGCTGATGGCAAGATTGCGCATGAAGCCGTAGCTCATGATCTGGACTTGCCCTTTGTTTATCCAGACTGGATGACGAACTAGGCGTAACCTACACCGGATGATTGCATCCGCCGCGTAATCAGCCCCATACTCCCCTGCATGTGAACTGGAGCGGAGTTGGGGCTTTTTCATGAAAAATCGGGTTTTGAGTGCAGTCGCCGTCTTTGTCGCTGCGATGGCGGCCGGTTGTACGACATCGACTGTCGCACAGGAAACGCCGGCTACAATGACGAGTACAGCATCACCAGGCTGGTCGCTCGTCATTCATGGCGGTGCAGGCGTCATTCGCCGCGACTCCATGTCAGCGGAAACCGAAGCTGCGTATATGTCTGCGCTTGATGGCGTCCTCTCAACCGGCGAGACCATGCTGGCAGGCGGGAGCCCTGCGATTGATGTGGTTGAGACGATCATCCGGTCTCTCGAAGACGATCCGCTCTTCAATGCAGGGCGCGGCGCCGTCATGACGGAAGTCGGCACGTTCTCGCTAGACGCTTCACTCATGCGCGGCGATACGCTGGATGCTGGCGCCGCGGCGGGCCTCTCCAACGTCAAACACCCGATCTCAGCAGCACGCAAAGCGATGGAGCAGTCGCCGCATGTCATGCTGGCTGGCGATGGCGCTGATCAGTTTGCCGCCCAGCAGGGACTGGAAATCGTCGATCCGAGCTGGTTCTACACCGACCGTCGCTGGGAAAGCCTGCTGAAGGCTCTGGAACGTCGCGGTGTCGCCTCACCTGAAAACCTTTATGGGCCCAAACCGCAGACCAACCCTGTTGAGTCCATTGAGCGTGAAGACCTGTCAGATCTCGCCTTCCCGGATGACCGGAAATACGGAACGGTTGGCGTTGTTGCAAAGGACCAGGACGGCAATATTGTTGCAGGCACCTCAACCGGCGGCACGACAGCGAAGCGCTGGGGCCGTGTCGGCGACAGTCCGGTTATTGGCGCCGGCACTTACGCAAAGAATGATGTGTGCGGCGTGTCTGCCACGGGAACCGGTGAATATTTTATCCGGCTCAGCATCGCCTATGCCATTTGCTCCCGTGTCGAATTGCTCGGCGAAACCGCACAGGAAGCGGCTGACTATATCATCCACACATCCCTGACGGATCTTGGCGGAGACGGCGGCGTGATTGTGCTCGGTCCGGATGGCACACCCGCCTGGTCGTTCAACACCGAAGGCATGTATCGGGCAAAAGCATCATCTGATGGCAAGAAGCTGATCGAGATTTTTGGCGACTAGCACCGATAAAAAAAGGACGGCCATGCCGTCCTTTTTCGTTAAAGCTAGAATGCGATTTCCTTGCCGACGAGCCCCGGCAATTTCAACAGGATCAACAAATCTCTCAATTCCTGACGTGCTGCAACGTGGCTCATGGTGAAGGTTATGTTCGAACCTTCTTCGGTCAGGTCCAGAAGCGTCAGCCCCATCGGGAAGAGCTCGCGATAAATCACACGCTCCGAAAGCCCCGGCGCCAGTCGGAAGCCAATCCGTTTCGCCAGATTATCGAGCGCCTCACCAACGCGCTGTTTGTTGCGTGCTTCAAGCGGCGACATACGGTTACGCATGACGATCCAATCGATCGGCTTGCGCGTTGTCTGCGCTTTATGCTTCCGGCAAGCCCAGACCATTTCTGCGTAGAAACTTGGACGCACCACTTCGAGCGTTTGCGGGTTCACATCGCCCAGCAGGTCGAAATCGACAAAGCTGTCATTCAGCGGCGTGATGAGCGTGTCTGCGCAGGAGTGCGCAAGTCGCGACAGAAAGGTGTCACCACCCGGCGCGTCAACAATCACATAGTCGCACGCAGCCTTGAGGCGCTTCAGGCTACCAAGGAAACGTTCGGCTTCCTCAGCTTCAGCTTCATCAAGGTTTCGCGCCACGCTCGCATCAACCCGCAGGGTTTCCGGCATGGGAATACGAGAGCCTGTGGAGTTGATCCAGCGCAGACGATTTTCCAGATAACGCGTTGAGCTGCGTTGGCGTACATCGAGGTCGATCATGCCAACCTTCTGCCCCATGCGCATAAGCGCAACAGACAGGTGCATCGCAACAGTTGATTTTCCGGCGCCGCCCTTCTCATTGCCAATGATAATGACGCGGGCTTCGTGCGCATCGACTGGAGGCTTTTCAGCCGCCGTCGTGTCGTCTCGGTTCAAGAGAGCAAATCCTTCAGGTTTCAAGAGCAAGCTCCATTTTGCATCGGACTATCCTCCAGAGTGAATGTCACGCCTTCCTATTGCGGCTCATTCGACTCAAGCAGTCGAAACGCTCTGCAGACCTGACTGACGTTAAGAGGGTTCGCAGCGCGTCATTCTACGAGTCGGCAGTTGGGATCGACAGCGAATGAGAAAGAACAGCCAGAGAGCTGTGCAAAACATCATCGAGACCAGGTCTGCCAAACGGTTCCTATCTGGGCTCTTTTGTTTTCTTTGAACTTTCACCCGTCACAGCGAGAGGCTAAGTCCACGAATCACAAACAAAGCGTTTAATCATGAGTCGGAAATTGACTGATTTGGGTTAACCAAGCGTTTAAGAAAATTAACTCAGCTTGACGAAGCAAGCGTGGCAGCGCATGGGCTGGGGAAAATTGACAGGGAGCCCGTCCACCATGATCATCGTTCGAACGCTGACTGATTTGCGCAGCCTAATCGGCAATTGGCGCGCAAAAGGCCACCGGATCGGCTTTGTGCCAACCATGGGCGCGCTGCATGCAGGACATTTGTCACTCGTTGATAACGCCGTTCGCCAGAGCGACCGCGTGGTGACAAGCATTTTCGTCAATCCAACACAGTTTGCAGCGCATGAAGACCTCGGCAGCTATCCGCGGCATGAAGCAGAAGATGTCGCCAAACTCACCGCACATGGCTGTCATGTGGCTTACTGTCCGGACGTTGCAACCATGTACCCGGAAGGTGAAGAAACCCGCGTCTCGGTACCTGAACTCGGTGCAAAACTGGAAGGTGAGTTCCGACCACACTTTTTCGGCGGCGTGGCCACGGTCGTGTCCAAGCTCTTCAATCAGGTTCAACCGGACAAAGCGTTCTTCGGCGAAAAGGACTATCAGCAGGTTCAGGTCATCAAGCGTATGGTGAAGGATCTTTGCATTCCGGTCGAGATCGTGCCCGTTCCAACTGAACGTGATGTCGACGGGCTCGCACTTTCATCTCGCAATGCCTATCTGACGCCAGATGAGCGCCGGATCGCTCCGGCGCTTAGTGCCGCCATGCACCGGGCAGCCATCCGTCTTCGTAACGGAACGCCGGTCATTGCGGCGACCGAAGAGGCCATCCGCACCATTGAAAAGGCTGGCTTTGACCGCGTCGAATACATCAAGGCCTGCAACGCAGAGAACCTTGATATCATCACAGATGCCATGCCTGAGCGACCAGCCAGGCTTCTTGCCGCAGCCTGGCTCGGCAAGACACGCCTGATTGATAATATTCCGGTCTAGAGCACTTCAGGCCAGAGATCGCTCATCAGTACGGATTGTCCACTCGGCTGCACAATCCGCACATGTTTGCGCTGCAGTTCGCGCGCATGATGCACCCCGCAGCTATGCGCGATCATGGCCACGTCCTTTTCCATTTTCTCGACAAAGTTCTGAACGCGCTTCGCCTTGACCGCCGGATCGAGACCGTTCTGGAGGTGCGGCTTATGCGTCGTCACACCGGTCGGGCAGTTGTTGGTGTTGCAAGCCATCGCCTGAATGCAGCCAATGGAAAACATGAAGCCACGGGCTGTGTTCACGGCATCGGCACCTGCGCAATACGCCCAGGCGACTTCCGCTGGCGTGATAAGCTTGCCTGAACAGATCACTTTGATCCGGTCACGGAGGCCATGGCGGGTCAGCGTATCGACAAGCATGGGCAGAGATTCCCGGAGCGTCAGCCCCACATTGTCGAGCAAAGCCATTGGCGCAGCCCCCGTTCCGCCATCTCCACTATCCACCGTGATAAAATCCGGCGCCTTGTCCTGTCCCACCACATGAATATAGCGGCACAGCTCCTCCAGCCAGTTCGTTGAGCTGATGACGGTCTTGATGCCAACAGGCTTCTCAGAAAGCGCTCGCACGCGGCAGACAAAGTCGACAAGCTGTTCAACAGAGCCAACTTCGGGGTGCCGATTGGGCGAAATGGAATCCTGACCTTCCGGGATGCCGCGAATAGTCGCGATCTCTTCGGTAACCTTTGCACCCGGCAGGAGCCCTCCCTTTCCCGGCTTGGCACCCTGAGAAAGCTTCAGCTCGATCATTTTAACTTCGGGGCGCGCTGCGATCTCTTTCAGTTTTGAAGGACTGAACGCACCGCTATGGTCGCGAACGCCATATTTCGCCGTTCCGATCTGAAAGATAATGTCGCCGCCGCCTTCCAGGTGATAGGGCGACAAGCCGCCCTCCCCGGTGTTCATCCAGCAACCAGCCAGCGCCGACCCGCGAGACAGCGCCTGCACCGCTGGCTTGGAGAGCGCCCCAAAACTCATGCCAGAGACATTCACCACGGAATGAGATGTGTAGGGGTTTGGACAATCCGGGCCAAAGACCACAGATTTTGGCGCTTCAGATGGCCCAGCAATCGGCGGGAAAGCTGCGTTGACGAAAATCGGTGTGCCAGCCGAACTGAGAGAGCGCGTCGACCCGAAAGGTTCGGTGTTGTCCTCACCTTTGGCTGACTTATAGACCCAGTCTCGCTCCGCCCGGTTAAATGGCAGCTCTTCGCGGTCCAGCGCATAGAAATACTGACGGAAAAACTCACCCAGCCGTATAAAGAGTTCGCGAAAGCGCCCTACAACCGGATAGTTCCTGCGGACCGCATTCTTGCTCTGATTGGCATCGATGAAGAACATCACAATCGCGGACAGAACCAGCAGCCCAACGAGAAGTACGAAAATCGTCGACAGGATTTCGAGCCCCTGCACCGTCACCTTGGTCAAAAAATCCAGCACGTTGTCCCCACCTCCTGTTCGGCGCTCCCGAGAGACTCTCCCTCGCTAAATAGCGGAATAGCCGATCCAGAGCGCAGCGCAAACCAGGATGGCCGCGAGGGCATGCGGCAGATAGTTCATGATCGTGAAAATACGGATCCGCTTCTCGAAATCAGCCTTGTCGTTCACGTTCGGGAACGGCACATCAGGCTCTGGAACGCCCAGAAATGAACAGAGCGGCCCCCACCCTTCTTTCACATGCATAACCAGAAGACGATCTTCCGGAATCACCGCCTTCACCTCGGCCTCATGCGCCTTGAAGACAGCAATCGCAGCCTCCCGGTTCTCAAAGGCATTGTTGAACACACGCTTCCAGATCAGGTCATCGAGCATCGGTTTCATTTTGCGGATAAGCGGTACAACACGCGCCAGCCAGCCAGGCATGCGCCTCGAAACCTGATAGATTGTGCTCTCCGCACTCGCATACCAGCTTTCTGGATCGCGCGTTGTCAGAACGACCTTCGCGTCGGGATATTTCTCAGCAAGTTCCTTGTAGAAAATGCAGGCCGGAAAATCGACGCAGGCCTGAAAGCCATCAAATGTATGATCCCAGTCCGGCTCGCCGCCCTGCGAAATATCATACCAGAGATCAGCCTGCTTCTGATCGGCAAACACCTCCATCATGTGATGGCACTTGTCATAGCCGAGCGTTTCAAGCGCCGCTTTCATGGACAGCGTTCCAGTACGCCCAAATCCTGCGCCAATCACTTTCAATGTCATGCTTGCCTCCCATCTCCCACCATCGTGCTGGGATATTGAAGGCCTTAAGCAGACTTAGCAATCACCAGACGCCAGCTTCCTTAAGGGCAAGACTAAGCTCCGGCGGCACATCGGCTGCTCCGGTGGATGACAGATCCGACGGCGCATCCTTTGGCGCAAGATATCGCCACCCCTGAAACGCTTTGCGTCCCTGTGGCTCTGTCAGAATGAGCTCCGGCTCAAGCGCCAGCTCACAAAAAGAGCGGCCGTTCACATCTTCAAGGTTCCGGACTTCGTGGATCTTCTGACGCACAAGAATGACGCCCTTGATCACCCAATAGAGGGACCCGCCATCCATAAGCTCATCAGCCATTTTCGGCGTTTGCCGCGTTTGATGCACCGGATGGTCATCCAGCCCAAGTTTCCGACGTTCCCGGACAACCTGCTCCTGCCAGACGGCAAGATCCTCAACGCCGCTGGCGCCGACACACAATTTTACGAGATGAATCATACGGTCAATCTATATCAGATCAGCCGCAATTAAAGTCAGTCCGACTTCGCCATAAGGGTTTTTGCACTGCTTCCGAGCTGTGTCTGATAAATTTTCTGATCGCGCTCTGTCGCAAAGAAGAACTGCACATTGGTGACACGCACGCGATAGGCTCGCTCAAAGTCCTGGCCCAGAAAGCTTCCCTGCACATCCACCTTGAATGCCGTCACATATGTGAAGCCCAAATCCGTGTTCGGCTGCAGAAAATAGGAATGCTGATAGGTATCGACCTTGGCCCCCTGCGGCGTCTCGAACGGGGCCAGCGCGCGATAATCAACACGCAGGATTTCACTCATCACAGGCTCAAGCATGGCATAGCCTGCCAGGTGTTCTGCCGCCCACACATCCAGCGGGCCATCATTGTCCGACGGCACATGCTCGAACTTGATCTGCCAGGCTGCACCGATTTCCTGCGCTTCGACAATCGAGCCCATGCTTGCGCGCAGATCATCAGCGAAAAGCCAGGAGTCCGGCGCATCCTGTGCGCCCCATTCATCTACGGCGCGATCAAGCTCAGTGCTCTCGCCCTCCGCTTCGAGAACTTTCCAGCGGGCTTCCAGATCGACAATGCGCGGATCATAGGCCACTTCACGGAAGGCTTCACCATCGGTGATTTCCACGACAAAAGCGGCACGAATACTCGAGGGAGGTTCGACGCGTGAAAGCGCCGTTTCCAGCGGCGCATCAGCGGTTGAAATCAGAAACGCCGCAGCGATCAGATCCAGTATCATTCCCGATCCTTTTCACCCTCCCGGGCCGTCAGATCAGGCTCAGGTCGTATCAGACCTCACTGAAACCTAAATCCGCGCCAGGGTCGATCTTAAATGTTTTGGGTATTTGATACTCAAAGGCTTTACGAAGTTTCAACATTTTGAAGACACGTGCAGAAAAAGCTTTGAAATGCAGTTCTGCGCCCGAATTCCCATAAATGCTGGGCGTCATGCCAAAATTCCGGCGATAAACACCGTTCGCGTAAGCCGCATTCGCCCGGACCAGAGACATATAGGTCTGAAATTCGCAGCTCAGTGAGACATTCATCACGCCGTGATTAACGATACGGTGCGGCCCGAATTGCGGCCACGTCGCCATCAGTCCCGGCTCCAGATCAATGATCTGAGCGGAGTCGTCAAAGGCGAGTTCGAACGGCACTTCTTCTTCCGTTTCCTTCAGAACCACACGCTCGATGTCTTCATCTTGCAGGAATGGCTCCTTCGGCGTGTACAGCCAGACGCGCTTTACGCCGCGCACCTGCCAGAGCGTCACAAGCGGTACATCAAAATGGTAATAGACCTGAACATCCGGAGAGGAGATCAGAACGCCCATATCCTGTTTGAAGGTTTTCACGCCCGGAGACTGCGCTTCAATATCGCCGAACATATCGGCGCAAAGGTCGCGATATTCCGGCAGCGCGAGATTAGCTTTGCGCAGGTTCAGCCAGATCCGGCCATGCTTCACCGCTTCCAGAATATCTGCACCGCTCAGGCCTTCTGCTGTGCCTGCACGCAGAGCCTGGCGCTTGGTCGGGTCCTTGCCCATCGTATAGATGCCAAGCTGCTCACGCGGGTAGCGATCCAGGAGCTCGATCAGTCCATCATCGCTGAACATTTCGCGTTCATGCAAATTATGCTTCGCGATGATGTTCTTTTTTGAAAAGCCTTGCGCCTTCTCGGCATCCCAATCGGTCAGGATCTGTGCAGACATGGATCATTCCCCAGTTTGAAGCTGGAAATGCATAAGGCATGCCAGCTAACACTCCGGGAACACGCTTATCGCAGAGCCGCAAAATTGCTGTTACGAAGCCGGATCTGATTGATCCGGCCTGCGTAAGATTTTCTCAACCATAAAAGCGCTTCAAGGGCCTTACTTGCTCCACTTCGGCGCACGGCTGGCCAGGAAGGCGTTCACGCCCTCAATACCTTCTTCTGTCTGCCAGCGACCGGCAGAGTATTTGGCGGTCGTATGCGAGAGATCCTTATCGAAGGACTTGCCGACTGTATCTGCAAACAGACGCTTGATGTCAGAGACAGCACCCGGCGCATTTTCAAAGGCCAGCTTGGACAGATATTCCAGCATGTCTTCCATCTCGGTCTCGTTCGAAACCGTATAATGCACCAGGCCAATGCCCTCAGCATAATCGGCATCGAAACTTTCGCCTGTCAGGAACAGCGCCTTTGCCCAGCGCGGACCAATTGCATCAGCGATATATGGCGCGATTACAGCCGGGATCAGTCCGAACCGGACATCGTCAAACTGAAAGTTCGCATCTTCCATCGCAACCGCGACGTCACAAGCCGCGATCAGACCGATGCCCGTGCTCACAGCCGGACCTTCGACCAGCGCAACAGTTAGCTGCGGCAACTCCTTGAGTTTACGAAGCATTTCAGCAAGCGCATACGCTTCATCTTCATTCTGATCCTTGGTGTAATCCTGCGCCAGCTCAAACCAGTGCGGATCAATACCCGAGCAGAAATCATCACCCGCACCACGCAGAATGACCATGCGAAGCTGATCTTCCCCACGCAGGGTTTCGAGCGCATCGGCAAGCTCTTCGACCATTTTGAAGTTCAGCGTCGAACGCTGAAGCAGGATCATCGCCACACCGCCCGGTGTCGCATCGAGTTGAATGGTTTCGTAAGTGCTCATGACGGGTCCGCCTTGATTGGAACTGTTCTTTTCACCTGATTGCGCCAAGCGATGGCGCAAGACAAGGATTGTCTCCTGTCCATATCATAACGACCGTGGGTTCATAGCGTTGCCGCAAGCGCGGTTTGTCGCAAGAAGGGGGCATCAGGCCCAATAAAATCAAAAAGCTCACGCCTCATTCGGCACAGAGTCTTCACACATTAAGGTTAATCTCGGATAGAGGTTAGCGACATGACATCTATTCTGAGCCGAGTGCCATATCTGAAAGACATTCCGGCCCGCGCCCTGAAGGCTGCGGAGAAGGATATGTCATGGTTTTCCGTCCCCGGCGGCGGCAACCTCTTCGATGAAGGCGCAAGCTCTGACGCGATCTATTTCGTTCTGAGCGGCACGCTGGGCGCCTTTCGCCGGTCTATGGATGGACGGATCGAATTTTTGGGTCACATCCGTCCCGGAGAGCCGGTTGGCGAAATGGCCATGCTGGCCGGTGAGCCCCACTCCAATTCTGTTTTCGCGATCCGTGACAGCGAGGTCGTTAAACTCCCCCGCGCGACGTTCATGCGTCTGGTCCGCAGTTCACCGGAAGTGATGGAGAAAATCTCCCGTACGCTTCTGGTTCGTTTGCGTCAGTCCCGCCGCCAGCGCGTCAGGGCTGAGCCAAAGGTGTTCGCGCTCACAGCCGCGTCCCCGACCATCGACCTTCGCCTGCGTGCCCGGTTGATTTCTGAAGCTCTGGCCCGCCTTGGACTAAAAGCTGCCATTGTCGGCGATGAGGGTGACCACAAGTCGGCAGAGTATTTCGACGATCTCGAAGCCAATCATGACATCGTAATCCTGATCTCGACCATGGGCGACAATAACTGGTTTCGCCTGTCGCTTCGCCAGGCGGACCGGATCTGGGTGATTGGCCGCCCGGATGCGCGCCCCTCCTCGCCGCTTCTTCCAGATGAGACCTCGCCGGCCAAACGCTTTCGCTTCATCGATATCGTTCTGATCGAGCACAATAACGGCCGGCGTGTATCGACGCCCGCTGACTGGATCGATGCTTCCGGAGCAGCGCGATGTTTTCGCTGGAAGGGCCTTGGCGCAGATGAAAGCGATCGGCTTGCCCGGATCATGGCCGGGCGCTCGATTGGTCTTGTTCTTTCGGGCGGCGGTGCGCGCGCCTATGCCCATATCGGACTTGTCAGAGCCCTGCGCGAAATCGGCTGTCCGATCGATTTCGTCGGCGGTGCCTCCATGGGCGCGATCGTTGCGGCTTGCGTAGCCAAGGGCTGGAGCGATGACGAAATCGATTACCGGATCCGTAAGGCCTTTGTGGAAAGCAATCCCCTCGGCGACTACACCCTGCCGGTGGTGTCTCTCGTTCGTGGCAAGCGCGTCGACCGACGGCTGAAAGAACATTTTGGAGATGGCTGCATCACCGATCTGGAGATGCCCTTTTTTGCGGTGTCCACCAATCTGAATGACGGCGCGATCCGCATGCATACGCGCGGCGTGCTTCGCCAGGCATTGCGCGCGACCATCTCGCTACCGGGAATTCTCCCACCCGTCGTGGACAATGGCGAAGTGCTGGTCGACGGCGCGGTGCTCAACAATTTCCCGGTCGGTATCATGAAAGACACCCATCGGGGCTATACCATTGGATGCGATGTCGCGCGTGCACCTGAAGGCTTGCAGGCGTCAGACTTTGTGAATCCGCCAAACTTCTTCGGATGGGTAATGCGTCATGGCATTTCCTCCCCGCCACCGATTGCCAGCCTGTTGATGAAGACCGCGACCATCAATGTCGATCCGAATGAGGGGCGCTCACACGCCGACATTCTGGTCTTGCCGGATCTGCCCGACATCGATCTGCGCGATTGGCAGGACTATGACCGGACAGTCGAGGCCGGATATGAAAGCGCGAAAGCCTCACTCGCCAATGCGAGCGGACCGATTGCCCGCATTCTCAAGAATGAAGTGAAGTGGACATCCTCAAACTGAGGCTAGGCCAGACGAGATCCGTTCGGAACTTTCTGATCCGGTGAAAACATGACGATCGCACCTGCTTCATCAGCAAACCCGAGCGTCAGAACCTCCGACATAAAGGGGCCAATCTGGCGCGGCGGAAAATTCACGACGGCTGCGACCTGCTTTCCAACCAGAGTCTCGAGATCGTAGTGTGTGGTAATCTGCGCTGAAGATTTCTTTTCACCAATTGCAGGCCCGAAATCGATTTTCAGCTTGAAAGCCGGTTTGCGCGCTTCCGGAAACGGTTCGGCGGAAACGATGGTCCCGATGCGGATGTCGACCTTAAGAAAGTCATCAAACGCAATGTCTGGCTGGGCAGGTGCTGTCGCCTTAAAATCCATATGCATGACACGCCTCCAATCTGGCGCTGATGTAGCCAGCTGCTGTCGCTGCGACAACTGAAAGGAGTGTTTAGCGGCGCGGGCTGCTCTATGCTGCCCGCTATTCAGGGGATGAGTCGGTCTGGGAGAGGAAAATGGAAGCGCTACAGGATCTGTTTGGGAATGGCATTGATCTGGCCGCCGTCGCATCGGGCGCAGGCCTTTTCGGCGGCGGCGCAAGCACGGCGCTCGTCATGCTGGTCAGCGGCGCCTTCAAGCGGTTCGTCATAAGAACGCTGATGACTGCCATCCTTACAGGCGTCGGATTTCTGTTCCTGCTCGATTATCTGGGTTTTGAAATCGTACCGCCCGAAGAGCTTCGCTCGGTAAGCCCACAAATCTCACCTTATGGTCAGTCCTTCGATGCTGCGCCTGGCGCCCTTCCCGAAAATGGTCAGGAAGACGCCCGCATACAGGATGGAAAGCGCGCTTATATCGTGCGCTCACCTTTCTCGCGTCAGGACTGAGGCCTTACGCAGCAATCGTGCGAGAGATCGGATACTGGCGCTCGGCATCCATACGGAAGCGTTCGTACATTCTCCAGACCGCTTCATTGCGATAAGTGAAGCCGAGCTTGTGCAGATCCTTGTAAATCTTGTCGACAGCGTAGTCTGGTCCCTGCGTCGCCAGTGATACAACGATGCGTGTGTAGGCTGTCGGGTCAGTCCGTTCTCCGAAATGCGCCAGGGCCCAGTTTGCGAGTTGGCGGCATGCGGTGGTGGAGACCTGATACTCTCTGACGAGACGGTCTTCAGCGGAGGAGTCGTGATTGTGGTAGTAGGTCATTTTTTTCTCCCAATCACCCACTTTTTTTGATGGGGCTTGTCGGGAGATTATCGCAACGTCAGCTTGCGATCAGATTGAAAACCGGCCGTCAAACAACCGGTTTTCAGTAATCATTCAGAAGCCATAACAGGCAAAGGGCTAGCCCTGTGCTTTGATTTGCTCAACAGCAACCAGCATGAGCTCTTTCAGCTGAGCCAGGACGTCTTCACGCGACTTCGCGACGCCTTTGGCTTCAAAGTCACCGAGGACTTTGCGGATCACGTCTTCGTCGCCTGGTTCTTCCAGGTCAGCAACCACGACGGTCTTGGCATAGTCTTCGGCTTCCTGACCGGCATAACCGAGCAGATCAGCCGCCCAAAGGCCAAGCAATTTGTCACGACGAGCGGTAGCTTTGAAAAGGGATTGCTGGTCGAGCGAATATTTTGCCTCTTCGGCACGTTCGCGATCATCAAACTGAGACATGCGTTCTGATTCCTGATCAATCGGATTTCAACTGGCCTTCTCTTAGCCCGTATTGAACTGGGTTTTCCAGTAAAACCGACATGAAAAGTACCAGAAAACAGTCTCCCTTAGGGAAAGCCGAAGGAATTTACGCGATTTCCTGTCTCGGATATGGCAAAAACATGAGAAACCGTGTAGGGCTCGCCAGCTTGATGGCACGCTTACCTGGCGTGTGCAGGCAACCGGAGAAATGACCGCATGTCCCGCCGTCGCAAGATTTATGAAGGCAAGGCCAAAATTCTGTATGAAGGCCCGGAACCAGGTACACTCATCCAGTACTTTAAAGACGACGCGACCGCGTTCAACGCGGAAAAGCGCGCTGTCCTGGATGGCAAAGGCGTCCTGAACAATCGCCTCTCCGAATACTTCATGACCCGCCTTGCAGGCATCGGTATTCCGACCCACTTCATCAAGCGCCTCAACATGCGTGAGCAGCTGGTCAAGCAGGTCGAAATCATTCCTCTGGAAGTGGTCGTGCGCAATGTCGCCGCCGGCTCTATCGCGAAACGCTTCGGTATTACCGAAGGCGAAGCCCTGCCGCGCACGCTCGTCGAATTCTACTACAAGAAAGACGAGCTGGGCGACCCGCTGGTCACCGAAGAACACATCGCCGCATTTGGCTGGGCCAATCCTCAGGAAGTTGAGGATATGGTTGGCACAGCGCTGCGCGTGAACGATTTCCTTGCAGGCCTTTTTGCCGGTGTCGGCATCCGTCTCGTCGACTTCAAGATCGAGTTCGGTCGCCTCTATGAAGGCGAAATGGTTCGCACCGTACTTGCTGACGAAATCAGTCCTGACAGCTGCCGTCTCTGGGACATGGAGACGAATGAAAAACTGGACAAGGACCGCTTCCGCCGCGACCTTGGAAACGTGACGGAAGCTTATGCGGAAGTTGCAACGCGTCTGGGAATCATTAAGACGTCAACCGACATTGCCGAGGTGATTGACATCCGCGGCGAACGTAACGGAGACAAGTAGTCCATGAAAGCGATCGTTTATGTTGACCTGAAAAACGGTGTGCTCGATCCACAGGGCAAGGCCGTCTCCGAAACGCTGACCCGTCTCGGCTTCAATGAGGTCACAGGTGCCCGTATCGGCAAGCGCATCGAGCTTGAGCTCGAAGATGGCCTGGAGCCGACGGCTGCTGAAGCCCGCGTCAAGGAGATGTGTGAGACGCTGCTCGCCAACACGGTCATTGAGCGCTACGATATTGAGCTCATTCAGGGCTGATCTCAAAGTCTGAAAGTTTGTCGTAAAATCGTCATCGCCTCACGTTAGGCGATGAGGCTGACAGCGTTTGGAGTTTGAAATGTTCAGAAATCTGATGATTGCATCAACGTGTCTGGCAGGCCTGGCCGTTACGGCTTGCGGCCCTTCCAGCGCTCCATCTGAAACCCGCGCCGAGCCTCAGCTTGTCTTTCCGGATATGCCTGCGCCGGGCAATTTCAATCGCGCCTACACCCTGACAGAGAATGCGGCTGGAAACATTCGCGTTTTCACCCGCGAAACCCGCGATGATACCGATCTCTTCATCACGGAAAAGCAGGCTGACGGAAGCTGGTCAGAGCCTGTCAAACTCGACTGGCCAAAACGCTACAGCAACGCCAATCCTCATTTCAGCCCGCTTGACGGTCGTCTCTATTTTGCGAGCGACCGTCCCCTGCCCGGCGAAGAACGCGGCAATGACATGAACATCTGGTCGATCGAACGACTGGAAGACGGATGGGGTGAAGCTGCCCCTGTGGCCGGTGACGTCAACACGGGCGCTGGGGAGACGTCGGTCACAACGACGGCGAATGGTGAGATGTTCTTCGTCTCGAAACATCCGCGTGGCCAGGGCGGTCAGGACATCTATCTTGCAACGCTGGACAACGAGACTGGTGAATGGAAGCTTGGTTATCTTCCTGAAAAGATCAGCTCTCCGCGCGTCGAGTCTCACATCGCGGCAACGCCAGACGGCCAGCATATCATCTTTTACTCCTACCGCTCACCAAAGCTTGGTGTGGTGGATCTCGTCGCAGCCAGCCGCAATGAAGCTGGCGAGTGGATTGGTCCCTACAATCTCGGCCCGGTCATCAATACGCGCGGCATTGATTATGGCGCAGGCTTCTCCGAGACCGGAGAGACCTTCTTCTTCTCACGAGAGGGCCAGATCATGTCACTTCCGACAGCCGAACTCCTGCCCATCCTTACAGAAGCTCAAGCGGCCTATGAAGCTGGCAATGAGGAAGGCTTTCTTGGCATGGGCGGCGAATAAATTTCGAAATTCTGCGACGGAATTCGAAACTGGCCACGTTCTACTCATGTGATCGAAAGAAAACGCCGACACGGATCAATGATTGGACACCCCGTCCGCCCCCGTCACCTGATCCGAAACAGGCGCAGCCTGACCGGTCACATGCATTGGACTGGCTGAAATGCCCGGTCAACGCAATTGAGAAAGCCCGGCATTCGTCCTCTGGTGCCGGGCTTTCGATTTCCTCTCATTCCCCCATTTGCGACTCGGCAAATTCAAGGTAAAGCAGGCGGCATGAAAACTGCCGTGATTGTCTTTCCTGGTTCTAACTGCGACCGCGATGCGCTGGTCGCGCTTGAAACCCTTGCGCCAACGCCGCCACAACGTATCTGGCACAAAGAGACCAGCCTGCCAGCGGACCTCGATTTCGTCGTGGTACCAGGCGGCTTCTCCTACGGCGACTATCTGCGCTGCGGTGCGATGGCCGGCAACTCTCCGATCATTGCAGAACTCAAACGCTTTGCAGAAAAAGGCGGATACATTCTCGGCATTTGCAATGGCTTCCAGATCCTGACCGAAACCGGCCTTCTGCCTGGAGCCCTTCTGCGCAATGCTGCGCTGAACTTCGTCTGCCGCAATGAGCGCCTCATCCCGGTCAACACGGATTCGGCCTACACACGCGGTTATGCCGCCACCAGTGAGATCACCATTCCGGTTGCTCACCATGATGGCAATTATTTCGCTGATGCTGAAACACTGGAACGGCTCGAAGGCGAAAGCCGGGTCGCATTCCGCTACGCCGATAATCCGAACGGCTCTGCCAACGACATTGCGGGCATCCTCAGCGAGAATGGTCGCGTGCTCGGTATGATGCCACACCCGGAACGCGCTATTGGCGGGCATGAAGGCGGCGCCGATGGCCGCGCCCTGTTCGAAGGCGTCGTGAACAGCATGGCGACAGCCTGAGGTCTCGGCTCCTACAACAGCCCCACTGCCCTGCAGGCATAAACAATACCGACCGCCGTTAGCAGCCATTTCGTCCAGTCACGAAATGAAACATCTGACATGCGGTGAAGAATAAGGCCGCCAATCCAGGTTCCGATCATGGACAACGGGATGGCGGCAATAATCAGCCAGACCGGCGGAAACACCACATCGTCACTCGCATACAGTGCCGGAAGGCTCCAGATCACCGCTTTGGTGAGATGTGCAAAAGCCTGCGTTGCGCCTTTGGTCGCAACAATTTCCTTCCGTGTCATGTCTGACTTCACAAAGAAAATATCGATCACTGGCCCGACCACACCTGCAAGCGTATTCAGACTGAGCGCGACAAAGCCCAGAGCCTCGGCATGATATTTCTGCTTTACATCGAGGGCGAACCACCGCTTCGGCAACCAAGGCAGAAATGCAAGAAAGCTCAGCAGGATATAAAGCATGTTCTTGTCCGGTCGCCAGAACAGGAATGCCAGCAGGATCATCACTGGCACGCCGCCGATCAGATAGCGACCGAAGACAGACCAGGAAATGTGATCGCGCAGCAAAAAGGCGCGCCAGCCATTCGAAACCAGCTGAATGGCGCCATGGAAGATCATGGCCATGGAAATCGGCATGAGCGCCGTCAGTACGCCCATCAGGATCAGGCCACCCGCCATTCCAAAAATGCCAGAAATGATCGCTGTCACCAGCACGGTCAGCATGATGGTCATTGCTGCGACTGCGCCCAATTCACCCTCCCGCGATAAGACCTGAAAACGCTGAACCATTAACGCCAGCGTGCAGAGCCCCCAAGCCTCGCCACAAACCCATTCGTAAGACGAATAACCTGTATTAAGGCGCTGCGACAGTGTTTCGCCTGCCCGTCCCGCCTTTAAACCCTTAGTTTTAGTGAGCTTAATGGGAGGCAGACATGCACTTTGATTTCTCAGAACGAACACAGGACTACATACAGCGCGTCAGTGACTTTATGGATGCGCACATCTTCCCGAATGTGGAAACCTATCGCCGCCAGCACGACGAAGTTGGTCGCTGGAACATTCCACCCATCGTCGAAGAGCTGAAAGCCAAAGCAAAGGCGGAAGGCCTCTGGAACCTGTTTCTTCCGCCCAATGCAGAACATGATACGCCAGATTATCATGGCGCGGGCCTCAGCAATCTCGAATACGCGCCGCTCGCTGAACTGATGGGACGCGTCAGCTTTGGCTCAGAGGTGTTTAACTGCGCTGCCCCCGATACCGGTAATATGGAAGTGCTGCATCGCTATGGCAGCACGGCCCAGAAGGAAGAATGGCTCAAACCATTGCTCGCTGGTGAGATTCGCTCCGCCTTTCTGATGACCGAGCCGCAGGTCGCATCTTCAGATGCCACAAATATTGAGACCCGAATTGAGCGCGATGGGGATGAGTACGTCATCAATGGACGCAAATGGTGGTCATCAGGCGTCGGTGATCCCCGCTGCAAGGTCGCCATCGTCATGGGTAAGACCGACCTGAATGCGCCCAAGCACGCTCAACAGAGCCAGATTCTCGTTCCAATGGATGCACCTGGAATCGAAGTCGTCCGAATGCTGCCTGTGTTCGGGTATGACGATGCACCTCACGGCCATGCTGAAGTCGTTCTGAAGGACGTTCGGGTTCCGGTCGACAATCTCATTCTTGGTGAAGGTCGTGGTTTCGAAATCGCTCAGGGGCGGTTGGGGCCGGGCCGGATCCACCACTGCATGCGCACGATCGGTGCCGCAGAAGTAGCGCTTGAGAAAATGTGCAGACGCCTGCTTTCGCGCGAAGCCTTCGGCAAACCGGTCGCTGAACACTCCATCTGGGAACAACGCGTCGCCGAAGCACGTACCGATATCGAAATGACACGCCTTCTGACGCTGAAAGCGGCGTATATGATGGATACAGTCGGCAACAAGGTTGCCAAGAACGAAATCGCCATGATCAAGGTCGCGGGTCCGCGCGTTGCCTGCAAGGTCATCGATGATGCCATTCAGGCACATGGTGGCGGCGGTGTGACCTCAGACTACGGGCTCGCTGAATCCTATGCAGGCATTCGGACGCTGCGCCTCGCCGATGGGCCTGACGAAGTCCATTGCCGTACCATTGCACACAATGAGTTCCGAAAGTATCGCGACAAGAATTACGGCAAGACCGTTGATGCGGAGAAGATGACAGAGGTCGTAGGCTCACGCTAAAGCGAAGCAAACACAGAAAAGCCGGGCACTCTGCCCGGCTTTTTGCATGCTACTGGTAACTTACCACCTCAAATTCAACGCCATCTTCATTATGAAAATAAAACCGGCTGCCCGGATCATAAGTCTGATGGGAGTGCGTCTCATATCCGGCCTTCAATACGCGTTGTTCTATCGTATCGAGATCGTCGACCAGAATGCCGACATGATTGAGACCGCCTTTGCTTGAATAGCTATCAAGCCGCTCCGTTACGTCACCACCTGGTGTGTAGATCGCCAGATACAGGTCATCTGTACCGACATGCACTGTGGTGCCCTGGTTTTTCGACAATCCGTGCCAGCGGATCTTCCAATCAAAGATCTGACAGAGCTTTCTTGCGAACCGGTATGGATCGCTGGACGTGAAGTTTATGTGCTCAAGAGCCGGAGAAGCCATCGGACGTTTCCTCTTGTTCTGGTTTCAATTTCGATGGCATGGGTATAATTTCTCAAGCTAACTTGAGATCAAGGGTTTTCTTATGAAAAAACCAAATGACATTCTGTCGATCGGTTATATCGCCGAACGCACCGGACTGAGCGTATCAGCCATTCGGTTTTACGAAGAAAAAGGTCTGATCACGCCGCATCGAAATGCGGGTGGCCACAGGCGTTATATGCGTTCCGATATTCGAAGACTTTCCTTTGTGATGGTGGCGCAACAAATGGGGTTCTCGATCGACCAAATCCGATCCTACATGAAACGACTGCCAGAGGGGCGAACCCCAACCGCAAAGGACTGGAAAGCCATCAGCAGTGAATTTCGCGACGTTCTGGAGCAGCGCATACAGTCTCTGTCCCGCCTGAGGGACAGACTGGATGGCTGCATCGGCTGCGGCTGCCTGTCTCTTGATAAATGCCAGCTTTACAACTCGGACGATAAGGTTGGCCTGACAGGGGCCGGTCCACGATTGATTCTCGGCGAATCAGAAGGATAGACTTGATTATCCGATTGGCTTGCGCCCTACTCCCTGACGAAAATAAGGGAGGAAAATTTGACTTACGCACCATTTGATCTGACGGGTAAAGTTGCCCTCGTCACCGGCGGAAACCGGGGTATCGGTTATGGTATGGCTGAGGCCCTGGCTGCTTCCAATGCCCATGTCGCCATCTGGGGACGGAATGCGGAAACGAATGCTGAAGCCGTGTCCACGCTATCCGAACTTGGCGCAGGAACGGTGAAAGCCTGGTCTGTCGACGTTGCCGATGAAGACGCTGTCGTCAAAGCCATGGCCGAAACGAATGAAGCCTTTGGGCGTCTCGATAGTGTGATCGCCAATGCTGGTGTTGGCTTTGGCGCGCCATCCTTCATCGACATGGATACCGAAACCTATCGCAAGAATATGCGCGTCAATCTCGATGGCGCTTTCTGGACTCTGCGTGAAGCGGCGCGCTGCATGGTCGAACGCGCCAAGGCAGGTGATCCGGGCGGCTCGCTCGTTGGTGTGGCATCGCTTGCCGCCATCGAGGGCGCAGCCCGCAACGAAGCCTATGCAGCGACCAAGGGCGGTCTGATCTCAATGCTGAAGGCGATTGCGGTCGAGTATGCACGTTACGGCATTCGGGCAAACGCCATTCTGCCAGGCTGGATCGCGACAGACATGACCAGCTATGCGCAGGGCAATGATACGTTTGAAAACAAGGTCATCTCCCGCGTACCGGCGCGCCGCTGGGGTGAACCAAAAGATTTTGGCGGCGTTGCCGTCTATCTGTCATCAGATGCGTCCAGCTATCACTCAGGTGACTCGCTGCTTGTCGATGGCGGATACGCGATCTTCTGATAACTCGTGATCGTCGCACGAAAAAAGGCACCTTCCTGTGAAGGTGCCTTTCTTGTTTTCAGAAGCCTTTTCCGATTACTCGGTTGGCTCCTCAGTCATTTCTTCTTCAGCAGCGTCAGCGGCTTCTTCTGCTTCTTCAGCAGCGTCATCGAGAGCTTCTTCAGTTTCAGCAGCGGCATCTTCGAGTGCCTCTGCAGACTCATCCATTGCCTCTTCTGTTGCTTCTGCAGCGTCGTCCATTGCTTCTTCAGCTTCAGACGTCATTTCCTCTGCAGGCGTTTCGACTTCTGCAGGTGCTTCAACTTCAACTTCTGTTTCTTCCGATGCTGGCGCACATGCCGCAGCGAGACCGGCTGCCATAACGGCGATAACCAAACGTTTCATGATAACCCCTTCTTTCCCAATGGCCGATTCACGGCTATGCCTGTATTCATCACATTTTTGCGTGATCGTCACGAGACATAAATTTAAGCATGGCAATGAAACCGCGAAAAATGGTGGTTTTGAGCCAAAAAAGTGCAAGAGGGAGAACAATATGGGCTTGAAGACACGGCTGAATAGCTTGTTGGATATCCAACATCCTATCATGCTGGCAGGCATGGGTGGGGTATCTTATGCCGAGCTGGTCGCCGCGATGTGCAGCGCTGGCGGGTATGGCGTTCTGGGTATGGCGGGAACATCGCCAGAGTTCATCGACGCGCAAATGAAAAAAGTTAAGACGCTGACAGACAAGAAGTTTGGCGTCGATCTGCTGGCTGCAGACCCGAAAAGCCTCGAAGCCTCTGTCGACGTGATCATCGAAAACGGCGCCGATAGCTTCGTTGCAGGTCTCGGCGTTCCAATGCCAATCATGAAGAAGCTCAAGGACGCTGGCGTCAAAGTCATGGTTGTCGGCGGCGCTGTGAAACACGCAATCAAGGCCGAGGAAGCCGGTTGTGACGCTGTTATCCTGCAAGGCGGTGAAGGTGGTGGACATACCGGCCTTGTCGGCACCCTGCCCCTCGTTGCACAGGCCGTTGAAGCGGTCGACATTCCGGTCATTGCTGCTGGCGGCATTTATGACGGTCGCTGTATTGCTGCGACGCTTGCACTCGGCGCTGTTGGCGTCTGGATGGGCACCCGCTTCATTGCGTCTGAAGAAGCCCACGCTGCCAACATGTACAAGCAGGCGGTCGTTGGCGCATCTGACATCGATACGACCCGTACGCGTTGCTATTCTGGCAAGCCAATGCGTTGCCGCACCAATGATTATATTCTCGATTGGGAAGCCCGTCCGGAAGATATCATGCCGTTCCCGCAGCAGGCGGTTCACTCTAATCAGGTCGACGTGATTGGTGGGATTGGTGGCGTCACAGACGAAGCGCGCCTCAGCATGGACAAATCCTGCTTTGCCATGGGCCAGTCTGCCGGTGGCATCAAAAAGGTTCAGAGCGTCCAGGAAATCGTCAACGATCTGGTTGCTGATGCGGAAGCTGCGATCAAATCATCCAGCAGCCTGCTCGCTTAACGCACGCGAACTTCAAACGATTATGCCGCCGCGAGGATCCTTTCGCGGCGGTTTGTCTTTTTCATCTGTCGATTTTTTCTCAGCCGCTCGTTCGGCATCCTTGCGGAGCACATAATCCATCTTCTGTGCTGCAAGCTGTTTGATATCCGGCTCGCGGGTACCAATCGGGACAGGAAAGCGAACCTCCCGTCCCGTCTTTTCATCAATCGCAATGACTTCGAGTGCCTTATCGGTGACAGGCATGACCTCAATCAGGATGCTGCCCCGCTCCGCACTCATATGTGGCGCTTAGGCGGCTTTCGGCAGACCGAGCTGCTTCCAGATTGCAAGCAGAGCTGCCACCAGATCATCCATCATGGCCTCGGTGTGCACCGGTGAAGGCGTGAAGCGCAGGCGCTCTGTGCCTTTCGGGACCGTCGGATAGTTGATCGGCTGAACATAAACGCCAAAGTCAAACAGCAGCGTGTCAGAGAGCGCCTTGCAGCGTTCCGGATCACCGACCAGAAGCGGCACGATGTGCGTCTCGGATTCCATCAGTGGAAGACCTGCGTCACGGAATTTCTGCTTCAGCATCTCGGCTTTGGCCTGATGCTCTTCGCGCAGACGGCGTCCCTCGTCAGAGCGGAGCTTCTTGACGCTCGCCAGAGCGCCCGCTGCCATGACAGGGCAAGTCGACGTCGTGAAGATGAAGCCGGGTGCCATGGACCGGATGGCATCAACCACCGATTCGTCAGACGCGATATAGCCGCCCATCACGCCATAAGCCTTCGCAAGCGTGCCTTCGATGATGTCGATACGGTCCATCACGCCATCGCGCTGCGCAACACCTGCACCTTCATGGCCATACATGCCGACCGCATGCACTTCGTCCATATAGGTGATGGCATTGAACTCGTCCGCCATGTCGCACAGCTCTTCCAGAGGCGCGATATCGCCATCCATGGAATAGACCGACTCAAAGGCGAAAACCTTCGGGCGGTTCGGATCGTCGTTTTCGACGAGCGCACGCAGATGGCCCATATCATTGTGACGGAAAATCCGGCGGTCACATTTGGCCCGGCGAATACCCTCGATCATGGAAGCGTGGTTCAGCTCATCGGAATAGATGATCAGATCCGGCAAGATGCGTGACAGCGTCGACAGCGTCGCTTCGTTCGACACATAGCCAGATGTGAACAGCAGGGAGGCTTCCTTGCCATGCAGGTCAGCCAGCTCGCGCTCCAGATCAACGTGAAAACGTGTCGTACCAGAGATGTTGCGCGTACCACCGGAACCAGCACCAAAGGAATCAACCGCCTCATGCATGGCATTGATGACATCATCATCCTGACCCATGCCGAGATAATCGTTCGAGCACCAGACGATAATGTCTTTCTCACCGTGATCGAAACGTGCAGTCGCACGCGGGAAAGAACCACGATGTCGCTGCAGATCGATGAAGACGCGATAGCGACCCTCGTCACGGATGGTGCTGATCGCATTCTCGAACGCTTCAATGTGTTTCATTTTTCTCTTCGCCTCGCGGACGGTGCTGTCTGTCTGAGCACCATTTCGTGCCTGACATTAATCAAAACCATCCAAAAATAAAAAGAGCCCTTTCGCCGCAGAGGCTGAGGGTCGCAGTCAATTATGTCTAATTTGCCACACTCGCGCAACAGAAATCTGTTTTTAAAGCATTTTTATGCAACCGATAGAATTTATCTATCGTGACATTCGGCTTTTCCGAAATGAAATTCCTGCAGAAAAGACAGTTCAACGGTCCTGCCGCACTGAAAACACGTCCATTTTTTGTGGGTTTTGCACAAACCGGTTGAATTTCATCGATCAAAAAAGGCTTGCTGCAAACTTTCAATGTTAGCGTTCTCCACTGGAATGGGAGACTTTTCATGCGGAATCGTTTGGTCGTCATGTTGTGCGCACTTGCATTGGCACCTGTGTCATATGCTCAGAATGCGTCAGATATCGCCAGCGTTCAGAGCGGACATGACTGCGAAGGCTGCAACCTCTTCCAGGCCGAATTGTCCTATCGTGATCTCGAAAAGGTCAATCTGTCTGGTTCACGCCTGCGTCAGGCGGATCTCAGCCTCTCCACAATGAACGATGCGAATTTCCGCGCGGCAAACCTCTCTGTTGCGAATCTGTTTGCCGGGCGTTTCACCAGCGCTGATTTCCGCGACGCAGACCTGTCGCAGTCGAATATGGTCGGCGCCTATTTCGGCAGTGCTGACTTCCACGGTGCCAAACTCGCTGGCGCAAATGTGTCAGGTGCCGAAATGGCAACGGCCAAAGGACTGACACAAGCGCAACTCGATCAGGCATGTGGCGATGAAGCGACAGAATTACCTGAAGGACTGCGCATCCCATCTTGCCGGAAGCTGCTTCGCCGATAAACTCAGAATTCGGACGGCTTACAAGGATTTAAGTCGATCTGAATTCGTTAAGAGTCTATTTGAGCACTATGCGTTTTTCACATCTCGTTCCTTGTTTGATCCTTGCAGCGCTCAGCACGCCTGCCTTCGCCTTTCCAGGACAAGAAAAACCAACCGTCGTTATGCTTCAGCGAAGCATTGGTGGCATGATCAGCGGCTCTGATCTCACGCGTGCCAATTTCAATGGCCGCATTCTCCGCAATGCCAGCTTTGTCGACAGTGACCTCACCCGCTCATCCTTTGAAGGTGCACTTGGTCAGAACGTTCGCTTTGTGGATACAGACATGCGCGGTACGAACTTTTCTCATGCCCGCCTCGAAGACGTCGCCTTCATGAATGTGAAGCTCGACGAAGCGCGCTTTCGCGATTTTTCCTCGCAGAAAATGGCGATGCGGACCGTAGACGTCACGCGCTCAGATCTTCGCCGCACGCATTTCGAGGGTGCGCAATGGACGGATGTTCGGATCACGCAGTCAGACATGTCTGATCTTCGGCTGACAGCAGCCCGGCTCAACGATGTCGCGTTTGAACATGTCTCATGCGCCGATGGCGATTTTTCCTCTGCCAATCTGAATGATGTTGAGTTCCGCAACACCAACCTCTCCGGCGTTGCTTTCATCAGCAGTGTTCTCAACGATGTCCGTTTTGTTGATGTCACCGCCCGCGACACGCAATTTCAGGATTCGCGCCTGAACGACGTCTCCTTCGTTCGGACAACGGGGCTTTCGACGGAGAGCTTTGTTGGTGCTTGCGGATATGATGTCCACGGCCTTCCCGATGGCGTCGTCCTGCCACGCTGCTAATACGTCCTGACACCTACATATGAAAAAGGCTGCGAATAAATCCGCAGCCTTTCAACATTGATTGCACCGGTTTAATTCAGCGCGCACCGTAACGGTCATCGATCTCCTTTGCTCGCTCAGCCGCCTTTTCAGATGACTTCTCTCTTTCGCGCTTCGCTTGCTCAGCTTTTGCAATCGTCAGATTGACCTTGTTAATTCGCGCGGCAAGCTGACGTAGATTGTCCGCCGCAGCCCCCGGCTTGCCGTTCATGGCGTTGTATACCGCCTGCGACAGATCAGAGAGACTGCGCTTCATTGTGTTGTAATCACCTTCTTCCATCGCAAGCAGATCATTCTGCGAGAGAGTTTCGACCCAACTTAGAAAGCGGCTACCCTTGGCATAGACCGTATGTGCATCGGCCTCGCCCCACGCGCCCTTATGTTCGTTGAACATTTGACGCCATTGCTGAAACTCAGTCAAAGGTTTTGGCGTTTCTGCCAGAGCTGGAAGTGTGAAGATCGCCAACAATGCGGCCAATAATAACTTTCTCATATGCGTCCCCTGTAAAAAAACGTCATTTCGACCATGACGCGCCCACGTCCAACTGCGGGCGCACTTCAATCGAAACTTACGTAAAAATGACAAGGAACAACATTCAAATCCAGTGCGAAAAGCAGCAAAAAGCACTGATTTTTATATATTTATTTGCACGTCGGAGTGTCCTGTGAGCCGAGCGTTTTACGTGTGTTCGGATTCAGGAATTCCGCGATGAGACTTTTCGTTTTGACGCTTTAGCCTCTTCCGCCTCGATATGCGGTGCGTAGGTGCGAATGGCCTGTTGAAGCTCGGCGAGCTTGTCTCGCATCAGAAGATCAATATCTGGGGTATCAAGTTCAGCGGTCGGACGCCCGAACAGAAAACCTTGTCCCACCGTGCATCCGAGCTCCCTGAGCTGACGTGCAACCTCTTCTGTTTCAACACCTTCAGCCGTCGTCTCCAGCCCCAGGCTGCGGCCAAGCGAGATCATCGCATCGACAATCTTGCGGCTGTCTTCTGTGTCTGACATCGAAAGTACGAACGACTTGTCGATCTTCAACTTGTCGAATGGCAATTCCTGCAAATGATGCAGACTGGAATAGCCTGTGCCAAAGTCATCAAGCGCAATGCGCATGCCGCAATCTTTGAGTTTTCGAAGGACATCGCGTGCAGCATCGATATCCTGGATCAGAGAGTTTTCCGTGACCTCCACCTCAAGGCGGGATGGCGTGAATCCGACCTCATTCAGGACACGCATGAATTTGTCACTCAGCTCAGGGTCACGCAGCTGCACAGGCGATACATTGAGCGAAAGATAAATACCCTTATCGGGCCAGTCCGCAGCCTCCAGGCAGGCCTGCCGCAGCATATGGAGCGTTAAATCGCCAATCAGCCCTGTGTCCTCCGCGATGGGAATGAACACACTTGGTTCGATTTCGCCTTCGATCTCGTGAGTCCAGCGGGCCAGAATTTCATAGCCCTCATGGCGACCTGTGCTGAAATTGATGAAGGGCTGAAAATAGGGCCGAATCTCATCCAGCTGAATCGCCTGGCGCAAATGCAGTTCCAGTTTCGCGCGTTCAACGATCTTCTGATTCATATCGACTTCGAAGAAGCGATAAGCGCCGCGTCCGGCATCCTTGGCACTGTAAAGGGCCAGATCCGCGTTGTTTAGAAGCTTGTCGCCCGTTTCGTCTCCGTGGGAGACCGCAATGCCGATACTCGCACCAATACGGCAAGTAATGTCGTCAATCTCGAACGGCGCCTCGAGCGCCTTCAGAATGCGTGTCGCCAGCCTGGCTGGATCATCTTGTTTCTGGTCGTGGATACGCGCCAACAAGGCAAACTCGTCACCCCCAAGTCGGGCAAAACAATCATGTGCTCGGATAAGCTCGCCAACCCTTTCAGCGATCGCCTGAAGCAGGCGGTCACCGACAGCATGGCCATAAAGGTCATTGACCGGTTTGAACCGGTCCAGATCAATCATCAGAACAGCAAATGACAGATTACTGCGAGACGTCTCCGAGACGGCTTCCTGCAGACGCTCATTGAAGTGACGACGGTTCGCCAATCCTGTGAGCGCATCGTTCATCGCGAGTTCCTGAAGACTCTGTTCGGCCTGCAGACGCTCGCGCATCTCGGCACGCATGCGCCGATACATTTTGAAATAAAACAAGCCGCTTGCGACGGCCAGATTCGTGAGAACCATAAAGATCTCATCGAGTTCCCAGGCCTCATGAGATTCGGAAAAGCTGTGGAACTGTTCGAAGATATCAAGTTCGGCACTAAGGAAGAAAACGCAAACACAGCTGATAACAATCAGCACGACATCGCTGATTGCTTTTCGATTCCAGGCAGTCCACCACCGCCAGAAGCTCTCAAACCGTGACTTCATTCCTTTGATTATCCTGCACTTCTTTTGGGCAAGACTAGCTGAACACGAATAATTCGGTCTTAACGTCTCAGCTTGAATTTTTAAGCACTTCCGCTGGGTAAGGTCGCATTGCGCGCGGTATGGGTGGGAACCATTTCACCCCGCTGCACTTTCATTCAATGGATTGAAACGGTTTAATCGCCGCAGGAATCATCCAGAGGGATTTGGGGTCACCATGGAAGAACTATTTACGACGTCAGGGTTGTTCACCCTGCTGATGCTCTTTTTGCTGCAAGCCGTTCTGGGCTTCGACAATCTGCTGTATATCTCAATTGAATCAAAGCGCGTCGGTGAAGAAGGCGGCAAGGCAAGTCTTGTCCGGCGCTGGGGCATCGGACTGGCCATCCTGTTCCGGATTGTGCTGCTGGTCATCATCGTGAATCTTTTCACCTTCCTCGCAGCGCCATTCCTGACCATTCCCTGGACAGGCATCTTCGAAGCAGAGTTCAATCTGCAAAGCCTCGTCACATTGTTTGGTGGTGGCTTCATCATCTATACGGCGATGAAAGAGATTTCGCATCTGCTCGCTGTCGATCCACTTGAACATGCTGAGCATGGTGAGAAAAAGTCTGTCGTTCAGGCCATTATCCTGATTGTGACCATGAATGTGGTGTTTTCCTTCGACTCCATTCTGTCGGCGATGGCGATTGCCAACACCCGGACAGAAACGGGCGAGATTGAATATCAGGTCTGGATTATGGCTGTCGCGATCATCCTGTCAGGCATTGGCATGATCCTGCTGGCTGACCGCGTATCCGAATTCCTAAAGCGCAACAGAATGTACGAGGTGCTCGGCCTGTTCATTCTGTTCATTGTAGGCGCCCTTCTTGTCTCAGAAGGAGGCCACCTTGCGCACATGAAGATTTTCGGTTTCGAAATCCACGCCATCGAGAAGTCCACCTTCTACCTGGTGATCTTCGTTCTGGTTGTCACCGACATCATTTCCACCCGTTACCAGAAAACCCTGTGGGCTCAGCGCGAGGCGGAGATACGTCGTAAGGTTGACACTCTGGCAGCCGCAGAAGGCATCAAAACGAGTGGGCGGAGCGAGTAGACGAGCTGGGAGCAACATTTGAGATCCTCCTGAGATCTGAGTTTGGGAAGAAAGAGTTATTGTTGTGAATATGAGAGCTGATGGATTGTTGATCGATCAGCTCGCCCTTCCCCCCGGAAGCAATTCACTGCGAAGCTGAATCTGGATCAGATCGGCATACGCAGGATCTCCTGATAAGCTGAAATAACAGAATCACGGACAGAGACCACGGTTTCCAGTGTGGCTTCCGCTGCCGCAACGGCGGTCACCACATCAACCAGATCAGCGCGCCCGGTAGCGGCCTGAACCATAGCTGTTTCAACCGTTTGTCCGGCTTGAGACGTTGTATCCACCGCTTGCGTGAGCAGCTTGCCGAAGCCTGCCTCGCCGACATCCGGCATCGACGAATTGCCCTGATCGGCAATTGCTTTTGCGGTGTTCATGTATGCGCGCGCAGCGCCTAAAGAATCAATCGCCATGATCTAATTGCCCCCGGCCACTAACGACGCAGAAGATCCAGCGCGCGATTGATCATCGTGCGGGACCCCTCAATGATGTTCAGATTGGCCTCGTACGTGCGTTGCGCCTCGCGAATGTCTGCGAGTTCGACGAGTGTCTGAACGTTAGGAAGTTTCACATAACCCTGCGCATCAGCGGCCGGGTGTGTCGGGTCGTACTCGACCGGAAAAGCGGACATATCGTCTGAGGCCCGCGTCACTTTCACGCCGTTTGCGCCGGTTTCACGATCCAGCACTTCTTTGAAGACCGGAACGCGGCGGCGATACGGATCGCCACCCGGTACATCCGCCGTTGTGTTCGCATTTGCGACGTTTTCGGCAGCCAGGCGAATACGGGTTGTCTGTGCACGCAGGCCTGTGGAGGCAGCAGCCAGAGCAGAATAAAGATCTGCAGACATGTGTTCGTCCTCTCTTCACCATGCCGGGCGCCAGGCACCGACGAAACCTCTATTGTGGTTTGCGCGCCGCCATGCGGATCATCGACAAACCCTTCTGGTACAAGCCGATGGCCGCATCGAAATCCGTCCGGATCTGATTCAGCTTCAGCATTTGTTCCTCAACCACCACGGCATTGCCATCCATGGTCACTTCGCTATCCGGCTGTGCCACCGTCTGGACATTCGGGGATGCTGGGGGGCTTCCCTTCAGGTGCTGCGACGATGTGGTTGCCAGTCCGACCCGTCCGACTGACGGATTCTGATAGCGGGACACGCTCCGCTCGAACGTCGTCATATCGACATCTTCGGGGACGTATCCGGGGGTGTTTGCGTTCGCGACGTTTTCCGCAACGGACTTCTGGCGCTGCCCCAGCATGTCGAGGCGCGACGTCAGAAGATTGAAAGCGGAAAGGTCACTCGGCAATTTCATACCGGTAAAATACTGCCGAGTTGGTTAATGTCCTTTTAAGAACAAATCGTCGTTTCGGTTAAGACCTCTTTAACCCGCCCGGTCCGGGTGGTAGTAATCGTAACAGGAATTTGCCAGAGATTCGGGTGTCATGGACGAACTGTCTATCCTACGCAGCGTTGCCGCGCTCCTGATCGTTCTCGCACTCTTGGCGGGCCTTTTCTGGGGATTACGACGCTTCTCGGGCCTCACACCAAATACAGAGAATAAATCAGATCTGAAGGTCACAAGCTGGCGCCCCTTTGACGGGCGACGCCGACTCGCCGTCATACGTTGGGGAGATGAAGAACACCTCGTTCTGACCGGCCCGACTGGAGATACGCGCATTTCATCCCGCAAGCTCGCCGCTCAGAACGCTGCCCCCGAAACCCCGGAGGATCTGTCGTGAAGCTATTTGGCTCATGCCTTCTGGCAGGACTGATATGCCTCGGCCTCCCCGCTTTTGCGCAGGAAGTCACCGTTGATCTCGGGACAGGTGCGGGGCTGAACCGGAATATCGTTCAGCTTATTGCTATCATTACTGTTCTCAGTCTCGCCCCGTCGATACTGGTCATGACAACAAGCTTTGTGCGGATCGTTGTGGTTCTGTCACTGTTGCGCACCGCGATTGGTCTGCAGCAAAGCCCGCCGAATGCGGTGATCATCTCACTGTCGTTATTCCTGACAGCGTTCGTAATGGCACCGACATTCAGCACCGCCTATAATGATGGCATCGAGCCCTACATGGCGGAGGCCATTGGCGTCGAAGAGGCCGTGCCTCGCACGCTTGCGCCCATCAAAGCCTTCATGGCAGAGCACGCCAATGAAGCCGATGTCGAGCTCTTCGTCGGCATGGCGAATGTGGAGGAGCTGCCTGATACCATGGCTGAGCTTCCTTTTGAGGTGATCGCCCCAGCCTTCATGATTTCCGAACTGAAGCGCGCGTTTGAAATCGGCTTCATGATCTTTCTGCCGTTTCTGATCATCGACCTCGTGGTCGCATCCATTCTGATGAGCATGGGTATGATGATGCTGCCACCGGTGACCATCTCCCTGCCCTTTAAACTGATCTTCTTTGTGCTGGTCGATGGCTGGCGATTGCTGACAGGCTCTCTGGTCGAGAGCTTTGTCGCCGGACCACCGCCCGGCGGCTAACCATCAGCTTGCGCGCGCCCAAAGCGCCTTTAATTGCGCAGCAGTTTCATCCGACTTTTCAATGAGCCCCCAATGGCCCGTATCCCGAAGGATATGCAGCGGAAAGCCCCACATTTTGTGGAAACGCTCAGCCACATCCATTCCCACAAATGGGTCGTGCTCGCCCCAGAGCACCATGCCGCACTCTGGCAGGTTTTTGAGGTCATCAACCCAGGAACCACGAAAATTCAGTCCCGCGGCTGAGCGATAGAGCTTCACGATGGAGCTGCGCATGCGCTTGTCAAAATACGACACATCGTGATCGGCTATCTCTTTCGGCATGCCTGCATCAATCAGGCTCTGCTTCATGTCCATGAAAGACGACAGAAACATGCTCACTTCACCCAGAACAGGCGTCGCCCAGGTTCTGGCCATGCGGTGGCCTGAATATTCGCGATCAATAAGGGCGTTGGCGACCGCAAAGGAACGGATCAGATCTGGCCTCAGACTGCACGCGCGTAGCGTCAGCAAAGCGCCCCAGTCATGGCCGACAATGTCTATCGGTCCACCCGATGCCTGAACGGCCTGCTCAAGCTGCGTGATGAGCCAGTCTGTGTAGGCTTCTTTTGTGCAGGAAAAGCCGGAAGGAATGTCGCATCCGAACCCCGGCAAAGCAGGGGCGAAATATTCCGATTGTGACAGCCCGAGAGATGAGATCAATGGCTGCCACATGAAGGGGGTATCGGGAACCCCGTGTACGAAAACGACCGTCATGTTCCCTCCCCATCAGATTGTGCGCTGCCTCTATTCGAGATCTTCTTTCAGCACGGTCATCTGGAATTGATAGGATGTTTCACCTTCTTCCTCAATCCGGAAGAGCAAGGCGATGAATTCACTACCAAGATAAACTTCGAGGGAATCGGAAGCTTTATCGCGTGAAACAACGCGGATATCTGAATTCAGTTGTTTCTTCAGATATGCTTCTACGCGCTGAGTTTCTTCAGGGCTCATGGGCTGTCCTTTCTGATTTCGCACCTGTCATTACAGGTGAAACAGCGGAATAAAAAGCATTGACCCGACGATTCGCCGGGTCAATCACTTCGCTATCCTGTCAGATAACGCTCATTCATGGCCTTCGTTGAAAAAATTCTGTTCCATCTGCTTGGCCGCGCCCATGCATGGACCAGACACAGGCTTGGCCGGTACGCCTGCCACGGTGCATTCCGGAGCCACTTCCTTGAGAACAACGCTGCCAGCACCGATCAATGCGCCATCACCGATTTTGATATTGCCGAGCACTTTCGCGCCGACACTGACCAGAACGCCATTTCCGATTTTCGGGTGACGGTCTTCAAATTCCTTGCCGGTACCACCGAGCGTCACACCTTGCAGAATTGAGCAGTCATCGCCCACGACCGCCGTCTCGCCAATAACGATGCCCGTTGCATGGTCGAGCATGACACCTGACCCGATTTGCGCAGCCGGGTGAATATCAACGTTGAAAAGCTCTGAGGATCTCGACTGGAAGAAAAAGGCGAGCGTGTCCCGGCCTTCATTCCATAGCCAATGCGCGAGACGGTGCGTCTGCAGCGCCTGAAACCCCTTGAAGAACAGGAAAGGCTGAAGGAAAGAGCGACATGCCGGGTCGCGCTCCATAACAGCGCTCATATCGCGCTCGGCGGCTTTCGCCAGCCCGGGATCCGATTCATATGCATCTTCAAAGATTTCACGAATCTGAAGTGCGTTCATCTCTGTGCTGGAGAGCTTTTGTGCCAGATAATAGGATAAAGCGTCCTGCAAATGATCATGCGTAAGAATGGCGGCATTCAACAGGCTGGCCAGAGTTGGCTCTTCAGCAGCACTCGCAGCAGCCTCAAAACGAAGGCGCGCCCAAACAGGCGCCGTCGCGCCCGGCGACCCAGTTTTCCTGGAATCGCGGATTTCTGTCGAAGCTTCAGCGGTCATAAAGACCTCCCTCTTGGACGGCAGCGCCGTCAACGTGCCAGAAAAGCGTTAGCAATGTATTCCGGCAATTTTCCAATATTGGCGAGCCTGTATGCGTTTAACAACATAACATGGGTAAACAAGTCCGTGATTTCACCCTTGTCCATCATGTCCATGACATCACGAACATGCACACGGCGCACGGCCAGATCCTCCGTCTGATCAGGCTCTCCCGCACATGGCGACAAACCATATGCGAGAAATGCATACCCAACTTCATCCGTGATGGAATTTGAAAAATGTGCGTTCTCCATCAGGGGAATATAGTGGTCGGCCGCCAGATTCGTTTCCTCTGCCAGTTCACGTTTCGCCGCGTCGAGCGGTGCTTCCCCAAGCGGGCCACCACCTTCTGGTAGCTCCCAGGAATAAGCGCCGAAGCAAAAGCGATCCTGCCCAACCAGATAAGTAAAGCCGTCTTCGTCGACCGGCAAAACACCAATGGCGTGCTGTTTGAAGTGCACCTTGCCATAGATGGTTTCATGACCGGTCGGCGCAACACACTCATAATGGTGAACACTAAGCCAATTGGTTTCGTAGACTTTCTGCTCGCTGAGCACTTTCCAGCCTGTCTGAGCGGTCATGCCAAAGCCTTGTTCGCCGTTCCAACATCCTTTTCTGAATGACTCGTCTTTTGCTTATGACCAAGCACAAATACGGCGGGTGCGAAATAAAGTGCCAACAACGCTGAACCGCCGACACCGATTGAAATCGCACTGGCCAGAGGCAGCCAGAACATGTCTCCCGTTAGGATCAGCGGCACAAAGCCCCCCATTGTCGTGAGAGTCGTCGCAACGATATGGCGCGTTGCTTCAACAATCGTATCGATCTGCGCCTGGCGGTCGCCTTCCATGCAGGCCGGATTGGCCTTCAGCGCCGAGAGCACGACAATCGTGCCATTGATGGAGATACCAAGCAGTCCCATTGCACCGATGATCGCATTGAAGCCAAACGGCAAACCAAATGCCCAGACGCCAATGAAAGCCAGTCCGATCGACAGAAAGCCCGCACTGAGCACCAAAGCTGACATCCGGAATGAGCTGAAAACGAGCGCAACGCAGCCCGCCATGGCGATTACAAGTGGAACCGCCGTTCCCAATAGATTGCCCACAGCATTGCCCCGTTCGGCGGCTTCACCGCCCAGAACGATGTTATAGCCGGGCGGCAATTGAAAACCCGATTGATCAAGCCGCGCCTGGAAGTCTTCAAAGACGGGCGCAGGCAAGACATACGGATCGAGAGAGGCCCGGATCATATTTGTTCGCTGGCCATCCTTGCGGGTAATGATCGAAATCTCCGGTGTAATTTCGAGCGAACCGAGCGCCGACAATGGAGCACCAAGACCGCCATCCGGACCGACGCCTACGCGCTTGTCTTTCAAGCTCTCCAGCGTTCCGCGGCGGTCATCTGGTGCGATCACACGGACCGGAATTTCCTCAACGCCTTCAAGCACGCTGCCCGCAAACAAACCTTCCAATTCCGCGCTGATTTCCTGCGCAAGATCCTGCAGGCGCACACCGGCGAGTTCGGCTGATGTTTCATCGGCATTGAAGCGGATTTTCGGCGCTCCGACCTCCATGGTCGCCCAGGTGTAAGTCACGCCCGGTGTTTCGGACAGAATCGTACGCAACTGATTGCCCAACCGGTCAAGCGTGCCGATATCAGACCCTGTCAGATAAAACTCAATCGGTGAGTTTACCGGCGGCCCTTGCTCGAACGGCAGCGCAAGGAAGCGCGCATCTGGAAAGCTCGCCCGTAACTCACGTTGCAGCATTGGCAGGATTTCATGCGTTCGCTCAACCGATTCGAGCGTCACCCAGCCGGAGGCGAGCCCGGTCACACCATTCTGCAGATTAAACGCATTGTAGTAGACGCGCGGCGCGCCCTCGCCGATCACCCAATGGACATCCTCAACACCCGGATAGCTCCGGATGAGTTCCGTTGCCTGCTCCGTCAGCGTGACCGTGTCATAGATGGATGCGCTTGTTGAAAGCTGCACATCCAGTTGAAGCTGGTTGCGTTCAGTCTGAGGGAAGAACTGGCTGGGAAGTACCACAATGGCCAGATAGAAACCGAGGAAAGACAGCGCCACGCTGATCCCAATCGGCACATATGGCATGCGCAAGGAGTGCTTGAGGGACCAGCGGTAACCTTCTGAAAGATTTGGGAAACTGATACCATCCCGCCACCATCGTGGCTTTTCACCGACACGTCGATCTCGGTCAAACCAGCCCGCAAAAGCAGCGACGATCGTCATTGCCACGAAGAATGACGAACAGACGGCGAAGGTGACCGAAACGCCAATCATGCCGACAAACTCACCCGCGCTGCCAGGCATCAACGCGATGGGCGCAAACGCAAATGCGGTCGTCAGAGTCGATGCGAGAAGCGGGCCAAACAAGTGCCCAAGAGACTGTTCCAGCGCTTTCATACGGCTGGCACCTTTGGCGCGCTTGAGGTCGAATTCATCGACCACAACAATGGCATTATCGATCAGCAAACCAAGCGCAATCACGAGACCTGTCACCGACATTTGGTGCAATGGCATGCCAAATATCCGGAACAGGATGAGCACCAGACAGACCGTCAGGGGCAAAGCCGAACCAACAATCAGAGCGGCCCGCCAGCCCATGAAAATGAACAACACAACGAAAACGATAAGGGCTGAGAACACGAGATTCTTAGCCAGTCCGTTCAGGCGCGCTTCTGTGTACTCGCTCTGATCGAACACGACATCTACACGCAGCCCTCGAGGCAAGGTCTGGCGAAATTCTTCAACAATGTCGCGCGCGCCAGCCGCCCAGAGGTCGACGCGGTTATCGGCCTCCACATAGGCCCCAACCATGATAACCGGCTGGTTGTTAACCCGCGCCATCACAGCTGGCGGCGTTTGCTCTGTCTTTCGAACATCTGCCACATCGCCGACCCGGATCGCTGTACCGTCATCTCTCTGTATCAGAGGCACAGACCGAACGCGGGCAATGGATTCAAATTCACCTGCGATTTCGAGGCCGAGGTTAGAGGATTCATTACGAAGCTGCCCTGCCGGAGCTTTTGCATCTGCCCGGGCGATCAGACCGGCCGCCTGCTGCGCACTCAGCCCTGTGGCTGCCAGTTTATCCGGATCAATGACGACGCGAATTTCTTCGGTCACTTCACCAAAGATCTCGGTTTCCTCTGTGCCGGGATAGTTCTGGAAACGATCTTCCAGCTCTCCGGCTAGGCGGTTCATGACAGCGAGCGGCGGTTCGCCCTCGCCAACCCAGCCAATGGCAACAGCCAGCGTAGTGGCACCGACATATTGTCTTTGAACATAAGGTTCACCGACGCCTGCAGGCATTTGGGACTTTGCCAGCTCGACCTGCTGGCGGATAAGCGTCCAGCCTTCTTCGACTTCCGACTGACTGATATCCTCACGCAGACTGATGCGGATTTGCGAAACGTTCGGACGGGATGTCGAAATCAGCTCGTCAATTTCGGTTAGTTCCTGCAGCGCGCTTTCAAGCGGCTCGGTGACAAGAGCTTCAATCCGCTGAGCGTCGGCACCGGGAAAATAAGTAAGCACATACCCATAACGCTCAACGAGGGTCGGATCCTCCTGACGTCCGAGATTGAGCAAAGCCCCGATCCCGGCGGCCAGAATGATCAGCACCGTCAGAATGGTCAGATGGGCCTTGCGATAGAAAAGCGTCGCCAGAGACATATTCAGCCCTCACCGCGTGCGTCAGATGAGGTGGTCACCGGCGTTACGAGCATTCCGGGCGTCAGGCGGTGAAGGCCATCTCGCACGAAGACATCTCCGTCCTGCAACGCGCCTCGGACAAAGGCTCTTTCAGCTTCAGAATGGATAAGATCGACGAGACGCTTTTCGATCCGATGGTGCGCACCATCTTTCATGACGACATAGATCGCCCAAAGACCACGATCTGACTCTGTCAGAGCGGTCACCGGGACCCACATGCCTGACTGCTCTATGGCTTGCTGCGTTTCAAGACGCGCTACGCTGCCCGGCGAAATACCTGCATCTTCCGGCACGTCGAAGACAGCCGTCATTGTGCGCTGATTGGTTTCGATGATGCCCGTCAGTGTGCGAAGGCGGGCCGAAAAGCTCTGCGCTTCGACACGGATAGGATAGTCTGAACCTACGCTAAGCCGCGAGGCAACGTCGAGCGGCAGGCCGACCGAGATCTCAAGCACGCCATCTTCGACGACTTCCAGAACCGGCTGTCCGGGCGGGGCAATCTCGCCCTCATCCATGAAACGCCGGGTCACGACACCATCGAAAGGGGCATCAAGGTGAGAAAGCGCGATCCGAACACGCAGGTTTTCGGCCTGAGCCTGCGCTGCCAGAAGGCGTGCTTCCGCAGAGGCCGCCTGAGCTGAGGCCTCATCAAAGCTTTGCGAGGCAAGCAAGCCCTTCTCCTCAAGGATGGTCTGGCGCTCGACGGTGGCATTGGCCAGCTTCAGAGCGGCTTCGGCTTCGCGAATATTGGCGAGAGAGGCATTCAGCTGCGCTTGCAGGGAGCGAGTGTCGAGTTTCGCCAGCGTCTGTCCGCGGCGCACTTTGTCGCCAACATCGGCTGCGATGTCGACCAGTCGGCCACCTGCCTCAAATCCCAGAGAACTCGACCTGCGCGCTGTCACCAATCCGGTATATTGTTCCTGTATATCGAAAGCAGAACTGGCGCGCACTTCGCCAACACTCACGGAAATCGGGTCCGGTGCATCATGTGCGATGTTCACGGCGCTCGTCTCGCCGCGCTGTGAAAGAATGAAGATGATCACAGCCAGGATGGCCGCGCCAATCGTCGCGAGGAAAATTATCCCTCTGCTCAATCGCGGCGCAGATTTGTCACGTGAACCCATAAATGCCTCCCAGCTGGTGAGAGTACATGTACTTCAGAAAACACCGTTTGAAAAGTGAACGGTGTTCATTATTGCGAATTTGGGAAGGATTTCGCGCTCAGGCAGAGAGGCCGCGTGCAAGGAGATCGGCATGGAACTGGATGAACTGATCGCGCGAAACGGGCCGACCACCAATGTCCATTTCACCGAACCCCGGGATATGGATCATCAACAGAGCAAGGCCGTGCATACTGGACCAGAGCGACTTCGCCGTCAGGTCTCGCGGCAGATCCCTTCGGAACAGCCCTGCTTCCACCCCCTGATTGACCTGATCCAGCAATGCTTCATAGGCTTTCATGCGACTGGATTCTGGACAGGCCTCCTTAAATGCAGGCGCTGGATCACCCTCCTCATCCAGACTTGAAAATGCAGCGATATAGTGGTGCGGCCGCTCTATGGCTGTGTGGATATAGGTTTCCACACAATCGCGAATGATACGCTCTTTCGGTCGATCCGGATTGGACGTGACTTCCTCAATGCGCTTGATGAGGCGTTCGAAAAATGCCTCCTTCAGACAGGTCATCAATTCCGTCTTCGACGCAAAATACTTGTAGATTGCCGATGGCGAATAATCGATTTCATCTGCCAGACGACGGATGGACAGCCCTTCCGGCCCCTCTTCGCGAAACACGCGTTCAGCCGCATCGATGATTTCATCGCGCACACGTCTACGGCGGCGCTCTGCAGGCGTTTCGAGAAGATTTGTCTCAGATGTGGTTTCGCTGGTGGACATTGATATCGACATTACCCAGTTATTTATCGAGTTTTGAATGCTGACAACAAAAAAGTGAACAGCGTTCTCCAATTGAAAGAGGAACAGATGGTCTTTGCCAAATTCAACCTGCCCCAAGCCGACGCACAATTGCCGGCGCCTGGTACAAATGGCCTGAGCCCAACCGAGTTCCTTTCGACCCGGCGCTCAACGCCGGTCAAAACCATGAACCCTGATAGCGCCGCACCATCAGATGATGAGCTGCAGGAAATGCTTCAGGCCGCCATGCGTGTGCCCGATCATCGCAAGCTCGGTCCCTGGCGGATCATCATATTCAAGGGTGATGCGCGTTCGAGGTTTGGTCAGATTTTAAAAGAACGACATGCTGAGCTCAATCCGGATGCCAGCCCTTCCTCACTGGACGAAGAGGCCAATAGACTCCTGCGCGCACCGCTCTGTCTGACCGTGGTATCCTCCCCCGATCACAGCCACAAAACGCCGGTTTGGGAGCAGGAATTGTCGGCAGGCGCGCTCTGCATGAACCTGCTCTATACGGCCCATGCTGCCGGATACGGCGCCTGCTGGATCAGCGAATGGTGGGCCTTCGACAAGGAAATCGATCGCAAGCTCGGCCTGAAAGACGGCGAGCGCGTCGCCGGACATATCTTTATTGGCGAAAGCCGGATGGGTCTGTTTGAACGCCCAAGGCCTAATTATTCAGATCGGGTCACACACTGGGATGAGGCTTCCGCCTAGCCCCTTCCGCGATATGGCGCGACACCGGTTTCGGGAACCCAGAGGCCCTCCGGAACCGGCCCAGATTGCCAGAAAACATCAATCGGAATGCCGCCACGCGGATACCAGTATCCTGCGATACGGAAATAGCGCGGCTCCAGAAGCTCCATCAGGCGCTTTGCAATATAGATCGTGCAATCCTCGTGAAAGGCACCGTGATTGCGAAACGACTGAAGGAAAAGTTTCAGACTTTTCGACTCCACCAGATGTTCATTCGGCGCGTAGTCGATGACAATATGCGCGAAATCTGGCTGACCGGTCACAGGACAGATCGATGTGAACTCCGGCGCAACAAAGCGCGCGCAATATAGCATGTCAGGATGCGGATTAGGAACACGCTCCAGCGTTGCTTCCTCAGGCGTTTCAGCCGCTTTTGCGTCCGAGCCAAGCTGCCCCAGTCCGGTATAGATTTCTTCGGCCATTCTTCTTAGCTCCGCACCAAAAGAACCATATAGACGAGATAACCAAGCAGCAGCAGAGCCCCTTCCCAGCGCGAAATTCGTTTTCCCGAAAATGCGAACAGGAATAACAGCATGACTGAAATGCCCAGAGCGCCCAGATCACGCGTCAGATTGATTTCGTCCATGGGCAGGTTGAACGGCATGATACCGGCCGTAACGCCCAAAATGCCAAACACATTGAATGTGTTGGAGCCAAGAACATTGCCCAGTGCGACATCAGGCTTTTTCTTCAGGGCTGCGATTGTGCACGTCACAAGCTCTGGAAGACTGGTACCGATCGCCACGACAGTGATACCGATAACGGTCTGCGAGAGCGCAATGCTCTCAGCCAGTTCAATACAGCCCTCGATGAGGAACCGCGCACCGAAAATGATGCCAGCCAGACCGCCCAAGGCCATAGGTATGGACGCGTAAAGCGGTAAATGCCCATCCATGAGCTCAGCTTCATCGCTGTGCATATGGGCTGCCGTCTCATCCCCGGTTTCGGTTCGATCTGTCAAAAAGCTCGCGACGATAATACCAACCAGAATAACGAACAGAACAATGCCTGTAATGCGCGACGCAAAGCCATTGAAATAGATCAGAGCGGCAAGCGCGAGGGTCGCGCAGAGCATGAAAAATCCATCTCTGTACAGGGCTTTGGGATGGGAAATGATCGGATAAATTAGCGCTGTAACGCCAAGCACGAGCAGAATGTTGGCAACATTCGATCCAAGGACATTCCCGACCGCAATACCCGGACTGTTCTCCGAGACCGCATTCAGTGACGCCACAAGTTCCGGCGCCGATGTGCCGAAACCCACAAGCACCGCGCCGATGAACAGATCAGACACACCGATCTTGCGCGCCAGACCCACAGCTCCCCGGACAAGGACCTCGCCTCCAACGATCAGAAGCACAAGTCCGAAGGCGATATAGATCCACATCATTAGCATTACAGAAAACTCTCGAAAAACTGGCGCCCGTTATGGACGAGCAAGGCGTTTTCGCCAAGCATGTCAAAACTGCTTTGACGATAATTTGCAGTGGGAGGAAAGCTTATGGCCATTACAATCGATTTATCTGGTCGCGTGGCACTTGTCACCGGCTCTGCAACCGGACTTGGCGCCAGTCTGGCCCTGAAACTCGCACAAGCCGGTGCACATGTTATTCTGAACTATTCCAGAAGCGCGAAGGAAGCCGAAGCAACGGCTGATGAATGCAGAGCGCTGGGAGCGCAGGTGCAGGTCGTTCAGGCCGATGTTGGCGAAGACGCCGATTGCAGGAAGCTGGCAGACGCTGCGTCCGGGCTGGGGCGACTAGACGTACTGGTCAACAATGCCGGCATTACCAAGCAAGTCCCGAATCACGCCGATCTGGAAGGCCTCAGCAAAGATGATTTCCTTCGCCTGTATGGCGTGAATGTTGTTGGCCCCTTCATGATCGTTCGTGCTTGCGAAAAATTGCTGCGGGCCAGTCATGAAAGTACGGGCGTGTCGGCGTCGGTATTAAATGTTTCATCCATTGCCGGCGTCACGGGCATTGGCTCGTCAGTCGCTTACGCTGCCAGCAAGGGCGCCTTTAATACAATGACACTGTCGCTCGCACGGGCGCTTGCCCCAGCCATTCGCGTGAACGCCATTTGCCCGGGCTTTATCGGTACGCGATGGTTCAAGGACTATATGGGCGACGAGAAGTATAGTGACTTTGAAGACACAGTTCGGAATGCAACACCCCTGCGACTCGCAAGCTCGCCGGATGATATCGCAGACGCTGGCTTCTTCTTTCTAACAGATTCAGCGGCCCATATCACCGGAGAAACCCTGATGGTTGACGCTGGGACGCATCTGGGATTCGCACCACTGACCGCACGTTAACGTTAAAGGTGCGTGATATTTTTCGCGCACGTTTTATGATCAGGCGTGCTTTTCATCTGCCCAGTGCTTAGGCAGAAAACCCCGCAATACGGTAGCCAAGACTTATCGTATTGCGGACACAAGCGCATCATCCCATTTCTCCATGGAGCGATCACGTCGTGTGAGGGGATCTTTTTTCAAAGCATCACATAAGCATGTCGTGACGCCCTCGCGCTCTATGAGTGCGGATATGAAAGTAATTGGGGAAACAATAAAATGATCCGGAAACTTCTTCTGGCTGGCGTCGCCGCTATGGCTGTTTCAGCACCTGCTGTTGCTGAAGTCAGTGGCAACGTCGCTCTCTCAACCGAGTATGTCTGGCGCGGTATCTCTCAGAGCAACGAAGATCTGGCTGTATCTGGCGGTTTCGACTTCTCTCAGGACATCTTCTACGTCGGCACCTGGGCATCGAATGTTGACTTCGAAGATCCAGACGACACGAACCTCGAGCTCGACCTGTATGGTGGTGTCGCCAGCGAGTTCGGAAACGGCGTAGGCTGGGACCTCGGTTTCATCTACTACATGTACCCATCTGCAGACTCTTCTGACCTCGACTTTGTCGAGCTGTATGGCGGTCTGTCGACTGAGCTTGAAAATGGTCTGGCTCTCGGTGGTTACCTGTACTGGGATCCAGATAACGAAACAGTTTACCTGGACACGTCTGCTGGTTTCGCTGTCACGGACAGCTTCGGTGTTGATGCAACACTCGGCGCTTACCTGGACGGTTTCGACGAGTACACAAACTGGAGCCTCGGCGCGACTTACTCTGCAGTCGGCCTCGACTTCGACCTGCGTTACTGGGGTAACGACGTTGATGGCGGCGGCGACATCGCTGACGACCGTATCGTCTTCACGATCGCTAAATCTCTCTAAGCGATCGACAGCCCGGTTTACTGAGCTTTTCGAAAGGCCGCACGGCAACGTGCGGCCTTTCTCTTTGACTGATCCTTCCGAGCGGCAACTGCGTACAGAACGGAAACTTCGGATGTTTCATGTTCAAAAGTCTCCAGCCTTCCTACACGGCCGTGATCGTCGGCGCTTTCGGCGGCATTGGCCGCGCAGTTTTCGACGCCATAAAGGTAGATCCGCACTGTGAAAAAATCTTCGGGCTATCACGCTCGAGCATACCTGCGATCGACTATGACACACCCCAGTCTCTCGAAGAGGCAGCCACTCAGATTAGCACTGAAGTTTCTTCCATAGATGTGCTGATCATCGCGACTGGTGCGCTCACCGCCCCTAATGGCACGCCCCCGGAAAAATCCGTATCTCAGCTTACAGCAGAAGCCATGGAAGAGATTTTCCGCATCAATACCATCGGCCCAGCTATAACGCTGAAGGCGTTTACGCCGCTTCTGGCGCGTGATCGACGAACGCTCACCGCTACGCTATCTGCCCGGGTTGGTTCTATCGGTGACAATGCGCTTGGAGGCTGGTTCAGCTATCGCGCTTCGAAAGCAGCCCTCAACCAGATCACGCATAGCGCTGCGATCGAGCAATCGAGGCGCAATGATCAGTCGGTATGTGTTGCCCTGCATCCAGGGACCATTGAAACCGGGCTCAGCAAACCTTACGCGCGTAACCGGTTCACACATTCCGCCGAAGCCTGCGCAACAAACCTTATTCAGGTTCTGGACACGCGCACGCCCGAGCAGTCTGGAGGCTTTTTCGACTATGCCGGCAAGGAGATTTGCTGGTGATCACGCGGAATCTGATCTTCATTCTGGGCGATCAGCTCAGTCGGTCTCTGCCAAACCTCATGAGTGCAGACCGGAAAAAAGACATCGTCTTCATGTGCGAAGTTGCCGAAGAAACAACTTATGTCCCGCACCATAAGCAAAAGCTGGTTTTCATTCTGTCCGCTATGCGCCACTTCGCAGAAGAATTGCGCGAAGACGGCTGGCAGGTTGACTATGTTAGGCTCGATGATGCGGACAATTCCGGCAGCTTCACAAGCGAGCTGACACGCGCTGTCAAACGGCATAAGCCCCAATCTGTTACGCTGGTTCATCCTGGCGAAAAGCGCGTTCTGGGCGATATTCAGCGCTGGCGCGACACCTCAGAGACTCCACTGAAGATTTATGATGACAATCGCTTTGTCACGGATCTGGCATTCTTCCAAAAATGGGCTGAAGGTCGCAAAACGCTTCGCATGGAATACTTCTACCGTGAGGTTCGGAAGGCTACGGGTCTGCTGATGCAGGGCGACGATCCGGCCGGCGGAGAATGGAATTATGATCAGGATAATCGAAAACCCGCCAGCGATGATCTATTCCTGCCAAAACGTTTGCGATTTGAAGCGGATGCCATAACGCGCGACGTCATCGACATGGTTGAAGATGAGTTCGCAGGTCATTTCGGCACCACGGAAGCCTTCGGCTATGCTGTGACGGCCTCAGATGCGGAGCGGGCGCTCGACCACTTTATCAAAGAAGCCCTGCCTTGTTTTGGCGACTATCAGGACGCCATGCTGTCTGGGCACCAATTCCTCTATCACAGCCTGATCTCACCTTACATCAATGCAGGCCTGCTCGACCCGATGAAGGCATGTCAGAAGGCAGAAGACGCATGGAAGGCTGGAAAGGCGCCGCTGAATGCCGTCGAAGGGTTTATCCGTCAGATCATAGGCTGGCGCGAATATGTGCGGGGCATCTACTGGACGAGCGAAGATAACTATACGCGCCAGAACGCGCTGAATGCGAACCGTCCCCTGCCCGGCTATTTCTGGTCAGCAGATACGAAAATGGCCTGCGTAAAAGCAGTCGTTGAACAGACCCGCGACCAAGCTTATGCCCATCATATTCAAAGGCTCATGGTGACAGGCGTCTTCTGTTTGCTTGCCGGGATTGATCCTCATGAAGTCCATGAATGGTATTTGTCGGTCTATGTCGACGCGTTCGAGTGGGTAGAGGCCCCAAATGTGATCGGGATGGCACTTTATGCCGACGGCGGAAAGCTTGGCTCCAAGCCATATGCGGCCAGTGGCGCTTATATCAATCGCATGTCGGACTATTGCGAGAGATGTCAGTACTCGGTCTCAAAGAAAACGGGAGAGAATGCCTGCCCCTATAATTCGCTCTATTGGGACTTTCTTATCCGCAATCGGGAAAGGCTGGAGAACAATCCACGCATATCGCGGAGCTATTCGACCTGGGACCGGATGAAAGACGACCGAAAGGCGGACTATCTGGCGACCGCCAAAGGCTATCTCGCGCAGATTGAACACCTCTGAGCACGATCACAAGACGCGTGAATGCCGACCAAATTCGCTGACGCGAATTGACAAATGTAAGTGGACTACACTTACTGCAGCGAAAACAGAGTAAATCGTCTGCTGGAGGTCACATGTCTGCTTTTGCCCCGCTCTTTGAACCCTTTACATTTTCCGGGCTGAAGCTCGACAATCGCATCGTCATGGCACCCATGACGCGCTCCTTCTCTCCGGATGGTGTTCCGGGCCAGGACGTTGCCGATTACTATGCGCGCCGCGCGGCGGCCGATGTCGGTCTGCTCATCACCGAAGGCACGACAATCAATCGTAAAGCCTCCTCTTTCGACACGCGTGTCCCGAACTTCTACGGCGATGCATCCCTGAAAGGCTGGGCGCATGTGGTTGACGAGGTGCACAAGGAAGGCGGCAAAATCGCGCCGCAAATCTGGCATGTCGGCATGATGCGCAAGGAAGGCAGCGGCCCATTTCCAGACGTCAAATCAGACAGCCCGTCCGGCCTGACGCACAAGGCGAAACCTGTGTATGAGGAGCCAACAACCGAAGAGATCGAAGCGATCATCAAAGCGTTCGTCGATGGCATCGTTACAGCGAAAGAGCTTGGCTTTGACTGCGCTGAAATCCACGGCGCTCACGGCTATCTGGTCGATGAGTTCTTCTGGCATGTGATGAATACGCGTTCTGACCGGTTTGGCGGCTCTCTGAAGGCTCGCGCACAGTTCGCTGGTGAAATCATTGCCGAGGCTCGCAAGCTGGTTGGGCCGGACTACCCGATCATCCTGCGCATTTCGCAATGGAAACAGCAGGACTATGCGGCACGTCTGGCAGAAACACCGAAAGAGCTGGAAGACTTCCTGACCGTTTTCGCAGACGCTGGCGTCAGCTGCATTCACTACTCTCAGCGTCGCTTCTGGGAACCGGAATTCCCGGAAATCGATGGCGAAGACGGTCTGAATTTCGCAGGCTGGGGCAAGAAAATTACCGGCCTCCCGGCGATTACGGTTGGCTCGGTCGGACTGGCGTCTGACTTCCTTGGCTCCTTTGCCGGCGAAAGCTCGAAGACGCGCCCATTGATTGATGTCGTCAATCGCCTCGACAAAGGTGAGTTCGACCTCGTGGCTGTCGGCCGTGCACTCCTGCAGGACCCGCACTGGGCGACGAAGGTCAAAGAAGGCCGCGAGAGCGAGCTGAAAGACTATGATGGCGCGGCTATAAAGACACTTTTCTAATCAGTGGGACATCGGTTGCCGCATCACCTGCGGCAACAAATTCAATGTTCGGCAGCGGGAATAAGAGCTTGCCACCTCGCGCAAGGAACTCGGCTTCCCGCTCCACAATGCCATCGCGGAAATGCCATGGCAGAACGAGAAAATAATCCGGCTTGGCCGCACGTGCCACGGCTTCCGGCACAATCGGAATGTGCGTGCCTGGTGTCACGCAGCCCCATTTATCCGGGTTCACATCCGAAACCGCATCGAGCAGATCTGCACCAATTCCTGCATATTGCAGGATGACATTGCCTTTGGTGGACGCCCCCAGCCCCATGATCCGCTTTCCGGATGCCTTCAGATGGGTCAGAATTTCCTTCAGCTTCCGGGCATGCGCAGCAGATCGTTCTGCAAAGGCCTGATATGGTGCTGACGTCAGAAGACCCGCGTCTTCTTCTTCCTGAAGAACCTTTTCAACGGCTGCACGATTCTCAGTGAGACAGGTGTTCCGGGCATGTGTCGCCGTCACCGCAAAAGAGCCGCCATTCACAAGGTTCATCTCAACATCGATGATTTTCATGTCAGCTGCGGCGAGAATGTCTTTCACCACGGACAATGAATAATATTCGAGGTGCTCCTGACAGACCGTGTCATAAGCAAGCTGGCTCATCATGAGCGGCAGATAGCTCTGCTCGAAATGCCAGATCCCATCGTCAGCCAGCACGGCTGCAACATCGCGCACAAAACTCACCGGATCCGGCAGGTCATAGAACATTGCAATAGACGTGACGATGCGGGCTTTTTTCGAAGAATGGTATTCAAAAGCGCGTTTCGAGAAGAAGTCGACTTCCAGAGCGATATCATCAGGATAGAAGCGTTTGAACTTCGCTGCGCTTGGATCAATGCCGATCCGCTTGATACCTGCCGTGCGGTACGCCTTCAATGAGGTCGCGTCGTTCGCACCGATATCGAGAACCACATCTCCTGCCTCGAGAGGGCGAACGGCTGTTTCCAGCTTCTGTATTTTTGCATCCAGATGACGCACCATTGAGGCATTCAGACCTGACCGATACCCGTAGGTTTCACCGTACATGAGTTCACCAGGATAGTCGTGTGCGAGCTGGACCAGTCCAGAAGATGGGCACCAAGCAAGCTCCAGTGGCGTCACCGATACCGGGTCTTCTGCAGACTTTGGAAAGACGCCTGTCAGGGCCTGCGACCCGAGATCCATCAGGCTCTCCAGCGGCGCCCCTGTAAAGCGACAGGTTTTCCGCCGAGGAAATGATCCTACATGTGTCTTATCCAGAGTCATTCCTGTATCCTCGCAGAAAAATTACCGGGCTATGACTGATTGATTACCTATTCCGACTAAATTTGTGTAAAAATTATCATGGTGAGCCAGATGTCCCAAACACATTCAAAAATTCAGAGAAGTGACGCTGAGTGGAAAGAGCGCCTGACGCCCGAACAATACCGCGTCGGTGTCAAAGAAGGCACGGAGCGCGCGTTTACCCCCGGCAATCTCAACGACGAACATCGTGACGGGCTGTTCCACTGCGTCGGATGCGATACACCGCTTTGGTCCTCAGAACACAAATTTGAATCTGGCACAGGCTGGCCAAGCTTCTGGCAACCGGTTTCGGAAGATGTCGTCGCCACAAAACGTGACTTCAAGATGATCCTTCCAAGAACGGAGTGCCATTGTGCCGTATGCGGCCTGCATATGGGACATGTGTTCAATGACGGACCAGAACCAACGGGCATGCGTTGGTGCATTAACGGCGTGGTCCTGAAATTCGAACCAGAAGAATAGAAAAAAGCCCGGCTCATAGGCCGGGCTAGTCTCACCGGACGCTCGCAAGCTTTGAGGGGGCTAACGTCGCCATCCGGCTAATTTTTGCCTGATCAGTAGGTCGACCAGGAAACCAGCAATTCGTGCGTTTCACCGCCATCCTGCGGATCAAATTTCAGCGTTTCCGCGAAAGACTTCGCGGCACGCAGGAACGCAGCATTGCTACAAGAAACAACCTTATGGTCGCTTGCTGTTCCGGTTTCTGCCACCTGCAGCTGGATTTCGCATTCGCCCGAAAGGCCGCGATCTGCCGCAGTGTATGGATATTCAAGTGAGCCGAGAGAAGCCGGAAGGGTTGTTCCCTTCACATCAATTGCGATGTCTTTTGCGCCATCCCGATCACTGTTTCCTGCCATTGCGACCGGCGTAACGCTAGCAACAAGGGCAAATGTGCCGAGCACTCCCAATATTTTTTTCATGACAGTTATATGACACATTTGCGTATTATTGTCCATATCCGGACGTTTTCAGAGGCAATAAATTTCACAGTGTTCTGATCTATTTATACTTTTTTACGACAGTTTTGTGACTACGCGCATTTAGATGTGTCACAAAAGACGTAGCTGAGGCTCGTCTAATCACTGCACTCATCCGGAATCAGCGGGCATTAAACTCAGTGCTTCCCAAACCGTGCCCATGCCGCATACTCTTCCGTCAGAATGAGGTATCGGGAGACAAATATGAAGAAACAGAAGCACCTGATTTGGGGGGTAAGCCTGATGGCCTTGATTGCCGGGGCTGTCGCACCTTCATATGCAGACCCACCTAATGAAACAGAGATGACAGCAGAAAATATGACAACGCCTCCTATCGCAGAACGCAGACCCGTCACGATTGAACAGGTCGGTCGGACGCGGACTGATGCCTACTCCTGGATTCGGGATGACAACTGGCAAGAGGTCATGAAAGACCCGAGTGTGCTGCAAGCGGATATCCGCGCTTACCTGGAAGCAGAAAATGCTTACACCAAAGCCATTCTCGAAGATCCGACAGAAGCTCTGCGTGAAGCTCTGTTTCAGGAAATGCGCGGTCGCATCAAAGAGGATGACAGCTCCGTTCCTGCTGTGGACGGCCCGTATGCGTATTACACATTCCATCGGACTGGCGGCGAATATGGCGTCTATGCTCGAAAGGCTGCAGCAAGCGCCTTTGATGAAACGGCAGAGCCAGAGATCCTGTTTGATGGCGATGCGCTCGGCGAAGGCCTCGCCTATTTTGATACCGGCGAGATCGCACAGTCACCGAACCATACACTGCTGGCTTCAGCGATCGATGACAAAGGCTCTGAATTCTACACCATCACGGTAAAAAACCTTGAGACCGGCGAAATGCTGGATGATGTCATCGAAGACACGACAGGCGATTTTGTCTGGGGTGCAAACTCCGATGCCATCTTCTGGGTCAAGCGTGATGAGAATGGCCGTTCCTCGGCTATCTATCAACGTGTCCTGGGGTCTGGCGAAGACAAGCTGATCTACGAAGAAGAAGATCCAGGCTTCTTTGTCGGCATCGAAGAAAGCCCATCTGGCGACTATCTCTTTATCCGGACAGCCGGTCACACTTTCGGAGAATACTATTTCTTCCCGTCAGATGCGATTGATCCAGAGCCCACACTCATCGCGCCGCGCCTGGAAGATGAACAATACGATGTCGTTGATTTCGATGGCGCTTTTTACATTCTGACGAATGCGGATGGAGCGGTCGACTTCAAGATTGTCAAAGCACCGATCGACAATCCGGGACGTGAAAATTGGGAAGAGGTCGTCCCGCACCAACCAGGTACACTTATCCTCGGCCTGGAAGCTTTCAAGGACCATCTGGTGCGCATGGAGCGCAAGGAAGGGCTGCCAACGATCGTCATTCGGGCGCGCGAAACCGGTGAAGAACATGAGATCGCTTTCGACGAAGCAGCCTACGATCTCGGCATCTCCGGCGGCTATCAGTACGATACGACAAACCTTCGGTTTGACTATGCATCGCCATCAACGCCGGACCAGGTGTTTGACTATGATATGGCGACACGAGAACGCACACTCCGGAAAACCCGCGAAGTACCAAGCGGACACAATCCGGAAGACTATGTGGTCGAACGCGTCATGGCACCTGCGGCTGACGGAGAAGAGATTCCTGTCACCTTGCTACGCCGCAAAGATACGCCTGTCGACGGCACAGCGCCGCTCCTGCTCTATGGTTATGGATCTTACGGCATTACCATTCCGGCAGACTTCCGCACCTCTCGCCTGTCACTTGTTGACCGAGGCTTTGTCTATGCCATTGCGCACATTCGCGGCTCTATGGCGAAAGGCTATCAATGGTATCTGGATGGCAAGCTGAAGGATAAGGAAAACACCTTCACTGACTATGTCTCTGCAGGCCGCTATCTCGTCGAGAACGGTTATGGATCAGAGGGACGCGTCGTTGGTCATGGTGGTTCGGCAGGCGGTCTCCTGATGGGGGCCGCTGCGAACCTCGATCCTGAGCTGTTTGGCGGCATTATCGCGGCTGTTCCATTTGTCGATGTGCTGACGACCATGTCGGACGAAGAATTGCCGCTGACGCCTCCGGAATGGCCAGAATGGGGCAACCCGATCACCAGCGAAGAGGATTACGATACCATCCTGGCGTATTCTCCAATCGATCAGGTTGAAAACCGCCCCTACCCGGCCATGTTGATCACGGGCGGTCTCACGGACCCACGCGTCACCTACTGGGAGCCGGCAAAATGGGTGGCAAATCTGCGCCATGAAGCACCAGAAGCCGGTCCATACTTCCTCCGCATCAATATGGATGCCGGACATGGCGGCGCATCCGGGCGTTTTGAAGGCCTGAAGGAAGTGGCGACGGAGTATGCCTTTGCACTCGCAGCCGTTGGCCTAACTGACACGCTTGACCTGCAGCGCAAAACCGAGCCAGCAGACGCTGAATAGCTGTTGCTTCGCTTATTCGACACAAACAAAAAACCCGGCCAGATGGCCGGGTTTTTCTTTATCTTTCCAGAAACGAGAGAACGCTTAGTTCTGACGCAGTTCTGCCAGCTGCGCTTCAGCGGCTTCCAGACGCTCATCGAGTGTGAGGCAGCTTTCCGGAAGGTTCTCACCGAGGACTTTCAGGCGCTCACAGCCTTTCTTCTCGTTTTTCAGACCTTCGACACGAACAGATGCTTCAAAGATTGCGAACTGACGCTGTGTTTCAACTTCAGCGCTCATGAAGCCCAACCAACCCTGAGCAGCACGACGGCCATCAGCGAAGCGTGTACCAGCCTGGAAGGCCTCACGAGCAGCTTCACGATTGCCAAGCTCATAGTTGGACTGACCGATCAGAACGTTCGCATAACCCGGCTCTTTCAGACCACCTTTGTTCAGAGCTGTCTGAAGCGCAGAAATCGCTTTCTCATACTCGCCAAGCTCAAAGTACGAACGACCAAGACGTTCGTCCATTTTGCCGTTTTTAGCCTGTTGAGCGGCACGCTGGATCACTGGGATCGCCTTGTCGTACTCACGTGCCACCTGATACAGGTTTGCCAGCAGCTCGAGACGCTCCATCGTCGGAGAAATACGACCCGCATTGATCTCTTTCTCAAGGATTTTCGCGGCTTCATATGGCGCGTTGAAGCGGTTGTAGAAGTTCACAATCCGCATCAGCTCGTCTTCTGTTTTCAGAAGGCCAGCGAGGTACATTGCTTTTTGAACTTCAAACGCTTTGCGTTCTTCGTTCGCAGCAAAATAGTCACCAGAGATCGCGTCCCAGACCTTACGGTCATTCGGATCTCGCTGCAGCAGACGCTCCAGGAGTTGAGCCTTTTTCGCTTTATTGCCCGTGCGATCATAAAGGAAAATCAGGAAGTCGATAACCTGACGGTCAGCATTCTGGCCGTCGGATGCAAGGACTTTCTCAGCGTAAGGCAGCGCGCCCTTATAGTCTTCCAGCTTCTGGTGAATGATCGCCATCTGCCAGTTCTGATCACGCGTTGGCGTTGCGCCCGCATTGATCCATCTTTCCATGTATTCCTTGGCTTTTACGACATTGTCGTCGCGCAGATAGAGCTGGCCAATATTGTAATAGGTCTGAGCGACATCGTCGCCGGTGATCGCACCCGCTTGAATGGCGGCTTCGAGGTCTTTGATCGCACCGGCAGAATCGCCCTGCTCAATCTTGATCGCAGCAGACAGACGAAGCACCGCGCCACGTTCATAGCAGTTAAGCTCCATAGAGCGAAGCTTGTTCAGCTCTGAAAGTGCGCCCGCTGGGTTTTGTTCCTGAAGAAGCTGGGTCTCCGCGTTCAGATAGACCTGACCGGTTTTGGAACTGAATTCAGTTGCCTCACACGCTTGAGCGTGCGCTGTTCCGGCCGTCATGGCTGCAAAAACTGCAGCTCCGAGGACCGATGTCATCCAAGTTGCTTTCCGCATGGTGTTCACTCCCTCGCCGTGTCGGCATCAATCGTCATTCAACTCATAACGGATTGGATAGACAAGGTTTTCCTGACCCATCGCAACACCGTTGCTAACTCTTGCAGCAAAAAGCGCCTTTCTAACGGCCTGCTCGCTACTGCGTTTAAAAATTCTGTCCGAGCAACTGGCTTCCACATTATACGGCCTTCCCTGCGGGTCGATCGCAAATGTTACGTCACAGTCACCGTTCAATCCGCGCGTCATGGCGATTTGCGGATAGTCGGGTACGGGCTGCCGGATCGGGATCGCGACTTGTCGCGTCAGTCCAGGCTCTGGCAATCCGCCGAATGGCATCATATCACTCCCCGGCATTTCTGGCTCCACCGCCTCAACGGGCTTGTAGGAAATGATCAGGGTATCAGTTTTAATCTGTTCAGGCGTCCTAGGTTCCGGCAGGTCGAGCGGCGTCACCTTCTCAACACGCGTGGTCTTACGTGGTTCTTCAATTTTGTCTTTCTGAGGCACGACCCTATCGAACGGTCGAAACTGGACTTCTGCAAGTTGAACCGTATCGGTTCGAACCAGCTGTCCCATCATGAAAAACAATCCAACCGTAAGCCCCGCTGCGGGAACTGCACTCAGGATCAGACCTAACGTTTTACTCCTGCTCGTTTGTGTATCAGCCATTTCGTTTCCTCCGGTTTGAGAGGGCTTAAATGCCCCCTCTCCGAAGGGTTATACCATAACATTACAGAGCGATCTATAAATTGTTACGGTATAACTTCACTACTGCTGCAATGTGAACGAGATCGGGTAAACCACGTTCTTACGTTCAGCAGGCTTGCCTTTCACGATCTTCGGCGCAAATTCCACACGGCCTACCGCACGCTCAGCTTCGCGTGTGAACACGCTATCCGTACAGGATGCTGAGATGTTGTAAGGCTTGCCACGTGTATCCACGTCGAAACGCACTTCGCATTCACCTTCAATACCACGTTCCGCAGCGCGGGTCGGGTAAGATGGTACCGGCGGACGGATCGGCTGAGCATCGCGGTCAGACACGGCGACCGCGTCCATTGCGAAGCTTGAAACCGCACCAACCTGAAGTTCTGTCGGCGCTGAGCCCTGAATCTGCGGTGTAGGCAGATCCACATTGGACTTGTTAGCCGAAAGCTTCGGTGGTGGAGGCGGCTTGTTAGCGGTTTCAATCCGCTTAGCTGCCTGACGTTGCGTCCGACGAATTTCCTGCGTTTGCTCCTGAGGCGTAATACGCTCAAGTGTACGGAATTCACTCTCACCCAGCTCCACCTTTTTAGGGACAATCAATGCCCCCATCATGATGAAGAGGAAAAAGGTGATAACCGCAGCCGCAACAGCGGAAACTGGTAGCGCTAATGCTTTCATGACACGCTCCTTTCCTAGTCGAGTTCCGTTGAGATGTTCACAGCGGACTCTGGGTCAGCAGACACGATTGCCTGCATGGCCTGGTCAAGAACTTCAGCTTCTGAGTCATTATCGACCTGGAGAACCAGTTTGCCCTTCGGGTTTGAGTCACGAAGTTCACGGATGGTGAATTCGAGTTCCCGAATGTCAATTTTCTCCTTGTCGACAAAGACGTCGCTGTTGCTGTCGATCGCAACCAGAATACCGAGCGGCGTGACAAGATCATCATTCTCAACATCGACGCGACTGATCTCGACGCCGGGTGTCTTGATGAACTGAGCCGTCACGATGAAGAAGATCAGGAGGATGAACGTCACGTCCAGCATGGGCGTGAGGTCGAGTGCCTGTTCTTCAGCTGCGCGAGCACGAACTTTACGAGCCATGGCTTCCTCCTATCACGTTGCATCGACCGTGAAGCCGACGCTCTCAACGCCTGCACTTCGGGCCTGGTCAACCACCAGAATAACGAGTCGGTTCTTCGCACGTGGATGCGCCTGAACGAGCACGGCACTTTCTGGTGTCTCCGCTATCAACCGCTCAATGTTGGCACGAACAGATCCGACATCAGCGATACGGCTGTTCACATAAACCAGACTATCTTCGGAAATCCGAATGAGAATAGTCGGTTTCGGATCGACTGGCGTATCCGGCGGGGCCGGAGGTGGCGGTGTCAGATCCAGTGCCTGTTCCTTAATAAAGGTGGCGGTTACGATGAAGAAGATCAAGAGGATGAACACGATGTCGAGCATCGGTGTCAGGTCTACCTCTGACTCCTCAGCGGGTTTGGTGCGTCCTCTCATTCTTCAATCTCCAACTTGTCAGCGACAGTTTCCACCTTGCGAGAGACCGTACGGTCCATGCTTGAGGTGAAAATGATGCCGGAGAGTGAAGCAACCATGCCTGCCATTGTTGGAATGGTCGCACGAGACACACCACCCGACATGGCCTGAGCGTCGGAACCCGATGAAAGGGCCATAACGTCAAACACGGTTACCATACCTGTTACCGTACCGAGCAGACCGAGGAGCGGCGCCAATGCCACCATCGCCTTGGTCAGTGATACGTTTTGCTCTGCTTTCTGCCGGACTTCCGACACAAGCTTGTCGCGGACCCAGTGGGCCCAGGTGGACTTGCGGTCCGACCGGGCATTCCACTCGTCGATCGTGCTCTTCGCAACCTGGGCGTGCCCGAAGTTGAAGTAGAAGAGCCGCTCGAGGATCAGGACCCACATGATGAATGTGGCGCCCATGATCACGACGAGTACGGGGCCTCCGCGATCGAGAAAGTCAAAAAGATCAGCTAGCATGTGCTTGCCTCTTTTCCCAATGTGACGACTTACGCCGCCACACCCTCATTCTCAGCGCGCAGAGCAACCAGACCTGCTGCTTGTTCGTCGAGCATTTGAGACGCCGAACGAGAAGCTGCTGCACAAACAGCGTGGATCAGGAGGAGCGGGATCGCCGCGCACAGACCCATAACCGTTGTCATAAGAGCTTGAGAGATACCATCAGCCATCAGCTGTGGATCGCCCGCACCGTAGATTGTGATCGCCGTAAAGGTCACGATCATACCGATAACTGTACCAAGCAGACCCAGCAGCGGCGCAACAGATGCAAGAACTTTCAGAATGTCGTTGAAACGCTCGATTTTCGGAGACTCTTTGAGGATCTGCTCGTCGAGTTTCATTTCGAGAGTTTCGACGCCGTCCTTGCGATGTGCTTCATAGACTTTGAAGACACGAGCCAGTGGGTTGCCGTCGCCAGCTTGCTTAGACTTCGCAGTCGAACGCATGGAGCCCGTCATCAGGATGATGGAAACCAGTTTGAACAGACCAAGCAGAACGCCGATGATACCAAGACCAATGATCACGTAACCAACTTCACCACCCGCTTCGATGCGGTCGTTGAACGTTGGCAGTTTGCCGTATGTGTCAAACAGTGTGCCTTTTGTCGGGTCGATCGGAGCCATAATGACTTCGCCTTCACCGGCATTGATCAACTTGGACATTGAGCTGCTGAAGTTGCCTGGAGGCTGTTTTGCAAAAGCTTGCAGTTTGCCGTCAGACATTTCAACGAAACGGTTTCCGTCAACCGTGACAGCGTTGAAGATACCAACGCGGAAGACTTCTTTGGTTTCTGTCTGACCTTCAGCACCGATCTGCTGAACTTCAGCTTCAAAAGACTTAACTTCTGACTGAGCGATCATCTCGGTCAGGATAGCTTTTGGAAGCTGGTCGAGGTCACCACGTGTTGGCAGTGTTCGCGCCTGAGCGATTTCAGACAGCGTGTCTGCACGGCCCGGGTACTCAGCGGAAGCAAGCGAGTTACGGATAACCGGCATGGATTCCTGAGCAGCCTGACGGAACTGACCAAGCAGCTGACCGAAGTCACCAGCCTGCTCTTCAAGTTCAGCCTGAAGCGTGCCGATTTGCGTTTCGTTTGCAGCGAACTCGTTTGCAAGCGCCTGGCCACGGCCTTCAGCAGCAGCAAGTTCGTTGCGGAGAGACGACATGCTGGATTCTTGTTCAGCAGTTGCCTGACGGAATTCACGCAGACGCTGTTCGTTTTCCGTTGTCAGCGCGTTTGAGTCGCGGCGAACAGCAGAAAGAACGTCAGACAGTGATGTTTGAGCGAATGCCGGCACAGCAGTGACGACAGCACCGGCGCCGAACAGAGCCGCGGCGGCGAGTGCTTTGAGAGATGTTTTCGTGTTCATCATTGGATAATAAAACCTCTGGAACTGGCCGGGGCTTACTCAGCCGTTACAGCGAATTTGGAAACAGGACCCATCAGAATGTCCTGCTGCTTCGTGCCTTCTGCGATGCGGATCGCATCAGAGATTGGGCGACGGTAGCTGCCAGAAAGGGTTTCCCAAGCGCCATCTTCACGGTTCCAACGAGCGACTTCACCGTTTGCTTCGTTCAGATAAACGAGCGAAACGCGGCCATACTGGAACATTTGAACAGCGACGGTTTCGCCAGCTGCGTTCGTGATCGTACCTTCGAACGTATCGATCGTACGGCCATATTCCATTTCTGCCTGGTAAGCTTCAACGATGAGACGGTAACGCTCAGCCGGAGACACGTCCGGAGAGTCCATCGCAGCATCGAGCTGGTCGAGGCGCTCCTGACGAAGCTCTGGTTTGAACGGCAGGTCAGCAGAAACGAACTGTTTCAGATCTGTGATCATGTCGAGCATCATCGGCGTCATCTGAGCCGTGATTTCGTCGACGCGGCCAAGCTGGTCTTCAAGAGACGCAAGCTCTTCACGTTGAGACGCAACAACGCGCTCTTGCTGAGCTGCGTAAAGTTTCGCTGCGTCAAGGCGTTGCAACATTGTGCGGTACTCGCGCACGAGATCGCCGCGCTCATCATCCAGCTGGTTGATTTGGTTCTGGACCTCTTCAGCTTTCCGAGTCGCTGCTTCGCCCGTCTGAATAGCTTGGCTAAGCGGCGATTGTGCCACAGCTGGCAAACCTACCAGACAGAGACCAGCAACAAGTGCGTTGCAGGCCGGAAAAAGAACATTTCTCATGTTCGCCTCTCACTCCCATTGTGCGCGTGACATCCACGCAAAAATCCGGGCAGCAGAAAGCCTCATGCCCCTGCTGCGAAAAACTCATAGTCCTGCACACACACGCAGGCAAAGTTGTGAAGCCTTGGACGCGAACGCCAATCTGGACCCCAAGCGGATGAATCACCCATCCATTTGTTCTTATTATTGTCAGCAGAACTGACCTTAGATTCTGTCGCCTGTCCCCTAGCGACACGTTGACGCTATCAATCTCCACAAAAAGATCAATACACCAACTTGAACTGTTATGTTATATAACCACACTCCATGTTGGTCGACCTGTCTAATACAGTTTCAGCTGCTTTTGGTGTTTCAAGCAAGCGGAACAATCCACCTTTACATTCAAACGGTCGAGTCAAAATTATCGAAAAATCAAAACGCAACAATGTTTGAATTGAATCAACCCATTGCAGGTGGAAGCATTCAAGAGCGTTCAATCTATCCATGAAGCCGAGGAAAACCCGCCGCTGCATAGCTGTCCTAACAAATGACAAAAGTGATCTCGTAGCGATCAAAAAGATCCGGCAAACCTTTGCAGCGCTCCGAACTGACCAGTCACTGCTTAAGGATGAAGCAGCAAGGCGCGCAAAAACTGCGCATTCGCCTGCACGACCAGGAAGATCGCGACCAGCAGTTTGATTGACAGTTTTTCGGAATGTTCCCGACGAAATAAATGCGGAGCCCCCCTGCAGAAACCTCATCAGGTTTCTGTCCAAATGCCCTGTGTGCTTTGGATAAAATGCCCGCAATATGCTCTCCCAGATGCACCTGTCCTAGGGAGATCGCGGCAAACCGCAAGCGAATTCTCCGACAACGCGAAAGATTTCATGAAGGTGACACAAAACCCGCCACCGAAGCCGCTGGTTCCGCTACCAGCTTTTTCGGAGCGACATCCATAGTGCACTTTCCGGTTCTCGACCGGCGACATGACCGGGTGATGTTGAAACAGCCCCCGAGAGAGACGCGCTGACATTCTGCCCAAGCAGAACACCATAGCGGGCTTCAAAGTCGATCTGGCGCCCCGAAGGTGTCAGCCCTGCTGCCAGTGTTTCAACGATCAGCCCTTCACGACTCGCACCTGTGACAGCATCAAAATACAGGGTTCCTGTTTCGGCCCTTCGCGGTTGAGCAATGACCAGATCAAGGCGCCCTGCCCCAACGTCACGCCCAGCCCCGACCGACCAGCGGCTGGTCCAGATGCCGGACGTATCCAGCCCCTGAAGCTCCGCCGTGGCCATCTCGACACCGCCGGACAAGACCCAGCCCATTGGCGCCAAGGCTCGTCCTTCCAGAAAATAGCTGAAAAGCCGGGATTCATCATGAGGTAGCCCAAAGCGTGTTTGCAACTGCGTTCCGAGCGCGGTTTCTTCGTCCTGAGAACTTGCGATCGCGCCCCTCAGCGACCAGCGGTCAAAATTTCGACCGATGCCAACGCCACTGGCCTGGCGAGCCTGCGCGTCGGAGGTAAAAGCATCCAGTGTGAGCGGCCCGAAGGATTGCGAAAATTGCGCCCAGCTCCCCTCGCTTGTGAACGGGCTGGACATACCATCTTCCTGAAACAGGGTGACGGATGGCGCGAGCCCCGGACGTACACCGCCTCGACCGAAAGCAATTTCCTGATCGCCAAATGCGTAGCGAGCCGAGAAGGTCGGCCTCACGTCTGGCTGATATGGAGCGGTGAAATCGGTCACGGGTGCCGGTTGGTGCCAGCTCAGCGTCATGCCATTCGCCTCAATGGCGCGTGACTTTCCCTGAAACCAATTTGATCGCGCTTCAAAATTCGACGTTCGCACACCCGGTACCTGCTCCAACGCACTGGCGTCCACCTGAAACGCACGCTCATAGCGGTCAATCAACGCCACCCGGTCAAATGCACCGGAATTCTGACTCCAGTCTCCAAATGCCCCAGAGGTGGTGGAAGAAAACAACTGAACAGAATTCAGCGAGCGGCCTTCAACGGTGAAACTTGTCGAACCTTGCGGTGAAAAAGCCTCGACGAGATTGAGAACGCCAACCCCCGAAACGGCATCAGCTCCAACGCCAGCAGCCTCACCTCGAATCAAATCCGGATTTGGATCGACATAGTCATCTGCCGTATCGAGCAAGACACTCAGGGCATCCTCTGGCGTCAGGTTTGGAAAGGCCTCGAGAAGAAGTGCCAGACTGCCCGCGACATACGGGGCGGCAAAAGACGTTCCGGATATGCGGTAATAGTCGCCCACGTCGTCTGCGTCATTGCATCCGCTGCTCTGCCCAGCCGAACAGGTCGGTGCGTCAGGAAAGACAATATCATCATCCGGGCCGCTCGAAACGACGCCTTCGCCCGGCGCGAGCAGATAATAGAATTTTGAATCTTCACCAGCTCGGTTTGAAAAATCAGATATACGGCCAATGTCGTTTTCCGGCGTATCCGGATCGTCTCTCGCGATAATGGAGCCAACGGCTACGACCCGCCCGAGCGACGACGCCTGACCAGCAATATAAGCAGGCTCGTTCGGAGACAGTCCCTTCGCCGGTACGACATTTCCGTCTTCATCCAGCGTTTCAGCCTCCCCGTCATTGCCGGCTGAAATGACGACCAGCACCCCGGCTGCGGCAGCGGAGCGGATGGCGTTTTCAAGGCTTGGGTCACTGTCGATCTCACCGCCGAGCGACATATTGATCACCCGTGCCCCCTGCTCCACCGCATAGTCGATGGCGCGAACAATATCTGAATCGAAGAAGCTGCAGCCGCCATCGTCTCCGGTCTCCTGACAGGATCCCGGCCGGTCTGCTCTGACAGACAGGATAGACGCGTTGTATGCCACACCCTGAATACCTGAATCATTCTTCAGACCCGCGATCTGACCCGCAATCAGTGTCGCGTGGCCATCGCCATCAACATCATCTGCTTCCCGGTCGGCCGCATTCACATCGAAGCTGAGACGGACTTGCCCCTGCAGGTCCGGGTGGGATCCATCCGCACCCGTATCAATCACGGCAACAAGAATGCCCTCGCCGGTCGCTCCATCCGCATAAGCGGATGATGCACCAATCAGCTCCAGACCGCGCGTTGCCAGATACTCTGATGTCTCAAATTCACTCGGCGATGCCGTCGGTGTTGGAGATGGTGTCGGCGTAGGCGTGGGTGTTGGAGTGGGCGTTGGAACCGGCACAGGTGTGAAGGTCGAACCGCCCCCGCCGCCGCCTCCACCGCCAGCACACGCGGCGAGAAATAGCGACGAGACAGCCATCACGCTCACGGTTTGAACGAACGTCGCGCGTTGAAATCTTTTAAGATTGCGCATGGCGTGTCTCCCAGCTGACCATGCAACAGCGTTACCCGTCCGCCATCGGGACGCAAGAGGCAAAGCTGCGCGTCGCGCAAGCAGGCTGTTTAATCAGAAGGAAGAGTGGCTGGGGCGCCAGGATTCGAACCTGGGAATGCCGGTACCAAAAACCGGTGCCTTACCGCTTGGCGACGCCCCAATGAGGCGCCGTATCTACATAAAGCCGGCACGGTATGCAACACGCAAAATTCAGTTTCCTGATTTTCCTTGCACCTTTTTCGCCCGATCCGCCTTTTGTCGATGATCTGAAGATATTCTTTGCAATATTTTTTAAAATCCTTATCATTTATCGATAAGACACAATTCAGTGTTTTTCCGTAGGAGACAATATTGAAGACTTTCATCAGCTCACTTCTGGGCGGTCTGGTTGCTCTGATCCTCTTTCTGGTTCTTGTGCCAATCGTGATCGGGCTCGGAATCGGCATTATGGCGGCCACATCAGGCGGCGGTAATAAAGCGCCGACGGATGCCATCGTCCTTGAAATCGACCTGAGAGACGACTTTGCAGATCAGCCCGCATCGTCCGGCCCGGCCGTTCTCTTTCAGACTACGAGCTTTATTGACATTCTTGGGAAGCTCGACGCGGCCATCGACGATGACCGTGTGAAAGGCGTTTATATTCGCGCCAGCGAAATGGGCATCGGTAGCTCCCGCGCCGAAGAACTTCGCGAAGCTTTTCTCAAACTCCGTGCTGCTGACAAGTTCATCGTCGCACACAGCCAGGGCATGATGGGTGCAGGGCCATCCACGCTTCGTGCGATCTCTGCGGCTGATGAAATTTATCTACAGCCAGGCTCGGATATAATGGTGAATGGCATTTCCCTTGAAACGCTCTTCTTCAAGGACTTGTTCGATAATCTGTCCGTCAAAGCCGAGATTGAGCAGTTCTACGAATACAAGAACTCGCCAAACGTTTACAAGGAAACAGACTATACAGAGCCACACCGCGAAGCCATGACCGCGCTCGCAAGCGATATGTGGCGGATCTCCCTCGAAGACATTGCTGCAGATCGTGGGTTTGGAAGTGTATCCGACCTCAAAAATCTGCTCGAATCCGGACCTTTAAGCCCGGACGAAGCCGTCGCAGGGAATATTTTCGACGGTCTGAAATGGCCGGAAGATGCCGCAGAAGATGTCCTGGAGCAGGCAGGCGAGTCGGCTGAGTTCCTGCCTATTGCGCAATATCACCCCGCCCTTGCAAAACCGACAGCTCCTCTCATTGCTGTTATCGGCGGCGAAGGCGCAATCATCACAGGAACTGGCGATCAGGGACTGTTCAGCGACGAATCCGTCATGGCGTCCGATCCAATTGCTGAAGCCATTCTGAAGGCCGGCCGTGACAAGAATGTCGAAGCCCTCGTCTTCCGCGTCGACAGCCCGGGAGGCTCTCCAACCGCTTCTGACCAGATCTGGCGCGCAATCGAACGCGTCCAGGATGAAGAAGGCAAACCTGTTGTGGTCAGCATGGGTAGTGTCGCAGCTTCCGGCGGTTACTACGTCTCCGCAGGAGCAGACGCGATCCTTGCAAACCGTACGACCATCACCGGGTCTATCGGCGTCTATGGTGGCAAGCTGGCCATTGCAGACGGCCTGCGCCGCATTGGCATCAACCCAAGCGCTATCACAGTTGGCGGCGAGTTTGCTTCAGCCTTCAACACTGAAACCTTCACTGAGGCCCAACGCGCCGAGTTGTGGGAATCTCTGAAGCGCACATACGACCGTTTCCTCGAAATCGTATCTGATGGACGCGGACTTGATACCGCGCGTGTTCATGAAATTGCCAAAGGACGCGTCTGGAGCGGCGAAGCTGCAAAGCAAATCGGTCTTGTGAACGAAACCGGTGGCTATATCGACGCGATTGCCAAAGCCAAGGAACTCGCTGGGATTGAAGCTGGTACGAAGGTGCGGGTGAAGCTTTACCCAACACCAGAAAATCCATTCCAGGCTTTCAGCGAGCTCTTCGGCGCTTCAGCTGAATCAGCCGAAGCGGCTGCGACGCTGAACCAGGTATTGGGAGACGAGCGTTTCCAGACGCTGCTGAAAGAAAGTCTCGCTCTGCAAAAAGGTGGAACGCAGATGAGTACGCCTGAAATTCGCGAAAACTAGTCGCGCTGTATTTCAGCTTAAATGGGAAAGCCCCGGCCAGAAATGGTCGGGGCTTTTTGTATGATCTATGCACGGGTGCCCTAGACACCTAAGCCCTAGCTTTTTTTACGCAGCAACGACGAAACGGAAGCGTAAAGCGAAGTCGTCCTGTGACAAGCCAACTGACCATTGATCGGCCACGTCTTGGCGTCCTCATCCGAACCATTTGGCCCACACAGTGACATCCGCAAAAGTGTAGCCATCTTTCGGCTCAATGCGCACCGGGCTCGCTTAGCGTTTAGCAGCTGTGTGAGATGCTATTGCCAAAATCCTCAGCCTCTCGCCAGAACACACAAGCAAACAAAGAAAAAGGCGGACCGAAGTCCGCCTTTCCCAATTCAGCTTGTCTGTTCCGCTTAGAAGCGCAGTTTGACAGACGTGTAGATCGTACGACCGAATGGGTCGTAAGTCGCAGGGTATGTGTTTGCCTGCTCTTGGTTGTCACCGATGATTGGTGGCTCTTCGTCGAACAGGTTGTCGACACCAAGCGTCCACTTGACGTTGTCGTTGATGTCCCAAGAACCACTCAGACCAAAGAGGTCATAAGCATCAAGGCTCTCAACGATGTAGTCTGTTTCTGGATCATCATCATCCACACCGTTCAGGTGTTCCCAACGGAACTGAGCGGTGAATGGACCATTTGCCCAAGACAGTGTTGCGTTGTGCTTGTACTTCGCGATTGGATCGTCACAGAAGACGAGACCGAAGTTACCCGCACACTCAACAGGATCAGCACCTTCGTATGCGTAGAAGTCCCACTTGTCGAGGAACAGAGCCGCATAGCTCAGGCCAAACGTACCAGGGATCGCGTCGAACTCAGTCTCATAGCTGACCGCGACGTCAACACCTGATGTTTCCAGAGAACCAGCGTTTGCAAGGTTCGCAGAAACCAGCGGCTCGCCGAGCGCGCTACGGTTTACAGCCTGACAGAATGCGTTGTTCGGATCCTGAGTTGGGTTGTTCGCTGGCAGGTAACACTGTCCAAGGATACCGCCGACGCCACCAGCCAGTGAGGTGATGTAGTCTTCGATTTCGATGGAGTAGTAGTCAACAGAAGCCGACAGGCCAGGAATGTAAGATGGCGTCCAGACAACACCAGCCGTCAGCGTTTCAGCTTCTTCTGGCTGGAGGTCAGGGTTACCACCGAACAGACCTTCGATCTGAGAGTTACGTTGCTCGTATGTGCCTACGTTAGGAACACCGGTCGCTGTACACAGAGCGGCAATGCCTTCACCTTCTGGATCTTGCGATGCTGAGCAAGGGTCAGTCGCTGGCGGGAAGCCGTTAGAGACTGCAGAGAACAGCTCAGAGATGTTCGGCGCACGAACAGCTGTGTTGTACAGAACGCGGAAGCGAACGTCTTCAACCGGAGCCCACTCACCACCGATTTTGTACGTTTCGGTCTGACCGGACGTAGAATAATCGGAAATACGGTAAGCGCCTTCAAGAGCCAGGATGTCTGCGAATGGCGCATCTTCGAGGATCGGCACATAGACTTCACCGAAGAAGTCATAAACGTCGAAACCACCAGAGAGCGGAGGCGCAGAGTTGAAGCCAAGCAGGTTGCCTGTGCCGAGGTTATCGTCCGGACGGAAGTCATAGCTTTCTTCGCGGTATTCGAAACCAACAGCCCAACCGATACCACCGCCAGGGAGCGTGAAGTAAGACGACGTGTCGCCGTTGATCGACGCACCGAAGATGGTTTGGTTGTATTCAGACTTGGAAGACAGACCGGCAGAAATGTAGTCTGCTGCTTCGTCAGAAATTGCGTTCGTACCGAAGATGTTGACCGGCACACAGCCGCCGCTTTGGTCGCGACAAACGATGTTGCCATCAGCATCGGTCGTAGCATCAACACCCTGCAGGAAGCGTGACAGAGAAATGTCACCCGTCAGGTCGTTGTTGTCTTGTGTACGGCCAGTCTGGAAGAAGACGTCATAGCCGATACCTGGACCGAACTCGCCACGCAGGCCAGCCTGGAACTGGAATGCGAAGAAGTCGTCGTTAGATGCACGAGCGCCTGTCTCGAGCATACGACGGCCGAGGTAAGGCATAACCATGCCGTCAACCGGGTCGCCATAAGCACCATCGATCTGAGCCAGAACAGCCGCAGCTTCTGGTGTCAGGAATGGGTTATCCGTACCGATTGTGATGGTTGTGAACGCAGGCGTTGGAGCCAGCTGTTGCGGAACCTGGTTAAAGGCACCCGTGAAACGAGCATAAGCTTCGATTTCAGGTGTGATTTCGTAACGAGCAACCGTTGTCGTGTTGAAACGTTCTTGCGGAAGCTGAAGGTAGTTCACAGGAGCGTAGTTATAACGGTCGCTGTTTGCACCCGCATTGACCCAAGGGCGAATGCCGCCACCATCGGTGAAGATCGCCTGGCCTGTTGATCCATCAGAGAATGTGAAGGAATCAAAGAGGTGACCAGCTGGGACACCTGAAGAACCGCCTGGTTCCAGACCGTCAGCGCCGTCGCCGAGAGCAAATGTAGAGAAGTCGCGCTGCCCCTGGAACACAGCTTCACGGTTTGTGTAGCCGAGGTTCATTGTCACGTTACCGCGACCATCAGCGAAGTTTGCACCCATCGTCAGGTCAGCATTCCAGTACTGAGCGTCGCCGTATTCCAGCGTCGACTCATAACCGATGTTTGCTTCCAGACCTTCGAAGTCGTCTTTCAGGATGAAGTTTACAACACCTGCAACAGCGTCAGAACCGTAAACAGCTGATGCACCACCCGTGATGACTTCAACACGCTCAACGAGCGCTGGTGGAATGTTGTTCAGGTCGACAACACCGCCAGCAGTCGTTGGAACGAAACGCTTACCGTCAACCAGAACCAGCGTACGGTTTGAACCGATACCGCGCAGGTTGGCCGTTGCGTAACCACCGCCCGGGTTGTTTGACGTACGGTCAAAACCTGGAACAGCTTGTGGCAGAGTGTTGAGGACGTCCTCAGTGTTGACCGTACCGGTCAATTCGAAAGTTTCAGAGCTGACCGTAGCAATCGGGCTGTTTGCAACAAAGTCCTGCTTGACGATGCGCGAACCCGTAACCTGTACGGTTTGCTGGCGAGCTTCCGCTTCAGTGTCTTCCTGAGCGATAGCTGGTGCGACTGCCATGCTGCCAAGAACACCCGCAAATACGGATGTGGCAAGAAGGCGGGTCTTGAAAATGTTCCCGTTCACGTTTGAACCTCCAGTTTACAAACTGTGCGCGGCCGAATTCCTGAAGAAACCCAGCCACACATATCGACACCCCAGTAGTCGATCTGGTCCTGACGCTACGGGTCGCGTCACATAAGCGTCAATGCAAAGTTACACGGCTGTCACACAAAGCCTGCGAATGTGGCAAAAAAGCTTCACCCCACTCACTGAACGCGCGAAATTTCTACTGTTTCGTTCACGCTCAAGGCAAAAACGACCACACCCCACGCCAATAAAGCGAAATTCAGCATGAAAAGAATCAAGCACGCACGCAGAAAACCGGTAACTCGTCCCGTCGAATAAACACGACGTAACATGCGATATAAATATACCAGTGGTCCGATAAAAATGAGCCACCAAACCCAAACCTGGTGCAGCCAGAGTAATGTCAGGCAAACGCTCATCAGGAAGTAGAGCCAGGTCTGAAAGTGCAAGGCTGTGATGACGTGGTCGTATATATATACACCTTTCCGGAACGGAAAAACGAGGATCAGACACAGAACCAGCATAGGGGCGAGCATGAAAGCGAGCCGCGGTGCCCAGTTGCGGACCGCCATATAGAGAAGCACCCGATTCTCAAGTAACTCGACGCCATTGGCCATAAGCTCCCGGAGCTCTGCGTCATCCTCATCCGTATAACCGCTCTGCCGAATGACTTCCTGGAGTAATGCGTCCTGATCTATCCGCCCGCCTTCATCGCGAGGAAGATCACTCACTTCACCTTCGGGAGAAACAAGAACCGGTCCCTTGTCAGGATCAAGTACGGCGATACCAACTTTCCCGTCCGCTTCAGCCTGCCGGGAACTTCCCGCCCCCTCTGCTTCGTCCTCGTTCCCGGTGTCAGACGACCGGCTCTCCTCTGTTTCCTCCGGTTCAGCCTCCGTGTCCGTTACGGCGATCTCCTCCGATCCTGCAGCGTGCGGCTGAAACCAACCCGTCGCATCGCCCAGGCTGAATAAAACAAGGAAGAAGATGAAACTGGCGAGAAGATAAAGCCGGAACGGCGGCACATACCGCTGACGCTTGCCATCGAGGTAATGTCTGGTCACACGCCCGGGAATGAACAGAAGCGCTGGAATGGTGCGGGCTATGCGACCATCCAGCGAGAAGAAATCACCCAGCGCCTCAGCGGTGAGCCCAAAGATCGGCCGGTGAAAATTCTGAGCGAGCTGCCCACAGGCATGGCAGTATTTGCCAACCGTCAGCGTCTCGCAATTACGGCAAGGTTCACCCTCAACGGAGCCATCTTGTTCAGATTTGGACAGGCCGCCCAACGACATGGCAGCGGCCGTCTCCAGTTCATCGCTCATTACCAGCCCCCTCGCCCAGAAAAGCCGGCGAAATCAGTCTTTCCGGCAGATATAACGTGAACGGTGCACGTCTTCGGGATTGTCTGCATATCCAGTCAGGTTTGGATCGACCAGATTTTTCGCAACCTGATACCACATTGGAATGATTGGCATCTCGTCGAGCATGAGTTGCTCGGCTTCCTTCAGAATAGCCTTGCGAGCTTCCATATCGGTTTCGAGATTGGAAGCTTCCACAAGTTCATCATACTCTGCGCTCGCATAATTGCCGTAATTCATGACGCCCGTCCGGCTTTCCAGCAGGAACAGGAAGTTCTGTGGGTCATTGTAATCTGCAACCCATGCGGCATCACCAATTTCAAAATCGGCCTGACGCAAGCGCGCGTACTGGACCGCCGTATCCTGCATCTGAATCTCGGCTTTCACCCATGGTGCGATGGAATTCCAGTTCGCCTGAACAGCAGGCGCAACCTTCGGATTGTCGTCTGTCGAGCGGTAAATATACGTGAACTCGAATGGGTTGTCGGGGCCATAGCCAGCTTCTTCCAGCAAGCGTTTCGCCTCAGCCTGGCGCTCTTCCTGAGACATGTCAGCCCAATAGACCTCTGCACCGCCGTCATAGTTCGCGATGCCTGGAGGCACGAGTGAGTAAGCTGGTACGTATCCAGCTGTCAGAACTTCGTTGACCATGAAGTCGCGATCAAGTGCCATCGCGAGTGCGTTGCGAACCCGCACATCCTCGAACTTCGGAAGCTCTGTGTTGAAAGCGTAATAGGTCGTAATCAGCGCAGGTACGGCACGAACCCAGCCAGGAAATTTCTCTCTCAGTTCCTGAGTACGCTGACCTTCAAACGCATTATTCATATCGAGACGCCCTGTCTCGATATAGCGTTCGATCGCATCTAGGTCTTCATAAGGGAAATAGACCACTTCCTTGAAGCAAAGGTCTTCGGCGCCATCGAATTGGGTGTTTACAACCGAACGAATAAAGTCGCGGGTACGCCATTCCGTAAGCTTGTAGGGACCATTGACGACAATGTTTTCCGGCTTGATCCAGTCGTCACCCAATTCCTCAACCTTGTGTTTCGGTACTGGGAAGGCCGTGTAGTGCTTCAATAGACCCGGCAGATACGGTGCTGGGTACTCAAGGTCGATCACCAGCGTCTTGTCGTCCACCGCCGTCACACCAAGCTCTTCCGCAGGCAGGTCCTGGTTGTAATAGCCTTCAGCGTTTTTGATCAGGAACAGAAGAGACGCGTATTGCGACGCCGTCTCAGGGTTCAGAATTCGTCGAAACGCATATTCGAAGTCATAAGCCGTAACGGGAACACCATCTGACCAGTTCGCGTCCTTGAGCGTGAAGGTCCATTTCGTCGCGCTCTCGTCAATCTCATAGCTTTCGGCCATGCCCAGGACCGGAGTCGCATCTTTACCGTCGGTGAACAGGCCAATGAACATGTCGCCAATGACGATGTTTTCCCACTGCGATGAGACTTTATGCGGGTCCAGCGTGTCCGGATTGGCACTGATGCCACGGCGGAGGGTTTCGGCACTATTACTACTATTGCTACCACCGCAAGCCGCGAGGAAAGCAGCCGCTGCGACCGTTACATACTTGAGTGACGTGGACCAGTTGGGCATGCTCGCTCCATTACAAAACTTTTATGACACGACGTCGAAGATTGGCGCGACGTTTATTTCAGTTCAAGCTTATTGCTGACAAAGTTGAATGGGGAAAGTCCACCAAAATGAGAAAATCCTGTCTTTTAGGCGCTGTAGGCGTGAGTCTGATAACACTTCCGGCATTGGCACAGGAAAAGACGCCTCTGGAATCGATCTATGCCTGCGCAAACATTTCAGACAACACCGAGCGTCTTGCCTGCTTTGACGCAGCGGTAAGCGCGACTCGCCAAGCGGAAAACCAGGGCGAATTCAAGACGATAACCCGCCAGGAAGCCGAAACCGTCCAAAAGGATGCCTTCGGTTTCTCCATGCCGAGTCTGCCAACCTTCTCGCTGCCGGGCTTTGGCGGCGGCTCCGATGACGACTCAGTGAAGAAAGATGATTCGGGACAGATTGAAGAAGTGACCCTGCCCCTGAAGTCAGCGACGACCGACGCCTATGGCAAGGTGGTTCTGGTGTTCGAGAACGGTCAGGTCTGGCGTCAGAATGACAGTGACAAGATCCGGATCAGCCGCAAACGTCCACCGACGTCTGCGGTTATCAAGCGGGCTGCGTTCGGCAGCTATCTCATCCGACTGAATACGGGTGAACGCTTCAAGGCATCGCGCGAGCAATAGCCCGCGCGAGCTGACCGGGATCAGCGCTCTTTCGGGTCGACGGCGTCACGCACGCCGTCTCCCAGAAAGTTCAGGCACAAGAGCGTTACAGCCATAATCACAGCCGGATAGATCAGCAGCCACGGCTTGGACGACATTTGCGCCTTGCCCTGCGAGAGCAGCACGCCAAGCGACGTCAGCGGCTCGTTGATGCCAAGACCGATAAAGCTGAGAAAGCTTTCCAGCAAAATCACCTGCGGAATGATCAGGGTGATGTAAATCACCACCGGTCCAACGATGTTCGGCACGATATGACGAAGAATGATTGCAGGCTGTGACACACCAGCGGCCCTGGCCGCCTCAATGAATTCCTTCGTCTTCGTCGTCAGTGTCTGGCCACGCACAATGCGGGACATTGTGAGCCATTCAACAGCACCGATGGCGATGAAGATCAGATAGAGGTTCCGCTCAAACACCGTCGTCAGAAGAATGACGAAGAAGATAAACGGAATGGCGTAGAGCGCATCGACGAGACGCATCATCACCTGATCAACCCGACCTCCAAAAAAGCCGGCGATCGCGCCCCAGGTTACACCGATCACCAGGCTGACAAACGTCGCAAGCAGACCGACGGCCAGCGAAACGCGAAAGCCGAGCATCATGCGGGCAAACTGATCGCGTCCGAGCGTGTCGGTGCCCAGAATGTGCAGATGCTCAAAGGTTGGCGGCAGGCTGACACGGTCCGTGTAGATCGTGGCATAGTTATGCGGCCAGAACAGCGGCACCAGAAGCGAAATAGCCGTGAACAGGCCAAGCACGATCATCGCAAACACCGCAGCCTTGTTCCGGAACAGGCGAGCACGCGCATCATCCCAGAGGGAGCGACCTTCGACAGCTGCCTGCTCGAGTGCAGCTTTGTTCTGAGCGTCCTGAATTCCGATCATCAGTATTTCACCCGCGGGTCGAGAATTGCGTAAAGAATGTCAGCGATCAAATTCATCAGAATGATCAGGCTGGCAAAAAGGATCACAACGCCCATGACAAGCGTATAATCCCGGTTCAGCGCACCATCGATAAAGAAAGATCCAATGCCCGGCAGGCTGAATACCCGCTCGATCACGAGCGAACCTGTGATCACACCGACCGATGCCGGACCAAGATAGGAAATAAGCGGCAGAATGGCGATTGGCAGCGCATGCTTGAGCACCACTTCGACTTCCGACGCGCCTTTAGCACGGGCCGTACGGATGTGGTTGGAGCGCATCGCCTCAATCATACTCCCCCGCATGATCCGCGATATTCCTGCGATGTAATAGAGGGCAAGTGTCAGCACCGGTAAGGTGATGGTGTATGCCGTCATCCGCCCCATATCGAGACCGCCGGGCGCGAAGAAATTGGTGCGGAATCCAAAAATTTCGATCCCCACACCAAAGATCAGCGCCGCAACCGGACCGATTACATAGGATGGAACGGATATGCCGAGCGTCGCAAAGCCCATGAGGAAGTAATCGAGAAAGCTGTTCTGTCTCAGCCCCGCAATAATGCCGAGCCCGCCCCCGACGAAAAAGGCGAGGAACATGGCAATGCCACCGATCGTGGCACTGACGGGCAGACCTTCCGAGATCAGGTCTGAAACCGTTTTGTCTCTGTTCTTGAGAGAAGGACCGAAATCGCCAGTTACAACATCGCCGAGATAGTCGACATATTGTTCAAAAACCGGCTTATCCATGCCGTATTTTTCGAGGATTTTTTGCTCAACAGCCGGTGGCAGTTTCCGATCGGTATCAAATGGCCCGCCGGGCGCTGCACGCATCATGAAAAAAGCAACGGTGATGACGAGCAACAAGGTCGGAATCGCAACGGCCAACCTTCGCAAAATAAATGAGACAGAAATTCTGGAAAGAAAACGCGGCACTTTTACAAAAATACTCCAAACATCTTATCGTCAGAGGCATACACTGATGGTGTTCACCCATCGATAAGCATTATTTTTCCGCAGAAAGCTCTTTCCCACGGCTTTACCCTGTTTCTCATCACTGGCAACAGGGTTTAAAGCATGTTTTTTAAAACTTTCCGGATTGGAAACAGTCATGGCAGATTTTCGCAAGGTCACAGAGAAATTCTACGTCGCGCCTCAAATCACGGCGGATGACGTTAAACTTGCAGCGGAACAGGGCTTTAAAAGTCTGATCATGAATCGCCCGTCTGGCGAGACCCCGGATCAACCTGCAACTGAAACGCTTGTGGCACAGGCTGAAGCCGAAGGATTAACTTTTGCTCATATTCCAATACAGGGGCCACCTGAAGTGGAAGATGTCCGAAAAACGCTTTCTGAGCTGGAAACTGCGGGCGATAACAAGGTGCTGGCCTTCTGCCGCTCCGGGACCCGTTCCATCACCTTGTGGGCGTTTGCGCAGGCCGCATCCGGAAAGATGGATGTCGCCGACATCCTGCAACATTCTGAGGCAGCCGGTTACAATCTGACCGGTATGGCACCTGCCCTCGAACACCTATCAACAACGAGCTGATCAGGCTGCCGGAACCCTCAATGTGACCACACTATTCTGAGAGGCTGGTTCTTTTGCGTCGGATTGACCAAGGGCATGCATGGCGAGAATGGCAATCAACCCGGCACATAACGGTCTTATCACGCGAAAAAGAGTATCAGTGATTTTGCCTGTCACGAGAATGTCCTAAACTGGTCCTACACAAAGCGTTACCAGCTGCATCGCAATCTTCGGGCCAGTAGACGCCCTACAAAAATTGCGACATAGGGGGTGCTGGACGCACGGGAAGATAGAGTATGAGTAAATTCTGGCTCTCAGACTTTGAATTTCAGGACGGTACATTTCTGGTCAAAAAGACCGGACACCACGTGCCCCTGAACGTCGGACTGGTGACAGATGTTCTTGTCTGGATCAGCTTTTTTACCCTGACCCAGGGCTGGCGGTTCTGGCATATGGCACGCGGCCACCGGAAACCCCGTATTGCATTCCTGCCGGACACACCGCGCCCCTGGTATTTTATCTGGCCAGTACTTCATGCGGCTGGCGCAATTATTGAAAAAGACCCGTCTCGCGCTGACGTCATCTTCCACTTTGATGACACCACGCACTGCGAGGCAAAGCTTCCTGAAAACATTCCATCACATGCAAAGCTGATCAATTTCGGCTGTCGCGACGTATCTAAAACGCATGTTGCCGAAGCGTTTGAGCGGGTTGCCGGTTATTCGCTCGCGGTCGATCCGCGCGCATTTGATGGCCCCATGGTCGAGAAATCCGAAATCAATGCGGCCCATGATGGGCGCATCATCGAAGGCCCGATGGATCCGATTGACGGCAAGACCTATCAGCGCCTGATCGACAACCGTGTTTCCGGCGGTCTGGTGGAAGATCTGCGCACTACGTTCGTGGCCGGGGAACCCACCATCGTTTTCCGTAAGCGTCGCCCACAATCACGACGCTTTGCGAACGAGAATTGCGATGTGTCGCACATGCTGCCGCACACCTGTTTCAGCAGCGACGAAATGGCCATCATCCGCAATTTCGCAAAGGAAATCGGCCTGGACTGGGGCGGCGTTGACGTGTTGCGCGACGCGACGTCCAAAAAGATCTTCATCGTCGATGCAAACAAGACGGACATGGGGCCACCCGTTGCTTTGCCGCTCGGGCAAAAGCTGCGCTCTACCCGTCTGATGGCACGCGCGTTTTCGGCGGCTTATGCGCCAAAAGTTCGAGGCTAGCTCTCGACACAATAAGAGAGAACTCACATGGCATCACCGATTCCATATGTCCGGGAAATGGACTTCGAATATGGTCAAGTCGCGCGACTTAGCCCACTTGTCCGCCGCGTTGTGGCGAACAATCCCGGCGCTTTCACCTATTACGGAACGGGCGTATACATTATCGGCAACGGCACCGTCTGTGTCATCGATCCAGGCCCTGCCATTCCAGAACATCTGGAAGCGCTGAAGGCGGCCCTGGAAGGTGAAACCATCAGCCATGTCGTTGTGACACACAGCCATATGGACCATTCCCCACTCGCCCATCCGCTGGCCGAATGGGCCGGTTGCAAAGTATATGGCCGCGCCGCTGGCGCTCCCTCCGAAGCGGAAGTGCGCATGGAAGCCGGAGACGATCTGAGCTTCAAGCCAGATGTCACGGTCGGCGACGGCGATGTGTTTGAAGGTCCGGGCTGGACGATGGATGTTATCGAAACACCAGGGCATACCTCCAACCATCTCTGCTTTGGGCTGAGAGAAGAGAAAACGCTGTTTTCCGGCGATCACATCATGGGGTGGTCCACGACGGTTATTTCGCCGCCGGACGGCGATATGGGCGATTATTTCAACAGTCTGGAAAAAGTGCGCGACATGGGCTTTTCAAAGATTGTCCCAACCCATGGCCCGCCAGTAACCGAAGACGTCACAGGCTTTATTCAGGCCTATATCGATCACCGTAAAAAGCGCGAAGCGGCTATTCTGGCGCGGCTCGAAGCGGGTGATACGCGCATCCCTGACATGGTTCGGACGATTTACGCAGATGTCGACAAGAGCCTACATCCGGCAGCATGCCATTCGGTGCTCGGTCATATGATCCATCTGGTCAAGGATGGCCGTGTGAAAGCCGAGAATGGCGCAACCATTGACGGGACATACCGCACGGCCAGCTGATAGCCGCGCGGCATTGTTTCAGCGTTTATTACTCTGGAGGTGTGCCGATCCGTGCGCGGACACCTTCCAGAATGGCATAGACCCGTTCTGCATTTGCGCCGAGATCTGACAGGCCAACACGGGACACCGAGCGGACATCCATCTCACTGCCCTCGCCTTTCGGACGAATACGAACGGCCACATCGTCTTTAAATCCGAACCATTGCGAGGTGTATGTGCCTTCGAGCACATAGTTTTCCTCATCCGCCGTGACAATCTCTATGCCGAGGTCAGCCAATGTGGAATATGCGGCCGCATAGAGCACATCTGGCGGTGCCGGTGCGATATAGGTATTCATAGGCTGATAGCTTTCGCGTTGCACCTCAGCCACGCTGCGCCCTGCCATGTCCGGCCATCTCGATTTCGCGTATTCGGCGATGACCGGATCATCTTCGACCGGGTTTACCCCGTCGACTTTCTCCCGTTCCGTCATGATGGCATCTGAGAACTGGATCGGATCTTCCCAATCTGTCTGTATGTCATGAATTGGTGGAACGTTTTCGGACACCGATCCCATATTGGCGATGCGGCCAAAAATGAGCCCGACAATGATGAGCGCCGCAATCGACAGAATAAAGGGTTTTACCCGCGGCGACTTCACAAGCCCGAGCACGAGCGAAACCACCGCAGCAATACCGACCCCGAGAATCAGCATGGGACCGAGTTGGATGGTCATGGTGCCGAGGCCAAACTGCCAGCCCCAGAGGCCATACTTGCTGCCCAGCGCGGCTGCGATGAACCAGAGCGGCAAAGCCAGTGCCAGGATAAAAACAAGCCAAGCGAACTTAACGCGCAATCCGCCCTTTTTCGTGGATGCCATGATGACTAGCCCTTTCACCCGAATGAAGATTAGTGTGTGCTTACGCGAATGCCGTATCGTCAGATCAAGCGGTTATCCGTGAGTCGGAAACACATTTACGCGATTGCGGCGTGAAGGGAATGGCTGACTCAAAAAGAGCGTGAAACAGAAAGGTGCCCCATTGGCTCAATTCCTGACCCGGCAACTGACAGGACTTTTTCTGCTCGCACTGGCCCTTCTGGCCTTCACATTTGCGCTGGGTCACCCGGAAACACTGGTGTTTGACGAGAGCCATTATGTCCCCGCCGCGCGGGCTTTGCTGGACCTTTCAGAGAACACGAACCCGGAACATCCTCTGTTTGCAAAAGAGATGATCGCGCTCGGCATCTGGCTGTTCGGTGACAACGCCTTTGGCTGGCGCATTCTTGGCGCGGTTGTTTCTGCGTTGGGCGTATATGCCTGTTTTCAGATGGCGATCAAACTGTTTCGCAGCCTGCCTCTGGCGATTTTGACCGCGCTTTTGATAACGCTGAGCATCACCTACACGGTACAGGCGCGGACTGCCATGCTCGACACCTATGCCTATCCACTGTTTGCGATATCCGCAGCATGGCTGATGGCCTCTTCAAGCAGGCACGTACCAAAAGCGATTGCGATTTTCTGTCTGCTGGTCGGCGGGGTATTTCTAGGGCTTGCTGCTGCGTCGAAATGGATTGTCGGCATTTATGCATTCATTGCGCTCTCAGGACTGGTGCTCGCGCGCTTCTTCGAAACAATGGCACGGCGGCGCCCACTGCTTCAGGTGCTGTTCGGGCGGGACTTTCGCTCCTGGCCAGATATCAGCCTGTTCGGCTGTGCGATGATCTTTGGCCTGACGAGCCTTATGGTCTATTTCTCGACCTTCCTGCCGCTTCTGTTTGTGGCGCAGGACCCTCTCTCTCTACCAGAGTTGCTAACTTTTCAGTTCGACATGCTGGATCGTCAGACGCTGCCGCTGGCGGAGAACTCCTATGAGAGCGAGTGGTGGGAATGGCCGCTCATGCTGGAGCCGATCTGGTATCATTTCGAAAGCATTGACCATGGGGGGCATGAAGCGATCTTCTATGTCGGCAATGTCGTGGTGTATTGGGGCGGACTGGTGGCCGTGGTGTTTGTCCTGCTGCAGGGGCTGCGTCGGCAAAACGGCGTGGCGATTGCTGTTAGTCTGTCGTTCCTCTCGGCCTGGCTGATCTATGTCATTCTACCGAAGCAGATCGGGTTTTTCTTCTATTATCATGGCTGCGGCATGCTGCTCTGCTTTGCCATCGCCAGCGCAATCAGCCTGTTGCCGCATGGTAGGCTGCGATCCGGACTGACAGCACTGGCCGGGCTCGGTGCGATCGGCGTGTTCGTCTATTTCCTGCCGGTCGTTTACGCGCTTGAAATGCCGCGCGACCAGTGGCTCAGCTATATATGGCTGGAAGGGTGGACCTAAGCGCCTAGAGACGTCCCCAGGTGAAGCGGGATGACATCACGAAATTCCAGACAGACCCCACCAGAATGCCGGCGAGCGCCGATAGCGACCACATGATGCCAGTCTGTTGGAAAAGATAAGCCGCCACGCCGACATTCGCGATGGCACCCAGTCCACAGACGAGCGCAAAGCTCAGCCAGCCGCGGATCATGGCCCAACCCTTCAGCCGGACATCGCGGAAGGTGAGCATGTTATTGAGAAAGAAATTATAGGTCAGCGCAACAAGGACGGCACAGATCTGTCCGGCCATAAACCCTGCACCCATCAGCCGGAAAACGGCGAACAGAACACCCATATGGACCAGCACGCCCAGCGCCCCGACAGCGGCAAAAAGGACAAAGCGTGAGGGAATGATATGCCCAAGCGCCCGGTCATAGAGCATCATTAGAAACTGAACAGCATTCGCGGAGTCGAGTTTGCTTTCACCATCCTGTCGCGAGCGAAAGACAAACGGCACTTCATGGACGCGAAGCTTACCCTGATCGGCAAAGACAAAATCCAGTAGGATCTTGAACCCGCGCCCCGTCATGCGTGGAATAGCCTTTCGAAAACGTTCGGCTGATACCGCAAAAAAGCCGCTCATCGGATCGGTCAGGTCAATCTTCAGAAAACGTGATGCCAGGGAGGTCGCCAACTCTGACTTTGCGGCCCGGTCGTCCGACAGATCGCCCATGCCACCCTGCCCCACATAGCGCGACCCTATGGCAAGATCTGCACGGCCATCAAGGACGCTGGCGACAAGCTCTGGCAAAATAGCTTCATCATGCTGAAGGTCAGCGTCCATAACCGCAATAACGCGCCCGGAAGCCGCAAGCGCCCCCTCAATGCAGGCAGATGCCAGACCGCGACGTCCGATCCTGTGCAGACAGCGCACACGCAGGTTTTCACCAGCAATCTGCCTAACGATATCAGCTGTGCCATCCGGACTGTCATCATCGACGACTATAATCTCGAAATTATAGGCGGATAGCACCTCTGAAGCGCTCGAAATCGCCGTCGCAATATTGGCTGCCTCATTGCGCGTGGGCAGGATCAGGGAGACGTCAACTGACGAACTCATAAGGCTGCGTTCTCCCGACTTTCCATTCTGCAAGTGGTAGCGGATGCCTTGTCCGGGTCAACCGTAAACAAAAACAGGTGCGGATTTCGCCGCACCTGCCTGAATTGAGATTAAAGAACAAACCGGTCTAGTAGGTCGGAAGTTTGTAATCCTTGAACTGTTCGCGAAGCGCGAGCTTGTTGATCTTACCCGTCGCGCCGAGCGGAATATTGTCCACAAAGGTCACGCCATCCGGCGTCCACCATTTGGCGATCTTGCCTTCGAGTGTTGCAAGGATTTCGTCTTTGGAAACGTCTTCACCTTCGTGAAGTTGAATGATCAGCAATGGCCGCTCATCCCATTTCGGGTGATACACCCCAATGGCAGCCGCGTTAGCGACTTTCGGGTGGCCAACCGCAATGTTTTCCAGGTCAATCGAGGAAATCCATTCGCCACCTGATTTGATGACGTCCTTTGAACGGTCCGTGATCTGCATGAAGCCGAGCTCATCAATCGTCGCGACATCACCCGTGTCGAAATAGCCCTCATCATCCAGAATCTCGCCGCCAACACCTTTAAAATAGGTATCAACCACAGCGCAGCCGCGGATCATCAGGTGACCGGACGCTTCGCCATCGAATGGCAGCTTCTTGCCATCGTCATCCTTGATGGTGAGCTCGACGCCAAATGGCATACGACCTTGCTTGAGCTTGTATTTAACCTGAGTATCCCAGTCTTCACCCTGAAGTTCTGGTGGAAGCGTGCCCAGCGTTCCAAGCGGTGACGTCTCCGTCATCCCCCAGGCGTGGATCACTTCGACATCATAGTCTTCCTTGAAGGCACGCAGGATACGCTCTGGCACGGCAGAGCCACCGATCACAACGCGGTTAAGGTGAGGCAGTTTGAGATTGTTTGCTTCCAGATGCTGGAGCAGCATGAGCCAGACCGTCGGAACGGCGGCCGAGGCGGTGACCTTGTACGTGTCCAGAAGCTCGTAAATGCTTGCGCCATCCATCTGAGCGCCTGGCATGATCATGTCAGCACCAGCCGCCGGGCATGAGAAGGTCAGTCCCCAGGCGTTGGCGTGGAACATCGGCACCACAGGCAGAAGACGGTCATTAGCAGACACACCCAGAACGTCCGTCTGCATGGTCATGAAGGTGTGAAGCACGTTCGAACGGTGCGAATACAAGACACCTTTCGGATTGCCGGTGGTGCCGGACGTATAGCAGAGGCCACATGGCGTGTTTTCATCGAAACCACCCCATTCGCATTCTTCGCTCTGATCCTTGATGTATTCCTCATAAGCCACAGCATTCTTGAGGCTTGTTTCCGGCATATGCTCCGCATCTGTGAAAACAACAAATTTTTCAATTGTCTTCAGATGACCTTCAATCTTCTCGATCAATGGCAGGAAGGTCAGGTCCACAAAGAGAATTTTGTCTTCCGCATCATTTGCAATAAAGACGATCTGCTCTGGGAACAGGCGAGGATTGATCGTGTGCAGCACAGAACCGATGTTCATCGTGCCATACCAGGCTTCCATGTGGCGGGCTGTGTTCCAGCCGAGTGTCGCGATGCGATCACCCATTTGCACGCCATCTGCTTTCAGTGCGTTCGAGACTTTTTTCGCGCGATCATGAATGTCGCTATAGCTGGTCTCCGTAATGGGCCCTTCGACCGTCCGCGTGATGACTTTGCGCTGTGGATAATTGAGTTTCGCATGCGTCAGAATCTTGTCGACCGTCAGCGGCCATTCCTGCATTTTACCGATAAGTGTCATGCCTCTCCCCGGGGTTCTAGACTTATATGATGACGTAGGTGTCATTTTTCTTTCCCCTACGCAAACCTTCAAGAGATAAAATTACTGTCATCGGGGAAGATTGTTCCGAAAGACGAAGTTTTCGGCTAAGGAATTGGCATTGCGTCAGACGAGGGGTCGCGGATCATGAAAAATCAACTACTGATGAGCATCGCAATACTGTCGCTTGCCGCCTGCTCTGACAATAAAACCGACACACCCGAACCGGCGGCGACAAAGACACCCGCGCCTGTGGTTGCACCTGCCGTGATGCCGGAAGCCCTGCCCGATATTTTCAACTGCCTGCGTGAAGAAGGTGGCCTAGCCATCGCCGCGCACCGGGGCGGCCCTTATCCCGGCTATCCAGAGAATGCGATTGAGACCTTCCAGTTTGGCTATGACCAGGGCGTACGTGTTTTCGAAATCGATATTGCCGAAAGTCGCGACGGCGTTCTCTTTCTGATGCACGACCGGACGCTGACTCGCACAACAACAGGCGAAGGCTTCGTGGCCGATGTCGACTGGACGGCTATCAAAACGATGAAACTGGTCGACAATGATGGCGCCGAGACCGGGTATGCGATCCCAACATTACGTCAGGCGCTAGATTGGGCGGTGGAAACCGGCGCGATCCTCGAACTCGACAAAAAGCCAACAACGAGTTTCCGGAACATCATCTCTGAAGTTCGGGAAGCCGGCGCCGAGAACAATGTCCTGATGATTTCCTATAATGATCAGCAGGCCGCAGAAATTGCCGGCATTGCCGACGATCTCGTCATGACGGCATCAGCCTTCAATACCGAAGATATTGCCACGCTCATCGATCTTGGCGTCAAAGAGGGCAATCTGATCGCCTGGACAGGAACGCGCGAGCCTGACCCGAGCGCCTGGCAGGCTGTACGTGCGCTGGGAATTGAGCCCGCGTTCGGAACACTTGGACGACGCGGCGAACGTCTCGACGACCAGTATCTGGCCGATGGCGACGGCTCTGAGTTTCAGGAACTGCTGGATCAGGGACTGGTGCTGATCGCAACCGATCGGCCACTCGAAGTGGCCGAAGCGACCGATGGCGATGACATCGCCTCTGCGAAGTGCGGGCTTTAATCGGCTTCCGCCAATGGCAGGACGTCATTGACCAGGGTCATGAAGACAACGCCCGGCTGTTCAATCATGCCGAGATGAGCTGAATGTTCCAGCCAGACCTGCTTTTTGAAAGGTGCCTGCAGGTCGGCCATCCAGGTTTCCGTCAGCTCGGGAGGAGTGGTTATGTCATGACGTCCAAGAAACTGAACAACCGGTACTTCAAGCGTTTCCACATCCTTGAAAGAGACATCCGCCACCTGTGGCCAAAGGTTTGAAATGGAATAGAGGCTGCCATCATTCATCGCTTCGCGGTCATCGGCGTTGTGCGTTGGCGCAAGACGCGGTGCGTGAAAATAGAAATCAGCATCTTTTCGATAGGCTGCGAGCCCGCCCAGATATACCGACCAGGAACGCTGCAGCCCTGTCTTCTCCAGTGAAAGCTGACCTTCATCCGGGTAAGGCAGAATCTCGAGCAGGCCGCCAACCGCATCAGCCTTATCGGACGTTTCAGCTGCCGCAATGACGCGTTCCGTGCCGACCTCTTCATTCTCCAGAAAATCAATGATCTGGCCCATGCCGATATAGGCGTGCAGCAAGTCCGGCCTTTCCATGGCCACGCGCAGGCCGATTACCGAACCCCAGCTATGACCAAGCAGGAATACTTTTCTCTGATCGAGATGTCCCTCCAGAAACTGGATGACATTGATGGCATCTGACGTGATCTGGTCCGGCGTCAGTGTTGGCGCAACAGCGTCGGCATCATTGATCCGATAGGTCTTGCCCGCACCGCGCTGATCCCAGTGCACAACGGTGAAATAGTCTTCCCAGGGGCGCTGGAAAGTCCAGGCGACCGGCATCTCGGTTGCACCAGGGCCGCCGTGAAGAAAGAGAAGTATAGGATTGTCGCGGTCAGTGCCGCGAATGTTCAGGACCTGCCGGATGCCGCCAATTTCGATCTCGAGCGTTTCCTGAATGCCATTCGGCGTCACGATTTCCTGAAGATCGCTCATAACGTCGCGAGCTGGCAAATACGGGTCTACTGCCGTTTCTGTTGACCGGGGCACTGTCTCAATGGGTTGATTATTGACCTGCGCCAATGCGAACTGGGCCAGGACAGGGAGGAGCATAGATAGAAAACAGGCACGCAACATGAGACATCCGAAAAGATCAGGAACAGTAAGCGTTGAGCCTAACACGCAGCTCTCAGCGGAGGGAAGAATTCGGTGATGCGGATCATTGACAAGCGGTCACTTCGCCAGTCCGCTGATTTTCGCGGATGCACAAATAGCGGCTGGTGAAGTCTTCGAGAGACATGTCCTCTCTGTCTTCAGTACGATACAGCGCGTCTTCTTCTTCGGTCAGAATATTGACGAATTCCTCATAGCTCAGCTCGGGCTTCGCCTGAGCCGCTTCGCTCCGGTAAGCCATCCCGATGCGGTCACTCCGGAAATAGGGACCTGACATAAATGCCCCGTTTCGGTCGCGATAAACCCAGCCATAGCGGTCATCTGTCATATCCGGATCATAGGCATCTTCCCGCCAGCCTCGGGCGTCTATTGCCATGCGCATATTCGCGCGCAGGATTTCCGGCGGAAAACACGCGCCGATCAATTCGTATGCTTTGATAACCCCGGTGGATCTGTGCCGATAAACCGGTTTCCCATTTTGCATTTCCTCTAAAGGCTGCCAGATTTCCAGTTCATGATTATTGTGCCGGAACTCTATTTCGCCGAGCTCCATAAGTTGAGGGCCTCTGCCAAAAGACCAGGTGGTCTGGCTGACCAATCGTCCGAACGCTTCATCGGGATGCCAGAATGCCCAAACCTGCGCCCAGACTGTGAAGAGGCTTATGGCGAACACAATATTGATGGCACCCAACAGAGCGATCAGGCGAGCCCCGGACCGGCTAAACAATCCGTCGATCATCAGGACGAGCTGAACCGCTCCGCACAAAACTGCAATGATCATGACCCATTCGACCATTGAAACCGTGGCCGATGATGGCGCCGTCCCTCGGAAGAGCTCGAAATAACACATCCGATTAAAGACCAGGTCGATCTGAAGAACTCGGCCAACAACGGCAAACGTCACAAGCACAATGAAAAGGCTCAGCGTAACACATCCAAAAATATATGGCCTTCGGGCACGATGTCGTCTGGATCGAGTCAGCATGGAAAAACGGTACAGAAGATTGCAGACCCGATCTATCTAAATCGATGCGGGTAACGCAGGCTTTGCTTTGGTCTTGCCTTATGGTCGCAAACCGCCCATCACTTTCGAGATAATGATAGTGAACTCTCGGGAGGTAGACATGGAACCATATCGCGAACTCAATCGATCAATCAAAGGTAAGACGGCCATCATCACAGGCGCAGCCAGCGGCATGGGCCGCGCGACAGCACATCTGTTCGCACGTGAAGGCGCCAATGTGGTCGTCACCGATCTTGATCAGAGCAAAGTCGACACTGTCGTCTCCGAAATCAATGACGCAGGGATCAATCATGTCGTCGGCTGGGCCCTGGACGTCGGCGATCATGACGCCATCAAAGACATTGTTGCGAAGACCGCAGACAAGTTTGGCGGTGTCGACATTATCGTCAACAATGCAGGCTTTGCGCATCTTGTCTCTTTTGAGTCAGAGGACTACGACGTGTCTTGGGAACGCTCGATCCGGGTCATGCTGACATCGCATCAGTGGATGGTACGCGCGGCTTTGCCATATCTCGAAAAATCCAGCGAAGGCGGACGGATCGTAAATGTCGCCTCGACGGAAGGTTTTGGCGCGACCCCGCTGAATTCGCCCTATGTGGCTGCCAAGCATGGTGTGATCGGCCTGACACGCGCCATGGCCGTCGAACTGGCCCCCAAGGGCATCACCGCGAACGCGATCTGTCCGGGCCCGATCCATACCGGCATCACCGAAGGCATTCAGGACGATCACAAGACGATATTCGCAAAACGTCGTGTCCCGATGCGTCGCTATGGCTTCCCGGAAGAAGTTGCGAACATCACGCTGTCCTGCGTTCTGCCGGCTGCGTCCTATCTCAACGGACAGGCGATCCGTGTGGACGGCGGTCAACTTTCGAAAAACGCTTAAGCACGCTTGTCAGACTGGCTGGCGAGGCATAAGCCCGCCAGACTGCTCGGACGTTTGAGACCGGCTGTGGGCATCCTCAGCCGGTTTTTCATGCGCCGTGTCCTCACTGTCCGCCACCCGACCGGAGCCGCCTTGTATGACAGATGACCACATGCATCCTTTGATCGGACTGACCTGCGCGGTACTCGGCACAGTGCTGTTCGGCGCGAAGGCAATTGTGTTCAAGCTCGCACTCGAAGCTGGCGCAGGCGTCGAGCAGATGATGGCATTGCGCATGGGATTTTCGTTTCCGATTTTCCTGTTCGTCGGAATCTGGAGCCTGCGCAGTCGTCCGATCCGGCCAAAACCTCTCATGTTGCTGCTCGCTGGTGGGCTAGGCATCATGACCTATCATATCGGCACCTGGCTGGATTTTCAGAGCCTGCGCTTTATCTCGGCGCAGCTGGAACGCCTCATCCTTTTCACCTATCCGGCGATTGTCGCCGTGTTGGCATGGATGGTGTTCGGCGATCGTATGACCTGGCGCCATGCGGGGGCTCTCATTTTCTCCTATGTGGGCGTCATCATCCTGTTCGGACGCGAGCTCTCTCATGCAGGGCATGATGTGATCATTGGCAGCCTGTTCGTCTTTGGCGCGGCAGTGCTGATGGCCATCAATGTCACACTGGCCAAGTCGGCAATCGGCGCACTCGGGTCGGCGCTATTTACCAGCATGGCGATGGGCTGCGCGGCCCTGACAATTCTGGTACACTCTGCCGCCACAGCAAATGCGGGACATATGCCCGCTTTCACGCCGGACATCATCATGCTTGGCGTGGTGCTGGCAATTGTCTGCACAGTGTTGCCCAGCTTTCTGCTCTCCGAAGGCATTGCGCGCCTTGGACCAGGACCTGCGAGCGCAATCGGCAATGCAGGCCCGGTGGCAACCGCGATCCTTGCCGTCTTCCTGCTGAACGAAGCGTTTGGCTGGCCACATGCTGCAGCGCTGGTGCTGACGTCGATTGGCATCAGCCTGCTAGGCACCGGCAAAAAGAAGAAGACGCCCAGCCCTTCTGGACAAGTGATCAAGAATGTCTGATGAGGCGAACATGACTGTCTCATCCCCTTCTGTCATTCTGGTTGGCCCACAAATGGGCGAAAACATTGGTGCGGCTGCCCGCGTCATGGGCAATTTCGGCCTCTCCGATCTGCGTATCGTTTCGCCAAGGGATGGATGGCCCAACCCGGCGGCTGATACCATGTCCGCAGGTGCGTTTGAGGCTGGCGTCGTCACGCCGACCGTTTTCGACACTCTGGAAGATGCCGTCGGGGACATGTCATATCTGCTGGCAACGACGGCGCGGCAACGCGGAATGGAAAAACCGGTCTTCACGACCGGACCTGCAGTCGAAAAACTGCAATCCCACGCAGGAAAGACCGGCGTTCTGTTCGGTGCAGAAAAATCCGGCCTGCCGAATGAGGCTGTTGCGCTTTGCGACGCCATTCTGACCTATCCCGTCAACAATGCCTTCGCATCGCTAAACCTCGCGCAGGCTGTCGGCGTGTTTGCACACGCCTGGGCAGCCTCCGATGCGCCCGACATCCCGGAAGGCGTCGGCGAGACAGCATCACGCGAAGAACTCGTCGGCATGATGACGCATTTTGAGGGCGAACTTGAACGCGCCGGGTTCTTCTTTCCGGAAGCCAAGAAGGCCGTCATGGTTCAGAACCTGCGCAACGCCTTCACCCGTGCCGGCTGGACCTCCCAGGAAACCCGCACGTTTCGCGGCGCAATCAAGGCCCTTGCAATTGGACGTGGCAAGGCTCGCATTCAGCGCGAAGACTAGCCCCCGCACACCCCGTCTCTCATTTGCAACAGCTCACAGTATTTTGAGAATGACTCTCAAGAAAGCGCTTGCTCGCCCGAGTCTTTTTTGCGAATGAGACGCAAAATATATTTCAGAAAAATCAGAAAGTCCTGTCATGAAGCTTTCAGCCATTCGCTGCGTATCTGCCTTGGCGCTTGCTGCCTCCCTGCCCGCCATGGCGCAAACAACAATCGACACTGATGAAGAGCTGCGCCTGGAGAGTGTCGAAGTCAGCTCTGGTTCTCAGGTTTCCCTGACCGAGCCCTATGCGGGTGGACAGGTTGCGCGCGGCGGCCGGAACGGCCTATTCGGCAATATCGACTATATGGACACGCCCTATTCCAGCACAGCCTTCACTGAAGAACTGATCCGCAACCAACAGGCGGAAAGTGTTGGAGATGTGCTGCAGAACGATCCGGTTGTTCGCCTGGCTAAAGGCTTCGGCAATTTTCAGGAACTCTATATCGTTCGCGGCTTTCCTGTTTACTCCGACGATATGACGTATAATGGCGTTTACGGCATTCTGCCCCGTCAGTTTGTTGCCGCCGAGTTCATTGAACGCGTCGAAGTGTTCAAGGGCGCCAATGCTTTCCTGAACGGCGCAGCCCCCGGAGGCTCAGCCGTTGGCGGTGCCATCAACCTCGTTCCGAAGCGCGCTCCGAATGAAGACATAAATCGTCTGACGCTCGGATATGAACAGCAATCCATTCTGTTTGGTGCACTCGATGTTGCCCGACGCTTTGGTCAGAATGATGAAGTCGGCGTCCGCGTGAATATCGCAGGTCGTGATGGCGAAACATCGATTGAGGATCAGGATCGCGAACTTGGCGTTCTGTCCTTTGGCAGCGACTATCGCGGAGACCGCTTCCGGGCATCCTTCGACATTGGTTATCAGGACAATCATATCGATGCGCCGCGCCCTCAGGTCACCCCACTTGGCGATATTCCGGACGCCCCTGCAGCTGACAGCAATTTCGCTCAGCCATGGACCTATACAGATGAGCGCCAGCTCTTTGGAGTTGTCCGTGGCGAGTATGACGTGACAGACAATGTGATGGTCTGGGCCGCCCTCGGCGCACGTAATGGTGAAGAAGACAACGTTCTGGCGAACCCAAGCGCCAATGCAGACGGCACGACAACGGCCTATCGCTTCGATAACACCCGTGAAGACGACGTCATTTCGGCCGATCTCGGCGTGCGCGCAGACTTTACCACAGGCGGGCTTGAGCACCGATTGATCCTGTCTGGTGCATCGACACAGCTCGAATCCAAAAACGCTTATGCGTTTTCAAGTTTTGCCGGATTTGCGAATGATCTCTATCGACCAACCGCCGTGACCATGCCTGATGCTGACTTCTTCATTGGCGGTGTGCTTTCAGATCCGCTCAAGACCGAAGAAGCCACCACATCAAGTATCGCACTCGCGGACATGATCACCATGCTGGATGGACGTCTGATCACGACCCTTGGCGTTCGCCAGCAATGGATCGAAACCAAGTCGTTTGACTACAATTCCGGCGCAGAACTCTCCGCCTATGACGAAAGCGCGCTTACGCCGTCTGTCGGTGTGGTCTACAAGATGACAGACGCCTTGTCCTTCTACGGTAATTATTCTGAAGCTCTGCAGCCTGGCTCAACGGCGCCGTCTGTCAGTGGTGGTGTCACCATTATCAATGCCGGTGAGGTGCTCGATCCTTACCGCAGCGAGCAATATGAAGCTGGCGTCAAATATGATGGCGGCAATTTTGGCGGTACAGTTGCCCTCTTCAATCTGTCGAAACCAAATCCGATTGTGGTCAATCAGGTCTATTCGGCATCAGGAGAGCAGGAAGTCACAGGTGTGGAAGCCAGCGTGTTCGGTGAGCCAACAGAAGGTCTTCGGATCATTGCTGGCATGACGTTGCTCGACCCGGAGCTTTCCAACACGCAGGATGGTGTGGATGAAGGCAATGACCCAATCGGCATTTCTGACCTTCAGGCAAATGCCAATATTGAGTGGGATGTGCCAACCATTTCAGGTCTCACTCTGGATGGTCGCATCGTCTATACCGGCGAACAGTATGTCGACACGGCCAACACCCAGCAACTCGATGCCTGGACACGGCTCGACATTGGCGCACGCTACACCATTCCAATGGAAACCAACGACCTGGTCCTGCGGGCACGAATCGAGAATCTGACAGGCGAAGATTACTGGGCGTCGGCAGGCGGCTTCCCGGGTGCCAACTATCTGGTACTTGGCGCACCTCAGACGATTTCCGTCTCTGCAACGGTATCCTTCTAAAACGGATCAGGGGCGGTTTTCAGAAACCGCCCCACCCTCTAAAAGTTCAATCATGATGACAGCCCGCTCCATCCGCTTCTGGTCTTTTCTCCACAAATGGACGAGCCTTATCTGCACCGTCTTCCTGCTCATGCTCTGCCTGACAGGGCTGCCTCTTATTTTTCATGACGAAATTGAAGGCGCCTTTGAAACGGGAGACGTGTGGAAGCCCGCCAATCCGGACGGTCCATTGCTGAGCCTGGATGATATCCTCGCTGCAGCCCTCGAGAACCGGCCCGGTGAAGTCCCCCTCTTCATGAGTTTTGATGAGGACCGCCCGGTTGTGAATGTGACCACCGGTCCGACGCCTGACGCACCGGGCAGCCAGATGCATTTTGAGCGATTTGACGCTACAAGCGGCGAGATCGTGCCCGCCCCCACAGTTGATGGCGGCGTTATGGAGTTCATTCTCCAGCTGCACACGGACATGTTTCTGGGCTTGCCCGGCATGCTGTTTCTCGGCGCGATGGGAATTCTGTTCGTCATCGCGACCGTATCTGGTGTCGTTCTTTACGCTCCGTTCATGCGAAAACTGGACTTCGGAACGCTGCGCCGGAAGAAATCAGCCCGCACAAAATGGCTCGACTATCACAACCTGCTGGGCATTGTGACACTTGCCTGGGTGCTGGTGGTGGGCGTGACGGGTGTGGTGAACACCATCGCTGTACCGTTGCTGGAAACCTGGAAAAATGACCGACTTGCCGATCTGACAAGCGAATTCGGTGACGCACCTGTCGCAACCCGTCTGGCATCTGTTCAGGACGCTGTTGATCGCGCGAGCGCGGAAGCGCCCGGCGCATGGGTACAGTTTGTGGCCTTTCCCGGCGGAGACTGGTCGACCGATTACCATATGGCGATTTTCATTCGCGGTAGCACCTCACTGACCAGCCATATCGTCACGCCAGTGCTGATCGAAGCGGAAACCGGCGAGTTCGCCGGCATGCGTGCCATGCCCTGGTATATGAAAGCTCTGGCCTTTTCCGGACCGCTGCATTTTGGTGATTATGGTGGCATGCCGCTGAAGGTTATCTGGGCTTTGCTTGATGTGTTCAGCATCATCATTCTTGGTAGCGGACTGTATCTCTGGCTCGCAAAGGGACGTCGCAGCCATCCGGTGCCACGTTCGCAGCTGGCTGCGGAGGCTGCCGAATGAAACGCATACCACTCATGCAGGCGACCTTTGCCTTGCCCGTTCTTCTCGCGCTGTCGAGCCTGATCGGTCTGACCCTCGCCCTGCTTGGGGATGGCCTTCTGGATGTTGGCTCCTGGATTTTTCTTGGCATTCCAGTGGCTGTGATTGTCTGGCTATATATACGTGCAGCGCGTCAGCCATAGACATTGACGTTGTCTGACGGGCGTATAGATGTCTGAACATGTCTGAAGAAGCGCGCAAACCAAGCCCCGTTCAACTCGTCCTCTGGGCGACGCCTGCACTTGTGGCTCTTGCGCTGACCATCTTCTCGCTGATCGTGCATAAAGGCGTAGAAATTGGCCTTGGCGGGCTGCTTTTCGGTATTTTGTATTTCATCATCCGGATCGGCTCATTCGGGCGCGATACACCGGCTCAATAAACAGACTGACGCCACGTCAGAACTTGCGCGATGCGGCGCTGTGTGGCCCTTCTGCTAGCCGGGAGGAACAACACATGATCACGCTTTACCACTGTGCCAATGCACGTTCATTTCGCGCGCTCTGGATGCTGGAGGAAGCCGGGCTGGACTATGAGCTGAAGCTTCTGCCCTTCCCGCCACGCGTGCGCCAGCCAGAATATCTGGAAGAAAACCCGCTTGGCACAATTCCGCTATTGATTGATGGCGAGACCCGCATGACCGAGTCTTCGGCAATCTGCGAGTATATTGCAGCCAAATACGCGCCGGAACTGGGCGTGCGTCCTGATGAAAGCAGTTTCGGCGCTTATCTTAACGCGCTACACTTTGGCGAAGCGACGCTGACCTTTCCGCAAACCCTGGTGCTTCGCTACACGATGCTGGAACCAGAGGAACGCCGTCTGCCGCAAGCTGCCGAAGATTATCGCAAATGGTTCCTTGGCCGCCTGAAAGGGCTCGGCCGCATTCTGGAAAACAGCGACTATGTTGCTGCCGACCGGTTTACCGCTGCAGATGTGTCTGTCGCTTATGCAATACTTCTCGCAGGCAGTCTGCGCATCGAAGAGGCCCTGAACGACCCGAAAATTGCGGCTTACTGGGAGCGCATGAAAGCGCGAGACGGTTTCAAGCGGGCCAAACAAGCGCAAAAATTGGACGGATAGGCAGACCGGCATTGCGCGGCTAAGCTTCAGACGGTTCATTCGGGAGGTTTCATGTTTCGCGCACTCATACTTTCAACTCTGGCAGGCACACTGTCATCAACGACGCTGGCGCATGCCGGTCCCGACAAAGACTGGCGCCCTGTACCCGCAGAGCGCCTGCTGATTCTGACCCTGGGATCCGGCGAGGTGATCCTGGAACTGAATGACGATTTCGCACCCGCGCATGTGGCGCAGTTCAGCCAGCACGTGTCTGAAGGCCTCTATGATGGCGAACGCTTCTATCGCGTCATTGATGGCTTTGTCGCGCAGGCGGGCCTGCAGGATGATGAGGTGGTCGAGGAATATCCGAAACTGACAAACGAGAATGACCGGCCACTTTCCGATACGCCGTTTGCACCGCTTGGCAATGAAGACCTCTTTGCTCCTGAAGCTGGCCATATGGCAGGCTTTCCGGTCGCGCGGGATGCAGAACTTGGGCGTGAATGGCTGCTCCATTGCCCGGGCGCCCTTGCGATGGCGCGCGATACCGATCCGGACACGGGTTCAACCGAATTCTACATCGTGCTGGATGCTCAGCGCTATCTCGATCGGAATCTGACGGTATTTGGTCGGGTGCTGTCCGGCATGAAGCATGTGCAGGCGCTGACACGCGGTGACATGTCGATTGCGGGCGGCGTGATTCAGCCACCGGCACAAGGCGACTTGATCATATCTGCAAAGCTGGCCTCTGACATGCCAGAAGCAGAGCGTCCGAGCTGGGAAGTCATGGTGACGCCATCAGATCGGTTCGAAGACTTCAAAACCTCGAAACGCGTCCGGGAAGAAGCGTTCTTTTATCGAAAGCCGCCCGAGATTCTGGATATTTGCAGCTTTTCCACCCCGGCCAGACCCGCCCCCGATAAAGGCGAATAATTTCAGAATTCCACCCCATCCTGAACATGTCCAAATGTTTAGTTGGGCCCATGCGCGCGCTCGGCTAATTCGATCCTACCGCTTTCGTTAAATCGGTGACAGATCGTCGATTTAACTTGATTCGATTCTGTTTAACGATAATTCCTTATCGATAAACAGAATTGGAGATTTTATGCCGGGCGGACCGGAGCCATTTTCCTACTTAAGCGATCCAGCATTTCATCTCTTTGATATTGATGCCGATGCCCGGCAGCTGATTTTTCTTCAGACCACCGAACAAACCCTTCGCCAGTCGGCATTCCTCGACGGGCGCACAGCCATTTCCGTTGATGGACGCCTGCACCGTCTTCCCTTGCGCAAAGCATTGGATCAGACAGCAGATACAAGTCTCGATCCCCACCCTCGCTTTTTGCTGCACACGTCATTCTGCGGATCAACTCTGCTTGCAAATGCCATACAGGCCGCCAGCAATGTGCTGGTACTGCGCGAACCAAATATACTGGTTCAGCTGTCGAATCTGAAAGCGGCGCGGCACAAGCTAAGTCTCGACAAGGCCATCTGGCCGACGCTCATACAACTGACGCTCAGCCAGCTCGGCAAGACATGGTCTCCCGGCGCTGTACTGGTCAAACCATCCAACTGGGCCAACACGCTCCTCTCCGACGTCAAAACCACAGACGGCCCCCTGTCCGCCATGTACATGACCATGAGCGAAGATGCCTATCTGCTTGCCAATCTACGCGGCGGCAAGGAAAGGCTCGCCTATTCTCTCCAGCTGATGAACCATTTGCTGAACTCAGGCCTGATGGATCGCAGCGCCGTGCTGGAGGTCGAGCGCGGGCAGCATTCTCCCATCGGGCGGTTACTGCGCTTGCTGAGCCTCACGCATCGCGCACAGCAACATATCCTCAGTGATCAGCTACCGGATGCGGTCGCGCTGACACTGCCCGACTTGCAAAATGACCTACGGGGCAATCTGCTCATTGCAGGAGACGCGCTCGGTCTGACGATAAATCCTGTCTGGGCGGACCGAAAGCTCGGCGATGTTTCTACCCAGCATGCCAAGAATGGCTCGGAAGTTTTTTCTACCGATGTGGAAGCGGCTGAAAACCGACGCCTTCGAAACACCTTTGCCGCTGACTTCGAGGATCTTGCCAACTGGAGAGATACACCTGCTCGCGACACGGCCTAGAAGGACAGTGTCCCACTAATGTGAGGGCTGGCTCTTCTCTGATGCGAGTGGATGGTTGTCCAATTGCCGGAGTTCGATGGTCTGCGTCGGGAAGGCAAACTCGATATTGCGCTCGCCAAAGACTTCCACGATCCGTCGGTTCACATCCGAACAGTGAGAGAGATAGGTGAACCAACCACGCTCAGTGTCGCGCTGGCGCTCACCCGGCTTGCCAAAGAAGTAAAAGTGGAATGCGCGAATGGTCAGCCAGCTATCGCCGAAGCCAAAGAAGGTGACATGTGGCTCGGAATCTCGTCCTTCGCGCATCGCATCTTTCACCACATCTTCGTCGTTCAGAACGTCGTGAAGGGCTTCAATCGCCCGGTCGAGCTCATTGGCGTCAGAGCGATAAGGCACAGAGATGTCGACGCTGCGACGTATATAACCGCGACCAGACAGGTTCTGAATTTCCGTGTCGATGAACATCATGTTGGGAAGCGTCACAAGCGTACCGCTCAACACGGTGACTTTGGTCGCCTGCAGCTCGATATCCTCCACAACGCCGACATGTTCGCCCATATCCCCTTTGAAGATAATCCAGTCGCCGACCACGAAGGGTCGGTTCATGAAGACGGAAATGGCCCCGAACATGTTCTTCACGGTGTCCTGTGCAGCCAGAGAAAGCACGAGCGCAACCACACCAAATCCGAGGAAAACGGCGCCGATATTCACGGAAAAAATGACCTGAAGAATGAAGATCACAACCAACAGGATCAGGGTGACGCGCGTGACTCGTTGAATGAGCGTGATCAACATGCGGTCATATGGATTTTTCTTGGCACGCAGATGGAAAAGCGACGCGGTCATGTCGATCAGCGACAGCAGAAGGAATGTCACCGCCAGCACCATGAGAAAACGCGGTATTTCATAACGCAGCGTTTCAAGCACGGGCCCCAGTTCCAGCAATCCCATTGCATAGGTAAAAACGACGGTGAAAATCGTCACAGCACCGGCCCGGCCAACACCGCGAATGGTGGCCGAAATGAATTTCCTCGGTGCTTTCTCTGAAACCCAGCTCATCCCAAAGGCAAAGCCCCAGCCTGCAATGCTACCAATGACGAGTAGCCCGACAACAGCCAGCCAGTCGAGGAATGAGTTCTTGCTCAAAAGCGGATCAAAGACCTGAACGAAATAACCTTCGGAGGCACTCGCTCCATATCGGGGCGGCAAAGGTTCGAGTGCGTCTTGTAGATCGGACAGGCCTTGCATGGTCAGTCCCGAAAAGCGCCAATCGCCCTCTCCCGACCTGACAAGCGCGACGACGGAATCTGCAGGCGGATTTGTGCGCTCCCATATCCAGCTATGAGCGTCGCCGCGTGGAAAGAACTGAAAACGATTGTCGCGGGAGCTTCGCTCTCTTGAAGGCCCTGGCGCATCAGTGGGCGCGATCGGGCCAAGACGCAGAAGTACATGATAGAGCTTCAGAGCGTCGTCAGCCGTAGCCCCGTCCGGCAAGCATCTTAGCGCGCGCTCAAAACCCACATGATTGTAACCGCGTTCGACGAGCGCCATCGCGTTCATGAAGGTCATGAGCGTATCGCGGGGGCTTTCAAGAGAATTGAAAAGCGGATCTTCAATCAGATCGCGTTCTTCGCGCGGCTGAATCTGCTGCACCAACGCTCGGCTGCCGTCGTCTATGGCGCCAATAATCTGAGAGAACACGCCGGGTTTGCTGGCTGTACTGTCCTTTTCGCTGCTCCCACCTATCGCCTGAGCGGAGCTGGTCGGGATGAGAAAAATGGAGAACAGAAAGGCAGCGATAAACTTTGGGATCGGTCAAATCTTTCGGTGAGTGCGGTCGCGGTTGCGACTGGAAAACGCCAGACCGGTCAGTTTGTTCCCGCATTCAAGCAATCGCCCTCCCTGAAAGCAAAAAGCCTCTGCGAATACGCAGAGGCTTTCGGATTTGGCATGAAACCAGCGCTTATTCCTGCCAGCCGCAAGAATTGCTCTCATTCTGCTCTTTCAGCCAGACAACCAGCGGATCGAAATACTCGACGATGGCAGAGCCATCCATCTCGCGTGTGCCAGTAAAGGCCTCCAGAACGTCTGGCCAGGGCTTGGAAGCCCCCATTTCCAGCATAGCATTGAATTTCTCGCCAACTTCCTCATTGCCGTAGATGGAACAACGGTGGAGCGGGCCTTCCCAGCCAGCTTGCTCACAAGCGGCTTTGTGGAACTGGAACTGCATGATGTAGCTGAGGAAATACCGCAGATACGGCGTGTTGCCTGGAATGTGGTATTTCGCACCCGGATCAAAGGCATCTTCCGGACGTGGCCCCGGAGGAATGATGCCCTGATTGGCTGTGCGCAGCTGCCACCAGTAATCATTGTAGGCGTCCGGCGTGGTTTCGCCATCGAGCACGCTCCAGCGCCACTCATCGACGGTCAAAGCGAATGGCAGGAAGGCGATCTTATCGAGCGCCGTGTTCAGCAGAAGCGCAATGTCTGCGTCCTCTCCCGGGATCTGATCTTCTGTGATCAGGCCGATCTGTTCGAGATAATATGGCGTGATGGACAGAGAAACAAAGTCGCCGATGGCCTCATGGAAGCCATCATGAGCGCCATCCTTATAAAGATAATCGACGTCCTTATAAGCTCGCTGATAGTAATTGTGCCCCAGCTCGTGGTGCACCGTGTAGAAGTCCTCGGCATTGACCTCCGTACACATCTTGATGCGAATATCCTCTTCGTCATCAACATCCCATGCAGACGCGTGACAGACGACTTCACGATCGTCAGGACGCACGATCATCGAACGTTCCCAGAAGGTTTCCGGCAAAGGCTCAAAGCCCAGCGAAGAGAAGAACGCCTCTCCGGTTTCCACCATCTTGATCGGATCATAATCTTTCTCGACGAGCTGCTCTGTCAGGTCATAGCTCGGCGTAACCAGATTATCGGGCTTCACGATCGGGTAGATATTGGACCAGGACTGCGACCACATATTACCCAACAGGTCCGCCCGGATCGGGCCGCTCGCAGGCTGAATCTCATCACCATAATATTCGTTAAGCTTGCCGCGTGTGTAGCAATGCAGTTCGTCGTAAAGCGGCGTAACCTGTGACCAGAGGCGGGAAACCTCTGTCTTCATGTCGTCTGCAGACATGTCGTACTTCGACAACCACATCTGATCGAGGCTTTCATAACCGAGCTCACGTGCGCCTTCATTGGCAATCTCGACCATGCGGGCATAGTCATCTTTCATCGGTGGAGAAATCGTGCGCCAGCCTTCCCAAACGGCCTTCAATTCTTCCGGGTCGCGGCTGGTTTCAATGATGGTCGACAGTTCATCGAGGTTCAGCTCTTCACCTTTGTATTCAAACGTGCCGGTCCCGTAGGTTGCGTCCAGACCCGTCGTAATCTTCGAGAGCTCTTCAGCTGCGCCTTCCGTGGACGGAGCAGGCAGAGTTATACCGGACTGCAGGCGTTGCATTTTGCGTCGAAGGTCGGCCGGGAGCTCGACATCCTTGAAGCGCTTCGTTGCGTTTGCGTATTCAACAGCAATCTTTGTCGCGCGTGCGCCTGCTTCAGCCGCTGCAGCGTTGGTTTCGTCTGTGATGTTGGTTGCCTGAGCCCAGTAGACCGGGGCTGTGTCCTTGGACAGCTGGCCTAGTTCTTCATCGGCTTTTTCCAGAAACGCACGCGCCTCTTCTACGGTCGGCAGCGCTTCCGTTGTGGTTTCTTCTGCTGCGGGTTCAGCCGGGGTTTCCGTCTCTTGTGTACAGCCAGCTGCGATCAGTGTCAGCGCGCTTGCGCTGGCGAGTATATATTTCAGTTGCATGTTGGTTCGCCCTCCATTTGCGAGAAACAAGCGCCTGCCAGCCTGTTTCGTCAATAGGAAGCCGCAAGAAGATTGCCGAGTTTCCGGCCCCCTTGAAAGGCTGGTTCACGATCGGTCGAAGCATTGGGAAAGGCTTTCACCAAGTGAACGCCCCCGCGCTGAGAAGCGCAAGGCGAGTAAATGTACGTTCACAATATTAAACCTTCTTCATTCACCATTATGACAGCCCGTTTAGAAAGCCATTTTCAACAGAAATAATCATCATTTTTTCTATTAGTTTCTGAGGGTTGCGAACATTTTCGGCTTCACTGAAATTCGTCCGAATGCGTGCTTTCACAGACACACATGAAACTTGCCCGGAATTCATTGGAACGGACCCTTTTTTTGGAGTGTTTCCCTGACCAACTCGCCGAGTGGCGGGGACAACAACTCCGAAAGGATACGACATGTTGAAGACAATTCTGGCGGCAAGCGCCGCAACCGGCCTGGCCATGACCGCACCGGCTTTCGCACAAGAAGACACAGGGTTCTATGCTGAAGGCGGGTATCAGTATCTGAACATTGAGCCGGATGGCGCAAACAGCGGCGTCGACACAAACGGCATTGGTGGCCGCCTGGGCTATCAGTTCAATCCAACCTTCTCGCTCGAAGGTGAAATCGCCACAGGGATTGATGATGGCGAGTTCGACTACAATGTCGATGAAGATGAGTTCAATCTCGATGACAACAATGACGGCGACTTCGAAGACACCATTGCTGCTGCTGGCGATATCGAAATGAACTATCTGGTCGGCATCTATGGTAAAGCGCAGGTACCGATCACAGAGCGCCTCGACGCCTATGCCCGTGCAGGCTACGCCTATATTGACGTCGACGCCAAAGTGCAGACGCCAGGCGGCACGGATCTGGCGACAATCTCAGATTCTGAAGATGGTCCGGCCTTCGGTGCTGGTCTGGAATATGACTTTACCGACAAGCTCTACGGCAAGGCCGACTACACCTATTATTCCTTCGAGGAAACGGATACCGATGGTGTGATGGTTGGCCTCGGCTATAAATTCTAGGTCCTGAGCGTCCGGAAAAAAGAAAACCTCCCAGACACATCTGGGAGGTTTTTTTATGATCTATTCCGCTGGTTCCAGGCGGATCAAGCGGCCGCCATCTTCATCTTCCAGAACGTAAATCGCACCGTCCGGGCCCTGTTCGACCTCCCGGACACGCTTGCCCCACTCATAGCGGGCGGCTTCAGTCGCCGTTGTTTCCATCGTGCTGGATTTGCCACCCGCGCCCTGATTATCGAGCGGGGTCTGCTGAAACTCGACGCGGATCAATGCCTGCGAGGAGAGACCGCCAATAAAGGCGTCGCCCTGCCAGTCTGCAAATGCCTCACCATCATAAATGATAAGGCCTGCCGGGCTGATCACTGGTGTCCAAGAGATCGCCGGGTTTTCATAGATCGGGAAATCCTCGTGATTTCCGAAGAACTGCTTTCCATTGTAATGTTCACCATTGGAAACAATGGGATAGCCATAGTTCTCACCTTTGAGGATGAGGTTCAGCTCGTCTCCGCCGGAAGGCCCCATCTCATGAACCCAGAGCTGGCCATCACCGTCAAAAGCCGCGCCAAGCATGTTCCGGTGCCCCAGCGACCAGATCGTGTCTGTCACGCCGCCCGATCCGTAAAACGGATTGTCTTCGAGCGGTTCTCCGTCTGTTGTGACGCGGATAATCTTCCCAAGATTCATATCCATATTCTGCGCCGGGGAAAATTTCTGGCGTTCACTCGATGTGATGATCAGATTGCCGTCCGGCGCCACCACGAGGCGCATGCCATAATGGCCATTTCCAGGAACTTTCTGTGACTGGCGCCAGATGACTTCCCGATCTTCGAGCGCGCCACCTGCTTCGGTCAGCGTCAGCACAGCCTTCTCGACCGCAGCGCCGCTCAGCGTGTCATCTTCCGGATCGCGCTCGACATAAGACAGAAACACGGTGTTGTTCTGCGCAAAGTCTGGATGAAGGATGATATCGCCCAATCCGCCCTGATTGCGTTTCGTCACCACCGGCACATTGGTGATTTCGCCTGCCTTGGAGCCATCAGCGTTGAGGAGCCAGATTTTACCGGCCATCTCGGTTACAAGCGCGCGCCCATCCGGCAGAAAGGTCATTGCCCAGGGGCTGTCAAAGGTTTCAAGCGGTGTCGCCATTAGGGCGGCGCCATCACTGGACAAGATCTCGAGGGCTTCTGTTTCCTGAGCAAAGGAAAATGGCGCGCACGCCAAAGCTGCGGCGGAAACCGTCGCGAGCGAAAAGGTTCGTTTCAACATGAGAGTCCTCTGGTTCGTTCTGTCACGCGCAAAAGCACGCGTGCTTCAGCAACGCCAGAGCCGCTCAAATGTTTCGTCTTCTGACAAATTTTTGAACAGATTCAGAAACTATTCACCCGCCATATATTTCGGCATCCAGCCTTCATGCGCAGCGCGCAGGTCGGCAAGCGAAACGAAGTCACCCGTGTCGATCGAGTCCAGTCCCAGGAAAACACCCGGGCCATTGTGGACATCATCTTCGAGGAAATCACCGACGTGCTGAGCCGCGACATTGTGCGACTTGATCAGCTCGTTGAAGGCATCAACCTTGTCCATAGGCAGAGCAATCAGGAAGCGACCGTGACTTTCCGCGAAGTACGCCATGATCGCAGCATTCCGGTGCGACAGCATCTGGGCATTTACGTTGCCTGACAGCGCCATTTCCGCCACCGCGCAGGCTGTGCCGCCATCGGAAACGTCATGGACAGCATTGACGAGGCCAGCCTCGATGACTGTACGGACAAAATCCGAGTTCTTCTTGTTGTCGGCGAGGTTCACGGCCGGAGCCGGACCGAGTGCATCGCCCTTCAGGCCCAGAATTTCACGGGCATAAAGCGTTGCACCAAGGTGCGGCGTTGTTTTGCCAACGAGGATGATCGCATCGCCCGGTTGCGCGCCTTTCAGAGTGGCAATTTTCGAGACATCTTCGATCAGGCCGACACCGCCCACTACAGGTGTTGGTGGAATGGCTTTGCCGTCTGTCTCGTTATAGAGCGACACATTGCCCGAAACGACTGGGAAATCCAGTGCGCCGCAAGCCTCAGCCATGCCCTCAATCGCCTTCACAATATAGCCCATTGTGTTTGGCTTTTCAGGGTTCCCGAAATTGAGGTTGTCCGTAATCGCGATCGGTTTCGCGCCAACGGCAGAAAGGTTGCGGTAGGCTTCTGCGACCACGCCCTTGCCACCTTCATAAGGATCAGCAGCGACATAGTGCGGGTTACAATCGGAACAGATCGCAAGCGCCTTCTTCGTTCCGTGGATGCGGACGATGGCGGCATCGCCGCCAGATGTGGAACTGTCGACCGTATCACCCATGACGTGACGATCATACTGTTCCCAGACCCAACGCTTGGACGCCATGTCCGGACAGGACATGAGCTTCAGGAGTGTCTGACCGTAATCTTCCGGTGCCACATATGCAGAATCGCCAAGTGGCGCGCGCTTCGGCGGCTCATTCCATGGGCGATCATAATTCGGCGCGTCTTCGGCGAGTGGCGGAACCGGAATGTCGCAAACCACTTCGCCAAACTGTTTCAGCACCATATGGCCGGTATCGGTTGTCATACCGATGACTTCGGCATCCAGGTCCCATTTGTCGAAAATGGCTTTGGCAACGTCTTCTTTTCCCGGCTTGAGAACCATGAGCATGCGCTCCTGACTCTCTGACAGCATGATTTCATACGCTGTCATGCCGTCTTCGCGCTGAGGCACCTTATCGAGATCCATCTCGACGCCGATACCGCCCTTGTCTGCCATTTCGACCGAAGACGAAGTGAGACCGGCTGCCCCCATGTCCTGAATGGCCTGAATGGCATCTGTTTCCATCAGCTCAAGGCAGGCTTCGATAAGGAGCTTCTCGGTGAATGGGTCGCCAACCTGAACAGTCGGACGTTTTTCCTCGTCACCTTCAGAAAATTCAGCCGACGCCATCGTCGCGCCGTGAATACCGTCGCGACCCGTCTTGGAGCCGACATAGAAGATCGGATTGCCGGGCGTTGCACCGCGCGCATAGAAAATCTTGTCCTGATCAGCCAGGCCAACGGCCATCGCATTCACGAGGATGTTGCCATTATAGCCTTCGTCGAACTGGGTCTCGCCAGCGACAGTTGGTACGCCGACACAATTGCCATAGCCGCCAATGCCGGCAACGACGCCTGCCACGAGACTACGGGTTTTTGGGTGATCCGGCGAACCGAAACGCAGCGCATTGACCAGAGCGATCGGTCGCGCGCCCATTGTGAAGACATCGCGCAGAATACCGCCCACGCCCGTCGCCGCGCCCTGATAAGGCTCGATGTAAGATGGGTGGTTGTGGCTCTCCATCTTGAAGATAGCCGCCTGCCCGTCACCAATATCGATCACACCAGCATTCTCGCCCGGCCCCTGAATGACAGACGCATTCTTGGTCGGGAATTTAGAGAGGTGTCGACGCGAGGATTTGTAAGAGCAATGCTCTGACCACATGACCGAGTAGATACCCAGCTCAACCAGATTTGGCTTGCGTTCAAGCCGCGTGATCAAGCGGTCCCATTCTTCGGCATTAATGCCATGTCCAGCCGCATCCGTTTCGGATTGCTCAGCCTGCATGGCAGCGATGATCTTGTCTTTGAGGTCGGCGGTATCAGTCATGACCGCTCCATACCCCCAGAATGCAAGATTCGCCAGCTTTCAAGTTATAAGAATTTCGCGGAAGCCAACAATAAATGAACGCTGGAACCGGGACGCTCATGAAAGCTCGTCAGCAACGATCGAAGTCGCAAAGCGATCTTTCAGAGGCGTGAGGAAGGCTTCATAGTTCTTCCAGCGCCTGAGCGACTGAGCATGCAAGGGTTGGCGGACCTGCCAGACACTGGCGGTCCGCACAATGCTGTCGGCTTCGTAAAAGCGCAGACAGGCATCATCCCATGGCAGACCGAGAAAGCCCAGGACGCCTACTATCGTCTCATCCGGAGCTGACACCATGTCGGCATACTTCACCGTTAGAATATCTTCGGGCCAGAGCGCTTCCCAGTGCGCCATCATTTGTCGCTCGATCATCAAGTGCTCTGCACACGCCTCCAGATCCATCGCGTAGCTGAGCGATGGGTGCAGGTTCTGGAAATACACCGACAAGCAGTTATCAAGCGGATTGCGCTGGGTGTGGATGATCTTTGCCTTAGGAAAGAGGCGTTTGATCAAACCGATATCCCAGAAATTCTCGGGACGCTTATCCGTAACGATGGGCCGCCCTTGGCCGATCTTGTCGATGATACCCTGATATTGATCCCGCGCCGATGTGATCTGCGCCTCCGACGCGGCTGCAATCCTTTCTGCTTTCCCACCAAGCGCGCGAGAAAGGTGCATCAGAAGATCCAGCTCACCGCCAGAGACCACATCCGGATGCCCGGAAAGCACTTGCTCGACCAGCGTCGAACCGGACCGAAACATCCCCAGAATGAATACCGGCTCGCTTTTACCTGCAGGATGATGCATCGAATGATCGAAAGCCGTTGGGAACGCCGCTTTTGTATCGTCGCGCCGAGCGATATCCTGCGCTTTGGAATAGCGAAATTTCGGCGCGGCTTTCTGTGCCTGTTCGTTGGCGTCACGGTAAGCCTCGAAAGCCGCTGTCCAATCGCAACGCCCATCCAGCAGCCGACCAAGTGCAAAGCCAAGTTGTGAGCGGTCTGCTGGCGAAAGATCACTGCGCTGAAGTGCTGCGCGAAGTTCTGAAATGATGGTCTCGGACGGATTACCCGCCGGTTCCACGCCTGCGCGCCGGGCTAGATATTCTGCATTTCGCGGTTCAAGCGCCAGCAATCTTTCGTATGTCGCGCGTGCCTCTTCACGCTTGCCCAGATCTTCCTGCAAGCCCCCCAGATTGAACAGGGCTGCTGTGTAGTCCGGTTTGATAGCAAGCGCTGCATTCAATTCTGCTTCACAGGCCTGCGCATCCCTTAATCCTTCGAGGAAAAGGACTGAGCGATTGAGGTGCACCTCTTCCGGTGAAGAAATACCATGGCGCAGCGCCTGATCATATGCGCCAAGCGCGCCAGGGTAGTTTCCCGTTCTGCGCAGGAGATGTGCCAGATTATACCAGCTTTCGGCATCGGCGGGAAAGGCACGCAACAGGGCGCTGTAGGCCTGAATGGCGGCCCCTGCCTGACCGGATTGGCTCAGGCTTTGCGCGCGCTGTCGCAGGCTGGCGTGATCACGGGTCATGATAAAATCCGATTAGTGCTTTTTATCTCTACGGCGACGGTTCTCGTTATAATAGCGAGACATGATTTCGAACAGGAAAGCTGTGCCCAGTCCGAAAAGAATGAATCCGGCCGTTGCTGTAAAGCCCGACAATAACCGCCATTGTTCCGGCAGGATGATGTCGCCAAAACCGAGCGTGGTAAACGAGACCAGTGAGAAATACAGAGCTTCTTCCAGACTGCTGAAAACGCCCAGTGCGAGAAACGCACCCGCCCAGATCCAGACATTCACCGTCACGACGAACACGAACCATGTCGTTGTCACGATAAGTGCCAGCATGGATTCCAGAGTGTGGTGTCCCCGCGATACCTTGTTTGCGAGGAAGAGCAGAACCTGAATCGCAGCAGCGATCAGAACGACTGAAATGATGATGGTTGAGATGATCAGCCCGGACCCAAGTGCGAGCTGAAACGTAAGATTAGAATTCATATAGCCCGGCACCACCCCCAAATGTGAAAGCCTCGCTTTTCACAATGTGATCTTGCCGGGCCAGATTCGTCAATTCATCATTGTTCGGCTTGCGCTTCAATCCAGGCGGCGCCCTGCGTTTCAGCGATCTGAAGCAGATTTCCCATGGCCATATGCATGTCACCAAGATGCAGCCCCCAATCCGCAGCTAGAGTGCCGCCGACATAAACGTCACCAGCCACGCGGTCGGTACGCGGATCAGCAGGATCAGCATGTGTTTCGACCGCGAGATAGGTATGCGTGCCATCTGACACACACTCGGCGCTCAACAGACCGGGCAGGCTCGCAAATGGTGTTGTCACAGCAATTGTATCGCCTGCAAATGCCGGGGGCTTACCAGTCGGATCTGGCGTGTTCGAGAGATAGGGATGAAGTGCACCCTCGCCCGTCAGAGCCCCCGGATTTACACACGCCGCCGGTTTGCCATCCGGGCTGGTCATCCCAAACCATGCCGATGCAGGTGGCGGTGCGTCCTTCCGGAATGAAACATAGCTGATGAGACAGCCCGTCTGGGTCTTGCTCTCGCAAAGCGGCATGCCGTTGAATGCATGCGTCTCTGCATCAACCGGAATGGTGTAGCCAATCGGCATGGCAGAGATCACCAAGTCCTCAGCCTCACTGCCCAGAATATCATTCGCGAGCAGAAGCTGGATCATGTTTGCGCCCTGTGAATGTCCAACCAGAACGACGCCGCGTCCATTGTTTTCGTGTTCCAGATAGTGTTCCCAGGCAGCCTTCACATCGAGATAGCCCATCGCCGGATCGAACGCGTCCTGCTTACCGGACATGGATTCGAAAAGACCTTTGAGCGTGATCTGGCGATACATCGGCGCAAATGTGCGACATACCGAACCAAACCTCGCAAACTGTACATAAGTGACACGTTTTTCAGCTGCATCGGCAATCATATCGCTATTGCCAGACTGATCCGTCGAGACCGTTGGATAAACATAGAAGCAATCAATGGCGGGATCCGTTGCAGCAACAAAAGGTTCGACCTCTGTCAGCGGCTCCACGCTTCCATCGCCTGCACGCACAATCGTCGTCGTCAGATCGCCAGAACAAGCATCATCTCCCGCTTTACCCGGGTGGCAGAGCCAGCTGTCAGAATTGCCATAATCAGGACGCTCGGACGCCCCGGTCTGCGCCGTCTCTTCCATGCTCACGCCCGGTGTTGTCTCATCCTGAGCAAGCGCCGACAGGCTCAGCAAAGCGGCCGCACATGGCCAAAGAATTGATTTCATCATGCTCCCCCCAAGTCTTTCTGTTTATCGCATCATGCCAAGGCTGACGCTGGGTAAGCCTGCAAGAAACACTGACCCGGCCTGATTTGGCAATGAAAAACAGCAATGATTGGCGCAACGTAAACGGTTTTCATAATGCTGCCACCCGCTCATACTTGATCAAAAAGATATGAGAATTGGGAGGAATACATGATCAAGCTTGTTTACTGCATCACCCGGAAAGACGGCATGAGCCGCGCAGACTTTCTGAAAACCTGGCTCGAAGACCATGGTCCTCTGGTAAAAAGCTATGCCGAGACCATTGGAGCCAAACGCTATGTTCAGAGCCATACGGGTATGGATGAAATCAATGAAAGCTTCATCCCGACGCGCGGTCTGAAACAGCCTTATGATGGCATCACCGAAATCTGGTGGGACTCACTCGAAGCCATGCAGGCGGGCTCGACCTCCGACGCTGGCAAAGCTGCCGCACGGGCTCTGCTCGAAGATGAAAAGCGCTTCATCGAATTCTCGAAGTCAGCTGTCTTCATGACGGAAGAACACGAAATCTTCTGATGCAGAAAACCGCATCGGGCTGACGCTGCGAGAGGATTGTCGCACGCCCCACAGCCCCTTATCTCGGAATCAAGGAATTGGGAGGAACACTATGAAAGTTGCTGCGCTGAAAAAGCCAGGTGGACTGGAAAACATTGTCATCGAAGAGCGTCCGGATCCAAAACCCGGCAAAGGCGAAGTCCTGATGCGCGTACATGCGTCATCGCTCAACTATCATGACTTTATCGTTGCGATTGGCGGCATGCCAGCGGATGACGGTCGCATTCTGATGTCAGATGGTGCTGGCGAAATCGTCGACGTTGGCGAAGGCGTCACACGCTTTAAAAAGGGTGACAAGGTTCTGTCGACCTTCTTCCCGAACTGGCGAGATGGACGCCCTGCGCTCGACAAACTGCTCGGCGTGCCCGGTGATCATGCCGATGGCTTTGCCGCTGAACTGGTCGCCTGCTCAGAACAGGTGCTGACAAAAATTCCAGAAGGCTGGAGCTATGCAGAGGCTGCGACACTGCCGTGTGCGGCTCTGACAGCCTGGCGCGGCATGGTGACAGAATGCGGGTTGAAAGCTGGCGACTGGGTGCTGACCCAGGGCACTGGCGGTGTTTCGATCTTTGCCCTGCAATTTGCCAAAGCTATGGGTTGCCGTGTGATTTCAACCTCCTCTTCCAATGAGAAGCTCGAGAAATTGAAGGCTCTCGGCGCAGACCATGTGATCAACTACAAGGAAACGCCGGAATGGGGCCGTGAAGCGAAGAAGCTGACCGGCGGCATTGGCGTGGACGAAGTGGTCGAAATCGGTGGTCCAGGCACGATGGCCCAGTCCATCCAGGCGAGCCGCGTTGGCGGTCATATCTCGCTGATCGGCGTTCTGACCGGCGTATCAGGTGAAGTGCCAACGGCCGCACTCTTCTCGGCGAATATCACCGTATCTGGTATTTCCGTCGGCTCTCGTCAGGAGCAGGAAGATATGATCGACGCGATCGATGCGAGCGACATCAAACCCGTCATTTACAAGAGCTTCCCGCTGGAAGAGCTGGCCAAGGCGTTCGAGCTGCAGGCATCACAGCAGCATTTCGGCAAAATCGTCGTCGAGTGGTAATCGAACGGGGCACTTGACACAGCTGCCCCTTTCAGGCTTTTAGCGCGCTTCGCCCCGTTTATTCGGGTGCGGAGCTATGACGGGTAGGTTGGTTTCCGCCGTTGAGATCGTTCGCTGCAAACCTGTGGTGAACCGGAGCCAGTCACATATTGAGGTTATTATGTCTCGCAGACATTCCACGAAGTACAAAATTGACCGCCGCGTCGGCGAAAACATCTGGGGCCGCCCAAAGTCCCCTGTAAACAAACGTCCAAACCGTCCAGGTCAACACGGCGGCGCACGTCGCGGCAAACTGTCTGACTTCGGTACGCAGCTCATGGCAAAGCAGAAACTGAAATTCTACTATGGTGACATCACCGAGAAGCAGTTCCGCAAAACCTATGACGAAGCAAACCGCCGTAAAGGTAACACTGCCGAGCTTCTGATCGGTCTGCTCGAGTGCCGTCTGGACGCATTCGTTTACCGCTCTAAATTCGTTCCAACAATCTTCGCTGCGCGTCAGTTCGTGAACCACGCTCACGTGAAGGTTAATGGCGTTCGCACGAACATTCCTTCCTATCGCCTGAAGCCAGGTGACGTGGTTGAAGTTCGCGACCGCGCAAAGAACATGGCGCTGGTTCTGGAAGCTCTCGGCTCTGCTGAGCGTGACATTCCTGACTATATCGACGTCGATCCAAAAGCGATGTCAGCGACATTCGTTCGCATCCCAACCCTGTCTGACGTTCCATACCCAGTGAAAATGGAACCAAACCTGGTTGTCGAATTCTACTCCTCATAAGAGGACTGAAAGTCGAAGAAAATTCAAAGCCGTCCGGACGATCCGGGCGGCTTTTTTCATGGCCGTCCGTTCGCGGCCAAATGCCATGCACCTCCCCCTTTCGGGGGATAGCGCCACTCAGGTCTCAGCCGCATGCTTCCCCATCGAAGATGGGAAGATAAGCACCATGAAGACCAAAACACTCCTTCGAGCGCTCTGCGCCGTTCCGCTCCTCGCAATTATGGTCAGCTTCCAGCAATTGCCGGCCAGCGCGCAGGCTGCCGACGAAGCTGATTGTCTCGCCGGAAACGCCGAAGCCTGTTTCTATACTGCAGCCGCATACGCCAACGGAGACGGCGTTGAGGCGAACAAGCAGACAACCGTGAAATACTTCTTGAAAGCATGCGAAATGGGCATTCCGGACGGCTGCACGTACGCAGGCTCCATATATCTGCGCGGTGAAGGCAATGTCGGACAGGATCTGGATCTTGCCATTCATCACTATGAAACAGCATGCTCAATGGCCCACGTGGATGGGTGTAACTATGCATACTCTGTGACGACTAATCCGAAATACGGTGTGAACGATCCGGCCCGGGCGATGCGCGCCCTCACCGGAGGCTGCGAAGCCGGTTATGCTCAGGCCTGCAGCTGGGCTGCCGGTCTCGGTTATGATGGTGCGGACGGCAAATTCCCGGACTTCACAGATTGGGCCGGAGCAGCTCCCAATGCAGCATCTGCCTGCGAAGCCGACGACAAATACTATTGTCTGGTCGCTTCTATTCTTTTCGCGAACCCGGAATCTCCAGCTTTTGATGCTCAGCGCTCGATCCGTTATCTGAGCATCACCTGCGACGACGGCGTGGCCACAAACTGCCAGAATCTCGGCGGCATCTATCAGGGCCTTGAAGAATGGGAACTGGCGGCCGCATCCTATGAGAAAGCCTGCTCATCTGCGGAAAAGAAAGCATGTGACCACGCGCAGGACGTGCGTCGCTACCTTCGCGAGGAAGCTGAGCGAGAACGCATTCTGGCAGAACGCGAATCGACCATGAACAGTCTGATTTCGAGCGGACGCTATGCAGATGCTGTTCACACAGCGCTATATGACTATGGTTCTGTCAGGCTTGCAGAGCGCGCAGTGACCTCCGCGGCAAATGCAGGCGCATTGTCTTCGATCAGCACACAGGACCTTTACGGCCTTGCGAGCTGGGCCCTCTCGGGTGCGGCCAGTGGGGCGGTCAATCGTGAACTCGCCAACCGTGGAACGGGCCTTGAAGGTCGATTTGGCGAGGGAACGAACACGCCAGGCGCAGCCGCACGTCGATATCAGGAACTCTATGGCGCCTCAGCACCAGGTTATTCCGCCTCTGCCGGACCACCACCGCCTTCCAAACCGATGTTAAGCGCCGCGGAAGCATCCGCCCAGACAAAAGCGAAATATCGCTCGGCATGGTGTACGATGAATGGAAACGCCAATCGAAACGTCTGCAACTGATCCGTTCGTCATGTGTCTCGAAACATCAAAGCCGTCCGGACTATCCGGGCGGCTTTTTTCATTGCATGTTTTCATACATGTCATTCGAGATTCCCACTTCCGAGGACGTCGTCGACGCCCTCATCGCAAAGCCTGGCAAATCCTTCGACCTCAAGGACCGCCCGACCCGCAATGAAGACCTGTTTGCAGACAAACATGTCGCCCGGGCGAGCACGGAAGAAGATGCACACGCCATCAACACCCTTCAGGATACACTGTTCGCAGAAGGCAAGCAGGCTTTGCTGGTCATTCTGCAAGGCATTGATACGGCGGGGAAAAGCGGCACGATCAAATCCGTCTTCTCGGTTACCAGCCCGCTCGGTTTGAATGTCACAGCGTTCAAGAAGCCAACAGGCCTGGAGCTGGAGCATGATTATCTCTGGCGCGTCCATAAGGCTGCGCCCCGAAAGGGATTTATCGGTATTTTTGACCGGTCACACTATGAAGATGTTCTCGTCGTCAAAGTCCGCGAACTTGCCGATAAGGACACGATCAAACGTCGCTACGACCAGATCAATGCCTTCGAAAAGCATCTGACGGAAAACGGTACGCGCATCCTCAAATTCATGCTGCACATTTCGAAGGACACACAGGCGGAACGATTGCGCTCTCGCCTGGAAGAGCCGCACAAGAGGTGGAAGTTCAATCCGGGAGATCTTGCTGACAGAGAGCTCTGGGACGATTTCATGGATGCCTACGAAACAATGGTCGAGAAATGTTCGACCGATCATGCGCCCTGGTATGTCGTGCCTTCCGATTCAAAATCCCGCCGGAATGCAATGATCGCACGAATCATTCGTGGCACGCTCGAGGAAATGGCGCCAGAATATCCCGATCCCGGCTGGAAATCCGAGGACTACAACTTCTGATCAGACGCCACAGCCCAATAATCGGGCTCTTCTGAACAGGCTTTCACAGCTGTGGGCAGAAAAGCACGCAGCTAACGACAAACGATTGTCCCCCATTGCGACGGCGCTGCGGACGTCTAAAAGGTTGCAGAAACAATCTTTGGGGGAAACTGGCGTTGCGTACACTCAGCCTTTTGAGCGGCTTGTGTTTGTGCCTGACTGCGCTCGGAACACAGGTCAGCGCTCAGGAAGAAAGCACACGGGACTTTGCGACCTATCAGCCGGAAGTCCGACCGACGCGGCTCGCTCGGATCGATGCACCGGAAATCGACGGCATTCTGGACGATGTGGCCTGGACAAAAGCAGCCGTCATTACAGAGTTTTACGAGGTGGAACCGGATATCGGCCCGCCAGACGAAGAAACCGTCGTTTATCTCGCCTATGATTCGCAAAACCTCTACATCGCCATCCGGGCGTATGACAAAAATCCCGATTCCATTCTGACATCGATCCTGGAACGCGATGGCGAAGTCTGGCGCGATGACATGCTCCGCTTCTATATCGATCCGTTCAACACGGGAAACAGCGGCTTTGCATTTGGCATCAACGCGTTGGGTGCACGTCTCGATCGCCTGTTGCAGCAAGGCCGCAGTCCGAATGTCGCCTGGGATACGATCTGGGACGTCGCCTCCAATATTGATGACGAAGGCTGGACGTCAGAAATCGCCATCCCGTTCCGCTCGATCAGCTTCAATCCAAATGCCGAAAGCTGGAACATCATGATCACCCGCGAAATTTCTCACAAAAGTGAGGAGGTTCGCTGGGCCGCAATCGACCCGGGGATTCTGCCCTGGGAGTTCCGGCGCCCCGGCAAAATGGTTGGCATCAGGGATGTTGATCAGGGCATGGGTCTCGACATCGAGGTACAGGGAAAGATCACCGCATCGCGAGACTGGGACCGTCCACGCGATGACGATCTGAGTTTCGACCCGTCCGGCAGTCTCTATTACAAGTTCACGCCGGGACTGACGGGGCTTCTGACCTATAACGCGGATTTCTCCGATACGCCGCTCGACACCCGACAGATCAATACGGGTCGCTTCTCGCTCTTTCGCGCAGAAACGCGCGACTTCTTCCTTCAGGATGCATCCGTCTTTGAATTTGCTGGCGAAACCTTTGCTGAGTCACCAAATGGCCAGCCATTTTTCTCCCGGCGCATTGGCATTGTGAACGGATCTGCGGTCGATCTGAAATATGGTGGGAAGCTCAGTGGACGCTATGCCGGTTTCGACGTCGGCGTCCTAACCGCCAGAATGGGAGAAGCCGAAGGCATCGACGCACAAACCCTGTCTGTTGCACGCGCCACCCGCAATCTGACGCCATCAAACCGTCTTGGTTTCATCGCAACGAATGGCGACCCAACGGGCAGGACGGACAATTCCGTCTTTGGCATCGACTATATGTATACCAATCGCAATCTGCTTGGCGGCTTCTTTCAGGCGGATGCCTTTTATCAGCGGAGCATCACCTCCAATGAAGATGACGACTCCTTTGGTGTACGCATTGATGCACCGAATGACAAATGGAACTGGACGGTGCGCGCACGGCAGATCGGCGAGGATTTCCGCCCTGCCCTCGGTTTTGTAAATCGGGCCGGTATTCGCGATTATGTTGCGCAATGGCGTCGCCGTTTCCGGCCTCAGGACAGCATGTTTCTGTGGTATCAGTTTGGAACGGACAATCAGTATATCACCGATCTGGACGGATCGCTCCAGACCCGCGAAAACTCGGCGAGCTTCGAGTTTCAGAACCGCGCCACTGACGAGTTTAAATTCAAGATCTTTGAGAATCTCGAAGTCGTGAATGCCCCCTTCAACCTGCCGGACGGTATCGTCGTCCCGGTTGGCGAATATCAGAGTTATGGCGCGTGGGGGCGACTTCAATCATCCTTCTTCCGTGCCTGGGGGCTGAATGCCGAAGTCGAATACAAAGACTTTTACGGTGGTGAGAATTTCAAATACGACATCACCGCCATGGCCCGTCCATCCCCTTACTGGAACATCCGGGCCCAGTATTCTGAGGAAGACATTTCCGTGCCCAACGGCGATGTGACCATTCGAATCGCCTCTGTGAATGGGGTGGTGAATTTCACGCCGGACCTCTCCATGTCCATTCAGGCGCAATACGATAACATCTCCGAGGCATTCTCACTGTTTAATCGTCTGCGCTGGGAAATTCGTCCTCAAACCGAGCTGTTTGTCGCGTTCGGCCATGGCGCCATCATTTCTTCTGACGATTTCCCACATGATTTTCAGTCTGTGCAGTCTCAGCTTGTCTTGCGGCTTGGCAATCGTTTCCAGTTCTGACGTCAGACCATTCGAAAAAGACACTTGACCGTTATTATTGAAAAGCGATAAGGATGATTATCGCTTTTCAATAAGGTTTTTCTCACATGAAATCTCTCGCTCTTTTTGGCGCAGCAGGTCTGACACTCCTCTCCGCAGGCTGCGTCATTGTCGATGCAGATGTCGATGAGCACCGCATGCGCTATTCTGAAGATGCAGAACGCTTTTACGCGGCAGACATTGCTGACAATGAAATCTCAATTCGCGTTGCGGCGTCCGGCTGTACGACGAAGGAATTTTTTGACGTCGATATCGACCACCAGGGCGGTGACACATTCGAAATTGAATTCGAACGGGAACGCCGCGACTTTTGCAAAATGAGCCAGCCCAATGGTGAAAAGCTCACCTACAGTTTTGCTGAGCTTGGTCTGCCTGACGGCGCAAAAATCATCCTGAAGAATCCTGTCGGACGCTGATCGCCCAAAAACAGCTCGACAGTCCTTGGCGCGTGCCTGATGGCACGCGTTTTTTTATGGATAGAGCCGTTTAGTCGTCCAGCCCGAAGATGTCGTTTCGCGACTGAAGACAAGTCGGTCGTGGAGGCGGAATGGCCGATCGCGCCAGAACTCGATGGAAACGGGCTTTATCAGAAAGCCAGACCAATGCGGGGGTCTTGGCACCTTGCCCAGACCAAACTTCCCCGCAAATTGCGCAACGCGCTTTTCCAGCGCAAAGCGCCCTTCCAGAGGACGCGACTGTTCGCTTGCCCAGGCACCAATCCGGCTGTCTCGCGCGCGGGACTGGAAATAGGCGTCTGCCTCATCATCACCGACTGGCTCGACCAATCCGCGAACTCGAACCGACCGGCGCAGAGACTTCCAGTGGAAACAGAGCGCAGCTTTTGGCTGGCCAAGCAATTCCTGTCCCTTCTGGCTTTCGAAATTTGTGTAAAATACAAACCCGTCGGGATCGGCATGCTTCAAAAGAACCATGCGAACATTCGGCATGCCATCGTCATCCACTGTCGCAATCGACATGGCATTCGGATCATTCAATTCACTCTTTGACGCCTCAGCGAGCCAGTCCGCGAACAGATCGAACGGATCGTCCTTCGCGAAGAACACCTTATCATCAGGCGGCGGCGCATCCTTGCGGTCTTCATAGTCTGGGGACGCTGGAATGAATTGATCGATTTCCTTGCCGGACATAGTCTCTTCTTTCTCCTGGACGGAAAAATTCACTTTGCGCCTACACAGGTATGCGCCAAAGGTGAAAGGAACAAGCATCAAGGCGAGATTGGTGATGCGTTATATCGACCTGTCCCACACCATCGAGAATGGTCTGACGACCTATAAAGGGCTTCCGGCACCCATCATTTGTGACTGGATGACATTCGAAAAGTCGCACGACACCTATGCCGACGGCACCGAATTTTCGATGCAATGGCTGTGTATGCACTCGAATACAGGCACTTATATCGATACGCCGCGACACCGTTATCGCGATGGTCATGATCTGACAGGTCTCGAACTCTCACGCGTGTCCAGCATTCCCGGCCTTTGCGTACGAATGCCAAAACGGGATGACCGCGTTGCTGACATCGACCTCTTCGATGGGCTGAAAGTCAAAGGTCATGCCGTTCTGATCCGCACCGGCTGGTCACAACATTTCGGTACTGATCAGTATTTTGAAGACCACCCATATCTGTCTGTGGCGGCTGCTGAGTATCTGGCCGACAAAGGCGCATTGCTGGTCGGCATCGACAGTCTCAACATCGACAACACCGAGACAGGCGAGCGCCCTGTGCATTCGCTTCTGCTGGGGCAAGGCATTCCGATCGTCGAACACCTGACCAATCTGGACGCCCTTCCTAATATCGGCTTTCGATTTTCGGCGGTTCCACCGCGGATAAAGGACGTCGGGACCTTTCCAGTGCGCGCACATGCCATTATGGAATGAGGCCTTGCGATCCCGCACGGTTTTATCCAGTTTCTAGGCCATGTCACACAACACCTTCGGACATCTGTTTCGCGTTACCACCTGGGGAGAAAGCCACGGCCCGGCCATTGGCTGTGTCGTTGATGGGTGTCCTCCAGGCGTTCGACTTGACGCGGAGCAGGTGCAGGCCTTTCTGGACCTTCGCAAGCCTGGCACATCGCGCTTTGTCACACAGCGCCGGGAACCCGATCAGGTAAAGATCCTGTCTGGCGTGTTCCAGGATGACCGCACGGAGGCGACCTATGGCGGGCAAGTGACGACAGGCACCCCGATCTGTCTGATGATTGAGAATGTGGACCAGCGCTCCAAGGACTATTCAGAAATTCGAGACCGATATCGTCCGGGTCATGCCGACTATACTTACGACGAGAAATATGGCGTGCGCGATTATCGCGGTGGTGGACGTTCATCTGCCCGCGAAACGGCTTCGCGCGTTGCAGCGGGCGCGGTTGCTCGCGCCGTACTTGGCGACGAGATCAAAATCCGCGCGGCGCTTGTCCAGATCGGCGATCAGACCATTGATCGTGAGAAATGGGATTGGGACGAAACCGAGAAGAACCCGTTCTGGTGCCCCGACGCGGAGGCGGCAAAAGATTGGGAAGTCTATCTGGACGACATTCGCAAGTCCGGCTCTTCAGTTGGCGCTGTCATTGAAGTCGTTGCAGAGAATGTCCCGGTTGGCTGGGGCGCGCCGATCTATGGCAAGCTCGACTCCGACCTTGCTATGGCCATGATGAGCATCAATGCCGTGAAAGGTGTCGAGATCGGTGCAGGCTTCGCATCTGCGGCGCTGACGGGTGAAGCAAATGCCGATGAAATGCGGGCTGGAAATGATGCGCCTCGCTTCCTCTCAAACAACAATGGCGGCGTGCTGGGCGGTCTGTCGACCGGCCAACCACTTGTCACCCGCTTTGCTGTGAAGCCAACCTCTTCCATCCTGACGCCCCGCCAATCTGTAACCGCTCAGGGCGATGAGGTGGACGTTCGAACAAAAGGCCGCCATGATCCCTGCGTAGGCATACGTGCGGCGCCCGTTGCCGAGGCGATGATGGCGTGCGTACTTGCGGATCACAAACTCCGACATCGGGGACAGACCGGTTCATGACAGGACGTGTTTTCACAGCCGACTATGACAAACAGGATATCATGACACGCGTATGGCTGCCGCTCGGCGCCGCAGCCATTCTCGGCATGGGTGGATTGCTGCTGAACTTTCCGGTCGCATCTTTCCTCGCCGCGTTTCTGACATTCATCGCGCTTCGTTTCTGGCCGCTTGCGCGCGATAACCGTCCAGCCCTGACACTTTCCAACGAAGGCGCAGAGATTGATGGGCTCGGACTGGTTAAGTGGAACGACATTTCCAGTGTAGAAGGCGGCGTCGTGAACATCCGGTCCGAAAAGCGCCCAGCTCTTGATCTCGATTTTCGCCGACCGATTGCCGATGTCTTTCAGGCGACGACCGCAACGCGACTGCGTCCATGGGAAATCCGGATTTTCAAACTTCGCCGAGATGGCAAGCTCCGCCTTGATCTCAGCAAGGTCGAAGATAACCCGGACGAGATTCAATCGGCCTTCCGGCACTTCTTCTCCGGATTGAACTAGCTTTCCATTTCGTTAATTCCGCACGCACCCGAAGTGCTAATTATTCCTATTCTTACAGCGCCTTAAGTATAAGCTGGTCAGCTAAGCGACGAACTTCGCCCTACTCTCGTCTAATCTGACAAGGAACCGCTTCTGTTTTTGAGTGTTCTTGAAACATTACAGACAGGAGCTGAAAATGGGACGCAACCCAATCACTTTTATCCTTGGCGCCATCGTTCTCGTCTTTGTGGCAGCCATGGGATTCTTCTATCTTCAGGAAGGCTCGTTCGAAGGAGCTGGCGCTCGCATGGATACCACAATGAGTGAGCTTGCCGACGAGACTGGCGACGCACTCGATCGCGCCGGTGATGCGACTGAAGACGTCATCAAGGACATCACCGAAGACGAAGCCACCACGGAAGACGTGACCAACAATTAATTCAACACCGGGAACCGAGCGCACAGATCGTTCGTTCTCATCCCACGTTGATCGTGAAAGGAAAGACCATGCTGAATAAAATGATCGTCAGCGCGTTTGCTGTTGCGGCAGTCGCAACACCTGCCTTCGCAATGGCCTCTGACTCAGCTGAAGCTGTTGTAGAAGCGGCCAATAACGATATTCAATCCTATCTCAGCGATGGCACACTTGATGCCACGGAAGCTGAACAGCTCCTCGAATACATCAATGTCGAGGAAATCGGTCGCTTCGCTCTGGGATCTGCAGCCCGCTCCGCATCTGACGCAGAACTGGCCGCTTATCAGGATGCCTTTCGCGGCTATCTCGCCGAACAGCTGCAGACACATCTGAGCGATATGGCAGGTGTCTCCTTTGAAATTGAAGATACCGTTGAGCGTCGCGAAGACGACGTGGTGGTCGAAACGACCGCCAAAGGCGATGGCTCCGAGGATCTGGAAGATGTCAGCTGGCGCCTGAAGAATGATAATGGCAGCTGGAAAGTCATCGACATTCAGGCAATGGACCTGTGGCTTGCCATTGAGCAGCGCTCACAGTTCGAAGCGAAGCTCGATGAAAACGGCGGTGATATTTCCGCGCTCACAGCTTCGCTCTAACTGAGCAAAACTTTAAACGAACAAGAGAAACCGCGTCCGGACTGTACATCCAGGATGCGGTTTTTCGTATTCAGTGGCTCGCGCCGAAACCACCCGTCTCCAGATAAGCGCGCTCTGCGTCTGTTGTTTCCCGGCCCAACACAGCATTGCGGTGCGGGAACCGGCCGAAGCGGGCAATCGCATCCATATGGAGCAGCGCAAAATAATAGTGTTGCATGCTGTCGAGTGGCCTCAACAGGTCACAACATTTCAGCTGATCTTCAAGATTTTCCGAATGCATGAAGGGCAGATAATAGAAATTCTTCACCGGCATCATTTGTGAATGATCAAAGCCAGCATCCAACGCCAGACCCGCAAGGCCCAGTGCTTTTGCATCCGTCGAGAACTGCTTGGCTTCGCCACGAAAAATGTTTCTCGGTATCTGGTCGAGCAGGATCAATAGGGCAAGCATGCCCGAAGCCGTCTCTGCCCAATGGTGGAGCTCACCATCACGGCCGGCCTCCCAAAGCGCCTCATATGCACGGCATGCATCGTCAAAGGCTTCCCCGCCATTGAACCATTTCTCTGGCCCGGCAGATATCCAGAAGTCCAGCAGTTTCAATGCGTCTGGCTGTTCACTCATAGAGGCTTCTTCCATCTTTGTATGCGCGTCAGAAAAACAGGCTGCACCTTGTCTGGCACCAGCCCCTGCTTTGAAAAGAGGCTATCAAAATCCTCGCGCAGGTAAGATTTGTAGTACGGCTCATGGAAGCCTTCCGGAAAGTATTCCAGCAAGGCGTTCAGCTCAGGCGTATCGTCGAACTGCAGCGAGTCCGCAAAGATGAAGACACCGCCAGATTTCAGAACACGCGCAATTTCACCCGCGACCGCTTTTCTGATTTTCGGCGGCAATTCATGGAACATATAAATGCTGACAATCATATCCATGCTGGAATCAGGAAGCGGCATGGCTTCAGCCTGCCCCTGAATGATGTCTGCCTGCGGCCAGTCTCGGACTGCGCTGCGAGCCTTCTCCGTGTAGTTAGGCGACAGATCCAGGCCGCTGGCGGCCAGCCTCGGGAATGCATCGAGCACAAGGTTCAAAAACCGGCCATTGCCACACGCCAGATCAAGAAAGGACGTCGCGCGCTGATCACGCCCCTTCATCTGACGAGCAACTTCACCGAGTACACACCGGCGCATTACATCAGCCGCGCCTCCGAACAGCACCTCGACCTGCGTGTCGTAAATGTCCGCGCTGTCATCGCTGAACCATCCACCCGACTGATAATGGAAGTTCTGGCGGTAATAAGTGGGATAAACACTAGCGTCCGCAGCGTCGCGAACCTCGGAACCATTGCGATGCAGACGCCGGTCATCAACGTCGCGTGCATCCTTCAGGAAACGCCGAGACCGTTTCAACGTTCTGCGGAGCTGAGAGAGCCGGACGTCGCGAGGGCGCGGATACAGACCCGCCTCTATATTGGCAAGATCGGTTTCGAACGCTTTGAGATAAGCTCTGCGCATCGCTTTCATGTCTGGGATGCCGTGCTCGGGACGGAATGGAGGCTCGCCCGGTCGGGTAAAGCCGCCAGCGCTTCGCCGGACATAGGTGTAATGACCGCCATACCAGAGGCTTCGCAGCCCCTGCGCGCCAATATATTTCGCACGAGACAAGGATTTCGAGATTGGGCTGGCTTCAGACATGAAACGGCTCCTTCCCCCTAACATATGATACATTCAGACGCGGAGAAAAGGAAAGCGGATCAGTTCATCCGGCTCGACAGGCCCAGACCAGCCATTCCTGATTGCCATCTGAACCAGTAATCGGTGATGGTGCCCAGGCCTTCACCAGCCAACCCTGATGTTCCAGCCAGTCCTGAAAGTTGGCCTTTGCCTGATCCACAGCTGCCTCGTCGTTCACGATACCGCCCTTGCCAACATGTTTGGGTCCAACCTGAAACTGAGGTTTGAAAAGCAGAACAGCCTGAGCTTCCGGCCCGGTCATATGCAAGGCAGGCAGCAGGACTTTCTCAAGGCCGATGAAGCTCGCATCACACACGATAAGATCAATTAGCAACGGAATCAGCGCTTCACTGATTTCGCGTGCATCGGTCTGCTCGAATAAAGAAATGCGCGGCTCATCCCGAAGTGATTTGTGAAACTGGTCGCGGCCGACATCAATCGCGTAAACATGCTCTGCACCCGCTTCGATGAGCACCTGACTGAAACCACCCGTCGAAGCTCCGACATCCAGGCAGACCTTGCCATTCACAGCGACCGGAAACTGCTCAAGCGCGCCTTGGAGTTTGAGTGCCGCACGCGAGACAAAGGGATGTGCTTTCTCCGCCTCAACATGATCATCCGGGCTGATCTTGAATGATGCCTTCGTCACGACCTGACCATTCACGAGCACCTTACCGGCAACGATCGCCGCCTGTGCCTCTGTACGGCTGCTCATCAGGCCTTCGTCAAAGAGAAATTTATCGAGTCGCATGGATGTGCTCATGGCCTGTTTTAGCGCGGCTGCCCGAAATGAAAACGGGCGGCTCGATGGCCGCCCGCTTTTCATTATATTATCACCCGCGCCTCAAATGGACGCTTATTCGTCGAACAGATCGCTCCACAGCGCTTCACGGCTGACACGGAGTGCCTCAAACACCACCGCGACACCTGCCACGCAAAGTACGATCAGAGGTACAGCTGGTTGCTGCACCAGGTTCACCATCACATCAAACATTATTCTTATCTCTCTCCCTCGGAGTGTGGACAGAGTACACCGCACAGCCTTAATGAAGCGTATCGAAAATACGATTTCCTTAGGCTCAATTATGACGAAACTATCTGTTTTCATTCATATTTTGACAGATTTTCTTTACGTTTCATTGACCTTTTCCACAGTCCGGAGAGCCCAGAATGGCTGCTAAAAAAAAGGTCCCACCACGTGCCTGGCAACGCATGCTTTCGGGCCGCAGACTGGACCTTCTTGATCCGTCACCGCTCGATATCGAAGTCGAGGATATTGCTCATGGTCTCGCCCGTGTCGCGCGCTGGAACGGACAAACCCTTGGTGAACATGCCTTTTCTGTCGCCCAGCACAGCATCCTCGTCGAAGAACTCTGCCGTGAACTATCACCGGGTCTTTCGATCGATGCATGCCTGACCGCCTTGCTGCATGACGGCGCCGAATATGTAATTGGCGATATGATTTCGCCGTTCAAAGCAGCGCTTGGAGTAGATTATCGGGTCTTCGAAGACCGTCTGGAACGGGCCATTCACATCCGTTTCGGTCTTCCTGCAGTGATGCCAAAAAATTTACACAAGCTGATAAAACGCGCAGATCACATCAGTGCCTGGCATGAGGCCGTCGTGCTGGCAGGCTTCAGCGCCGACGAAGCTGACGAGATTTTTGGCAAACCGGATATCCGACTGACCGACCCGCTTGTCCCAATGACGGCGCCGCAAGCGCAGTCCGAATTCCTGAAAAGGTTTCACGCTCTGCAGAATATGGTTAAATAGCGCGGCATGAAACAAGCGGGGGAAACATGACAATCTGGGTGACGTCTCGCACGCATGCCGCCAACTATGCACGCCAGCATGGCGCCAGGCGCGTTGTCAGCTTGCTGGCGCCCGGTGACGCCTTCCCGGTTGTCGACGGGCTCGGTGATGACCAGCACCTGAAACTTTCATTTGATGACATTGATGAACCGATGGCGGGCCTGAAGCCACCTGAAGAAGATGATGTCGTGCGGCTGATCGAATTCGTGAAAGACTGGGACCGGAATGATCCGCTGCTGATCCACTGCTGGGCTGGCATAAGCCGATCCTCCGCCAGCGCCTTTATCACAGCCTGCCTGCACAATCCCGACATTGATGAACGCAATATCGCAAATGCTATCCGGCGCGCCTCAAGAACCGCCAAGCCCAACCGCCGCATCATTCAGATGGCCGACCGGATTTTGAAGCGTGAAGGTCGGATGATGGACGCCGTTGCTGGCATGAATGCGCATGAATTCGCGGAAGAAGCCGTGCCCTTCAATATTCCATCGCGTTACGATCAGGTGCGAGGCCATTGGGTCTGATGAGTCTGCGTGTCGGTCTGACAGCGGTGATCGTCGCCGCCATTGATGGCGTGCCTCACGTTCTGGCAACACGTGCCACTGGTCCGCTGGGACTGGATGGCTTGCCTTTTGGTCCATTCGATCCGGAAGGTCACCGCACATTTGAGATCGGCCTGCGTGATTGGGTGACGGCGCAAACCGGTTTCGATCTCGGCTATGTGGAGCAACTTTATACATTCGGCGACAGGGGGCGCGAACTTCCGACCGCACGTCTTGATGATGTCTCGCCATTGTCGAGGATCATCTCGGTCGGATACCTTGCTCTGACACCGGAAGCGACCGAGATTGGCGCGTTCGAAGCCGTCTGGAGAGACTGGTATCGTTACTTCCCGTGGGAAGATCACCGAAAATCACTGCCTGATTTTATAAACACCGATCTCAGCCCGCTTCTCAAGGCCTGGGCAGAACGCCTGCCCTCACGCGATGAACAGCAGGAAGCCTGGGCACGGGCATGCCTCGCTTTCGGTCTGGACGGACGCAGCTGGGTCGAGGAGCGCGTGCTGGAGCGCTACGAATTGCTCTATGAAGCACAGATTGTTCCGGAAGCCTGGCGTGATCGCGGGGAAGACTATCCGCACGGCCTCTCGGAGCGCGTGATCGGCGCACAGATGCGGTCCGATCACCGGCGCATTCTGGCAACCGGCATGGGGCGACTGCGCGGCAAGATCAAATACCGTCCAGTCGTGTTCGAGCTCATGCCCGACACGTTTACGCTGTCAGAGCTGCAGGAGACTGTGGAAGGCATTTTAGGCCTGCGCATTCACAAGCAGAACTTCAGAAGGTCCCTGGAAAAATCCAATTTTGTCGAAGGAACTGGAGAGTTTGAAACCGCAACAGGCGGCCGCCCCGCTGAGCGCTTCCGCTTTCGCCGCGAAATCCTGAATGAGAAAGCGGCATTGGGTGTTCAGACCCCTCGAAAGAAATAGGTCACGGGTTGAACGTCCGGCTCCAGGCCGTAAATCTGTCTCGTCCCAGTAAAACGTCTCCGGAGTTGTCCCTTGTCCCGACCGCGCGCCAGGCGATCTGACTACCTACACTTTTCCACGCTCACAACGCGGTGGAACGATAACGACGCTTACGGGCACATGAACAATGTCGTCTATTATGAATATGTCGACACGGCGGTGAACAACTGGCTGAGACATGCCGCGCAAATGCCTGTTCCGCATGGAGATATTGTCGGACTGGTCGTTGAAACCGCCTGCACCTATCATGCAAGCCTCAGCTGGCCGGAGCGTATTGATGCGGGCCTGTGTGTCACAAAGATCGGGCGCAGCTCGATCACCTACGGCATCGGGTTGTTTTCAGAAGGTTCGGACGACGCTGCCGGTGAAGCACGCTTCACACATGTGTATGTCGATGAGAAAACACGCCGCCCCGCTGAAATCCCGCAGACGCTACGCAAAGCGGCCGAACAAATCTTGCGTCCCGGCAACAATTGAAGTCGGCGCGCAAGCATCAGAATATCGCCGCTGATGGATGAGTTTTTCTCAAACCTCGCCTTTTTTGGCAGATTTTGATCGCCAAACAAAATCAAGTTCACGAAATTGGGAACTCTTGCCGCTCAAAATCGTCCAATTAAGAACTTGCCAGAGCAATAACTTTGACGTATTTGTGACGCCCTGAGTTTTGCTCAAATTGGGCAAAAGGGTTCTCAAATCTCCTCTTCAAGGCCGAACGATCTTGAATTGGCGTCTTTGTCTACCCATATAATACTCAGATTGAGCAAAAGGGGTCCTGCCCCAGAGTAAAGGAGGGAATGATGGCCCGAATTATTGATGCTGCACCTGGTTGCGATATGCCGGCTCTACGCCGCACGCCCAGCGCGCTGGAACAACGTGGCCTCTCCTATAATGATGAGGTTCGTGCTGCGACCGACCATTTGTATGATGACGTGAAAGACTTCATCACCCCGATGGAATGGCCAGGCATTGCGCCACTCGTTCATGGTATCAACCAGCTCAAGAAGTCCCGCAACGCGGTCGTGCTGGCTCACAACTACATGACACCTGATATCTTCAACCTGATCGGCGATTTTCGCGGTGACTCGCTTCAGCTTGCACGCGAAGCCGCAAGTGTTGATGCCGAAGTCATTGTTCAGGCTGGAGTGCACTTCATGGCCGAGACATCCAAGATTCTCGCACCGGAGAAAACGGTTCTCATTCCGGACATGGAAGCAGGCTGCTCATTGGCTGAATCTATCACGGGTGCAGATATTCGTCTGATCAAACAGAAATATCCCGGCATCCCTGTTGTGACTTATGTGAACACAACCGCCGACGTGAAAGCGGAAACGGATGTGTGCTGCACCTCGTCAAACGCGGTTCAGGTAGTTGAGCATGTCGCAGCCGAATGGGGCGTCGACAAAGTGATCCTGATCCCTGACAAATATCTCGCTCGCAATGTCGCGGCGGTAACAGATATCGAGATCATCACCTGGGACGGCCGGTGCGAAGTGCATGAGCAATTCACCGCTGAGGATATTCACGGCCTGCGTGACGCTCACCCTGGCGTGCTGATCCTTGCGCACCCGGAGTGCCCGCCAGACGTTCTCGAGGCTGCTGACTTTGCTGGCTCGACCTCAGCTCTGTCGAACTATGTGTCGGAGCGCTCGCCGAACAAGGTGGTCTTGCTGACCGAATGTTCGATGAGTGACAATGTGGCGTCAGCCAATCCAGGCGTCGAGTTTGTAAAACCGTGTAATCTGTGCCCGCACATGAAGCGCATTACGCTGGAAAACATCTATGACTCTTTGAAAGAGATGAAGCATGAAGTGCTGGTAGATGAAGACGTTCGGATCGAGGCAAAGAAAGCCATCGACGCAATGCTCGCGCTTCCGAACCCAAAGACAGCGCGCCCATTCGAAACCGGTCTCGCTCCGAAAGAGATCGAAACACTGGGTGCCTGATCACAAAGGCCCCTGAAAGAGACAGGATCTCGATCAGGGGCCGCTTGCTGACAGTCTGCGCATGCACAAACCAGCACCAACGCCGAAAATGCGCCCCGAACAGTCTGGACACAAACGTGATTTCGATTTCAACTGAATGTGTGCGTATTCTGGCGTTTTAGACGAGGCGAATGTTCCACGCTGAACGCCTATTAGCGTTGAAAGCCCGGGACAGATAAGGAGGCATTCCGTGAGACAGTCGATCCGTATTGCCAGCCTGCTGGCCGCTGCTCAACTGATCGCTGCGCCTGCATTGGCGCAAAGCTCTCAGGCCTCATCGCCCATTACCGATGCCGAAATCGCTGGCGAATGGACGTTTATCGCCAATACGGGGCCGGAATGCACATTCTCTGGCAATGCGCTTTTGCTGCAAACGGATACGCCGTCACGGTTTTCTTGCGAGCTCACAGCAACACAGGTTTGCATGACCGACACCTGGCAAGTCCGCCAATCCTGCACAGCAACGCAGGTAAACGATCAGCTCGTCATCACCTCTCAGATCGAAGAGTTCGTTCAGGGCGAGCCAAACGGCGGCTACAAGCCGGACAATTTCAAACTGACGATCAAATCAGCTGACCTCATGAAAGGTGTTCTCGTTTCATGGGGGTTTCATATGGCTGAATTTCGCCGATCTGATGGGACCATTTCCTAACATTATGAAACAGCGTTCGAGTATGAGTGCAGTGCGGGACCCGATCGCATGACGGATCGCGTGGATGTTTTAATCGTTGGTGCGGGCCTTGCCGGCCTCTTCCTTGCGCTGCGCCTTGCACCGCGCCGCTGCAGGGTGATCTGCCCTGCCCCCATCGGTACAGCCGCCTCAAGCGCTTGGGCGCAAGGCGGGCTTGCCGCCGCTTTAGGTCCTCAGGATTCGCCGGAATCGCATGCTCAGGACACGCTGATTGCAGGCGACGGCCTCGTTGATCCCGTGACAGCCAGACTGATTGCGGAAGCCGGGCCGGAACGTGTGCGCGATCTGCTTGAGATGGGAGTCCCCTTCGACAAGACGCCCAATGGCGCCCTCGCCCTGTCATTGGAAGCCGCACACAGTCATCCGCGTGTGGCACGGGTTGCCGGCGACCTCGCCGGGAAAGCCATCATGGAAGCCTTGTCTGCAGCGGTACTGCAGGCATCACATATTGAAATCTCAAATGGACTTCGCGCCATTGAGCTCCTGAAGGACGAGCATGGCCGGGTGGCTGGCGTCCTCGCTGAAGATACTGATGGCGAGCAAATCGCGCTGCCCGCTGACGAAACCGTGTTCTGCACAGGCGGTTCAGGCGGCCTCTTTTCTGTAACGACCAATCCGAAAGAGGCACGCGGCGACGCCATTGCCATGGCCTATCGCGCAGGCGCTCTTCTGTCGGATCTGGAATTCGTCCAATTCCATCCTACCGCCATTGATATTGGCCGCGATCCAGCGCCCCTGGCGACCGAAGCGCTACGCGGCGAAGGCGCCCGCCTCGTCAATCGCGATGGCACCCCCTTTATGCCGAAATACGACCCTGCCGGCGAATTGGCGCCACGAGACCGCGTTGCCCGTGCCGTTCACAAGGAATGGCTATCCCCAAATGGCGCGTTTCTGGACGCACGCGAAGCCGTCGGATCGCACTTCATCGACCATTTCCCCACCGTGTATGCCACGTGCCAATCGGCAGGGATCGATCCAGTGACACAGATCATCCCGATCGCACCCGCGGCGCACTATCATATGGGCGGCATCGTGACGGACATCTGGGGGCGTACCAGCCTGGCAGGTCTGTCAGCCTGCGGCGAGTGTTCTTCGACCGGAGCGCACGGCGCAAACCGACTTGCGTCGAACTCTCTTCTCGAAGCGGTGGTCTTCTCAGCGCGCATTGCTGATCGACTGCGAGACAGCGATATCCCTGCAGCTGGCAGCATTACGCCTTACACGCCGCCGGCGTCTCTAAGCTCAGACAATATGCAGCTGCTCCGCCGCGCCATGTCCAAGGACTGCGGCGTCGTTCGTAACAGAGACGGACTCACCAGCCTTTCGAAACGACTTGGCGAGATGTCCAGCATGCACTTCACACCGCAAACAGAGCCTGCACCTGTGACCGTCGCAAAGCTGATTGTGGCCTGCGCGCTCGAACGCGAAGAGAGCCGCGGTGGGCATTTCCGGGAAGATTTCCCTGACCACGCAGCCACTGCGAGACGAACCTTCCTTTATAAAGGGGCCAATGCAGCCCCCGTTTTTCAGACCGGATTCGAGATTGCCTGATGAAGATACTTCCTCCCCCGCTCCCGGATATCGTGCTTGAGCCGATTGTCAGACTTGCTCTGGCAGAAGACCTCGGTCGTGCTGGAGACCTGACAACAGACGCCACCATTCCCGTCGGTACAAAATTTCGCGCCCAGATCACTGGACGCAAACACGGTGTCATTGCCGGTCTTGATGCCGCCGCGCTGGCACTCAAACTCGTAGACCCGACCGTCAGCCTCTCTATTCAGACCCAGGACGGCGAAGCGGTTTCGCCCGGTCAGGCTGTCGCCACGCTGGAGGGCGAAGCACGCTCTATCCTGATTGCTGAGCGGACCATGCTGAACTTCATGGGGCGGCTCTCAGGCATTGCGACGCTGACATCGGCATTTGTTGATGCAATCGGGGAATCCAAAACCCGCATAGTCTGCACGCGCAAGACAACACCTGGGCATCGCGCACTTGAAAAGCGCGCTGTGCGTTGCGGAGGTGGCACAAGCCATCGCTATGGTCTCGATGACGCGATCATGATCAAGGACAACCACATCGCCGCCTGCGGCGACATTGCAACGGCCGTGGAACGCGCCCTCGCCTATGCTGGCCATCTGCGCATGGTTGAAGTCGAAGTGGACTCGCTTGATCAGCTCGAGATCGTCATCCCGCTCAAGCCACATGCCGTCCTGCTCGATAATATGCCTGTTGATCAGTTGAAAACCGCCGTAAGCATGGTGAATGGCGCCTTTGTGACCGAAGCCTCGGGCGGCGTTACCCTTGAGACCGTACGCGCAATTTCAGAAACTGGCGTTGATTTCATCTCGTCAGGCGCTCTCACGCATTCCGCGATCAATCTCGATCTCGGTATGGATGCGCTCTGAATCAAAAAAGAGCGCCAGTTGGCGCTCTTCTGAAACTCTCTTCGAAGACTTCTAAGTCTCGCGTGACGTACGTTCGCGCACTTCTGTCCATTCCTTCCCTTTTGGGAAGCGGTAGAAGATATGCGTACCGATCGTTTTCGTGCGGATCAGGTGCTGGTTCCAGACCGGATCAACGTAATCGGTGTGATAGTGCGTCGCTGTGCCTGTCAGAGGCTTGTTGAGGCCCATCATGACATGCGCAGCAACCGTTTGCGCGCGCTTCCATGTCTTGCCGCGTGGGACGCGATCCATGGCACCATCACAGGTGAAGGAGAACTGGCAACCCGTTGAGCGTTCAGAGCCCTGGAAGACCACGCCACAGACGGAGTCTGGATAGCGATAGTCGCTCACGCGGTTCATGATCACTTCAGCAACGGCAATCTGGCCAAGCACGTTTTCGCTGCGCGCTTCATAGTAGATCGCCTTGGACAGACAATCGACTTCCTTGCCAGACTTGTCCGCCAGCTCGAGATGAGCAGGATCGAAGGACGCGAAGGAGGCAAGCGCAGCAAGGTCACGATAACGCTGACCAAACTTGTCGAGCATGGAATCAGGCTCACGCTTCAACGCATACTCAACGGTCCGCATCCACGGGTTATTCAGAACAGCAGCATCGTCTTTGCTCTGAACAGGCGCACGTGTCTCGATGCGCTCCGCAAGGAATTGCGCTTCTTCACGGAACTCAGCTTTAGAAGCTTCGTTCTCTACACGTCCCTGAAGGGTCGGCAGAGCAACGGCAGCTGTAATCACGCAAGCCGAAATGGCAGCACCACGCTTCAGCGTGACGCGTTGGTCTTTGTCAGACAGCATTGTCCACATTGCGGTAGCGCGGCTCCGAAGTGACCGCTGACGCAGACCAATACGTGAAGAAGTCTTAGAAGAGTTTAACATCTCTAAAACAATCCCCAACTTGTGTTCTTGCCCGAATTGCTTCGGTTTGTCTTGAGTAGTTGGCAAAAGTTACAAAGTCGAACCATGCCAATGATTGTGCAAAGTCGGTCGTAGATACTGGTTTTATCCTCGAAGGCAAGGCCTGAAAGGCAGTTGCGCATGCAACCCTTTCGCGAGTTATGCATTAGAACTCGCTTACTTATATGTTTTTCTTGGAGTTTTATGTCGCAGCCCGGAGCGCAGAAAAGACGATTCTTCACAAAAATTTAAGCAAAAGACAGCGATTAGCCGGCTCTCAGCAGAAGGTTTTCACGTTCAGAATCGCAAAAAAAGACCCGGCCTGCGTTTGTTTCAGACCGGGTCCTTTGTTTTTTGTGCTCAGAAAACCGACTTAGTCAGCTTTTCTCAGAGCGGCATGCGCTGCGGCCAGACGCGCGATCGGCACGCGGAATGGGGAGCAGGAAACATAATCCAGGCCCGTGTTGTGGCAGAAATAGATGGAAGCCGGATCGCCGCCATGCTCACCACAAATGCCAAGCTTGATACCCGGGCGGGTCTGACGACCACGCTCCACACCGATTTTCACCAGTTCGCCAACGCCATCCTGATCGATCGTGACGAATGGATCTTTCTCGTAGATGCCCGCTTCTTCATAGGCCTTGAGGAAGCGACCCGCGTCGTCGCGGCTGATGCCGAGCGCTGTCTGGGTCAGATCGTTCGTGCCGAATGAGAAGAACTCAGCTTCTTCTGCAATATCTCCGGCGCGCAGAGCAGCGCGCGGCAGCTCAATCATCGTACCGATGAGATATTCCAGCTCAGTTGAAGCTGCCGCGAACACAGACTTCGCAACGCCTTCAATCTTTCCTTTGAGGATTTCGAGCTCTTTCTTCGTGCCAACCAACGGGATCATGATTTCCGGAATTGGCTTATGGCCTGTTTCTTCGGCAACCCTGATGGCGGCCTCAAAAATAGCCTGTGCCTGCATCTCGTAGATCTCAGGATAGGTGATACCGAGGCGGCAACCGCGGTGACCGAGCATCGGGTTTGATTCCTGGAGCTCATCTGCGCGAGCTTTGAGCGCTTTCACGTCAAGGCCGGTGCCTTTCGCGACTTCCTCAATGTCCGCGTCTGTATGCGGCAGGAATTCGTGAAGCGGCGGGTCGAGCAGACGGATCGTGCAAGGACGGTCTTCCATGATGCGGAAGATCTCCGCGAAGTCATCACGCTGGAATGGCAGAAGCTTGCCAAGCGCAGCTTTACGGCCTGCCGTGTCCGACGCGAGGATCATTGCACGAACAACCGGAATACGCTCAGCGTCGAAGAACATGTGCTCAGTCCGGCAAAGGCCAATGCCTTCTGCGCCAAAGGATTTCGCTGTCTCGACGTCTGCTGGTGTTTCCGCATTGGTGCGGACTTTCAGCTTGCGTGCACGGTCTGCCCAGACCATCAGCTCACCGAAATCACCGGAGAGATCCGGCTGAGACATCTCGACTTCACCGAAAAGCACCTGACCTTCTGCGCCGTCGACCGTGATGATCTCACCTTTTTTCACTTCGCGACCACCGACGCGGAAAATACCGCCGGCTTCGTCGATCTGCATGGAACCGGCACCACAGACGCATGGGCGGCCCATGCCGCGCGCAACAACCGCTGCGTGGCTGGTCATACCGCCACGTGCTGTGACAATTGCCTGAGCAGCGTGCATGCCGTGAATGTCTTCCGGGCTCGTTTCAAGACGAACCAGAATGACTTTCTCACCAGCCGCAGCCATTTCAGCCGCTTCATCAGAGCTGAAGACAACCTTACCAACAGCAGCGCCCGGGCTCGCAGGCAGGCCCTGAACGAGCAGATCACGCTCTGCTTCCGGCTTGATGGTCGGGTGGAGCAACTGGTCAAGCTGACCCGGCTCGAGGCGCAGCACCGCTTCTTCTTCGGAAATCAGGCCGTCATGGCACATATCCACTGCGATTTTCAGCGCCGCGGCTGCCGTACGCTTACCGTTACGGGTCTGCAGCATGTAGAGCTTGTTGTTCTCGACCGTGAACTCAATGTCCTGCATGTCACGATAGTGCTTTTCGAGCGTCTGTGCGACGTCGACAAGCTGTTCGTAAACCGCTGGCATCTCGACTTCGAGCGGCGTCAGGTCAGAGTTGATGCGCTCAGCGCGTGCTTTGGAGATTGGCGCTGGCGTACGGATACCCGCCACAACGTCCTCACCTTGCGCGTTGACCAGGAACTCACCATAGAACTGGTTTTCACCGGTGGACGGGTCACGCGTAAAGGCAACACCTGTCGCTGACGAGTCGCCCATATTGCCAAAGACCATCGACTGAACATTGACCGCTGTGCCCCACGCCTGCGGAATGTCGTTCAGTTTGCGATAGAGGATCGCACGGTCGTTCATCCACGAACCGAAAACGGCCGTAATGGCGCCCCAAAGCTGTTCCTTCGGATCTTCCGGGAACGGGTTGGAGCTGAGTTTTTTGACCGCAGCTTTGTACTTCTCAATGACATCCATCCAGTTCTCAGCGCTGAGCTCTGTGTCTTCGTGGAAGTCATTCACTTCTTTGTACTGATCGAGAATGTGCTCGAATTCATGGTGCGGAAGCCCCAGCACAACGTTCGAATACATCTGGATAAAGCGGCGATAGCTGTCGAACGCAAAACGACGGTCGCCTGACAATTTCGCCAGACCTTCCGTGGTCGTGTCGTTCAGACCGAGGTTCAGAACGGTGTCCATCATGCCTGGCATAGAAGCGCGTGCACCGGAACGTACGGAAACGAGGAGTGGGTTCGACGCGTCGCCGAACTTCTTGTCTGTCTTTTCTTCCAGCGCCGTCAGCGCTGCTTCGACCTGGCCGCTCAGCGTGTCCGGGTATTTTTCACCCAGCTCATAATATGCCGTGCAGACCTCTGTCGTGATGGTGAATCCTGGAGGCACTGGCAGACCGAGTGTCGCCATTTCTGCCAGGTTCGCACCTTTACCACCGAGCAGATTGCGCATGCTGGCATCACCATCGGAACTCCCCCCACCGAAAGAGTAAACCCAGCGCACATCTGTTCCCGCTGACATGGTCATCCGTTTATCCCCTAACCTTCAATTTTTGAAAAATCTGCGACGCGGTCGAGCACATCTTTGATGCTCGAAAGCAGGTACAATCTGTTTTGACGCACTGCATCATCGTCTGCATTCACTGTTACGCGGTCGAAAAACGCATCGATAGGTCCGCGTAGATTACTCATTGCTGCCATTGCACCCTCGAAATCCTCCGTTTGCAAAGCAGCGGCTGTCTTACTTTCGCCTTCTTTCAGGGCGGCGAACAAGTCCTTTTCTTCTTTTTCTGCGAGAAGAGCTTCATTGACCAGTCCTTGGTAGGATTTGCCGTCTTTTTTCTCTTCTGCTTTGAGAATGTTGGTCGCGCGCTTGTATCCCGCGAGCAGATTGGCGCCATTCTCACTTTCCAGGAAGCCGGACAGTGCCTCAACACGTTTGGTGATGGCAACCAGATCATCTTCGCCCAATGCAAACACGGCATCAATCAGGTCGTGACGCACGCCCTGGTCGCGCATGTGCTGCTTCAGACGATCCGCGAAGAACACAATGAGGCTGGCCCCATAGTCGCTCCAGTCACTTCCGTCGAAACCTACCTTACGGTCTGCAAGCCCCATATCGGCCCGACCACAAACGTCTTCCAAACCGAACCGAACATCGTTCTCCAGCACGATACGCACAACACCCAGGGCAGCGCGGCGGAGTGCGAACGGGTCTTTAGAGCCGGTGGGTTTCTCATCGATCGCCCAGAAGCCCACCAGCGTATCGAGCTTGTCAGCGAGCGCGACGGCGATGCTGACCTGCGCTGTTGGCACGGCATCTGAAGGGCCTTGCGGCTTGTAGTGATCGCGAATGGCGTCGGCGATAGCGACACTCTCCCCCTGTTTCAGAGCGTAATAACGTCCCATGACGCCCTGAAGTTCCGGGAATTCATAAACCATCTCTGAAACGAGATCAGACTTGCACAGACGCGCGGCACGCTCAGCTTCATCCGCATCCGCGCCAACGTTCGGCGCCAGCTCGCGCGCGAGCTTTGCGACGCGCTCCACCTTGTCCGCAATCGTGCCGAGTTCTTTCTTGAAATCGATGGTTGCAAGCTTCTGCCCCATATCTTCAAGAGATGTCGCGAGGTCATTGTCCCAGAAGAAGCGTGCATCGTTCAGACGCGCCGACAGGACCCGCGAATTGCCTTGCGCAATCTTCTGTCCGCCATCCGTCGCAGCAATATTGGCGACCACAACGAAATTCGGCGCCAGGCCGCCGGTTTTCGGATCGCGCACCGCAAAATATTTCTGGTGGACCCGCATGGACAGCTGGATCACCTCTTCGGGCAAATCCAGAAAAGCCGGGTCCATCTCGCCCAGCAAGACGACAGGCCACTCAGCAAGGCCGGTCACCTCTTCCAGCAGACCGATATCCTCAACCAGTTCCAATCCGGCATCTGCGCAGACTTTGCGTGCATTCTGAAGAATCGTCTCGCGACGCTCTTCCCGGTTCAGCATCACATGGCCAACATCTTCCAGCGCCGCGCGATAATCGCGCGCATCAGAAATCGTATATGGGCCGCGACCATGAACACGGTGGCCTTCAATCTCATCACCAGAGGATATGCCATCCACCTCAAACGGGACCACCTTGCCACCGAACAGACAGGTGATGCGCTGCAGCGGGCGAACCCAACGCAGATCGCCCGAGCCCCAGCGCATGCTCTTCGGCCAGTGGAACCCACGGATAATGGCCGGAATGGCTTCGGCGATAATGTCTTCGGCATTGCGGCCAGGCGTTTCGATAATCGCGACGTAGAAATCACCCTTTTTCGGGTCTGACTTGATCTCAGCCTGATCGATCGAGCTAAGACCCGCACCGCGCATGAAGCCCTCTACAGCTTTCTCTGGCGCGCCGACTTTCGGTCCTTTGCGCTCCTCGCGCACATCCTGAGATTTCGGCGCCACGTCTTCAATGATCACGGTCAGTCGACGCGGACCAGAAAGCGTTTCCACCGAACCGAAGGCCAATCCTGCTGACGACAGGGAATCGGTCAGGGCTTTACCGAGATCACTTTCGGCCTTGGCCTGCATACGGGCCGGGATTTCTTCACTAAAGAGTTCAAGCAAAAGCTGAGGCATGACACCGCCGGAAAATTACAGTCTGGATCGGCATAAGCCCTGTGCGCTGTGGGTCAAGTCAGATGTCGCCTGCAAAAGTATACGGGGCAAAAATCTTAGACGATTTTCACCCCGCATACCTATCTCGCTGCAAGCGCCGGTTCAGCTCGCAGAGTCTACCGCTGGCCGGAAAGGCTCAAGGCAGACTTTTTGCCCGAGATATTCGGTCAGACCTCAACATTCCGGATGTCGTCGATCTGATAGGTCAGCGCATCTTCGTCATCCCCATGCGCAATGGTCACATAAGATCCGTGCAGAATCTGGTGGTCCGCAAGCTTGTATAATGGCTCATCTGGACCTTCGCTTTCTTCATCATAATGAAAGTACCAATTGCTGCCGCGATGGGTGAGAAAACCGTCCGCCTTCAGACTGTCATCGGTGTGGAAACGACGAACCGTGCAGTGCTTTTTCACATCCCGCCAGGCTTCCGTGTCCAGCCTGGCATCATTGTCGAGCGGCGCGACAATCACATATCCCTGATCGTGATCACCTTCAGGAAAACCCGGGTTACGCGCCAGCCTCAAAACAATCTGCTTCAGTTGCATTCCTACCTCCAAGCTTGAATTTGCTACGTTAAACGAAGCTATACCCATAATATTGGTAAGGCCATGCAGGGATGAAATGCGACAGATTGGCTGTATCAGGCGGCGCGCAGTTTTTCAGACTGCAGCCAAAGCTGCCCAAGGGTATCTGCGAACTCGAAAGTTTCAGCATGCCGTCGCTGAAATTCGGTCGTGATCCAGCGCGCATGCGCCATCAATCTCGCGGTTGCAGATGGTTCGGCCACCATCAACGCAATGAACGTGAAAAGACTCGATCCTGCGCAAGACATCCATTTCCACATGCTGGCCCTCCACCATCTGCGCGTTTCAGCAATACTGGCAGCACTTGTCTGAACGATGCGCAGGCGATGTTTTCATTTTCCGTTCATTTAAAACCCTGCGTCCGCTTTTCATCCTTGAATGCGTTTGAAAGAATAGATCGAAATGCGGTGTGGGAGCGAACCAATGAAACAGACGATTTACGCGATTTTAGCAGGCCTCGGGCTCGCCGTTGTCGGAACAACAGCATCTGCGAACGAAACCGTACGAACAGCCTGCGAGGCCAATGCATCACTGGACGCGCTCGATTGCGCATGCGTCAGCGATGGCTTTGACGAAAACGCAGCTGATTTGAGCGCCGCGCAGACAGAAACTCTCGCAGATCTGATGGCACAGAGCTTTGGCGACAAAGCCGCCGCCGCCCGCATTGCGTCAGCAGACCCGATGACATTCATGGCGATTTCAGAAGAAATGAGCCTTCTGGGTGACCTCCCCGCCAATTGCGTCTCAAGCGAAAAAGAAGCCGAAATGGAACAGGCGGAAAATGAAGCCACACGTCTGAACGCGGAAGCCGATGCACAGGCCGCTGCCTATGAAGCAGAGATGGCCGCAATTCCCACCGCGCCTGCACCGCCGGAAGTCACCGATCCGGATAACCACCCTGCCCTTGCCGGCTCGGCAGGCGTGGACGCCGCCACCAGGTTTCGCGATGTCGTCATTGCCGAGTGTATGAGCTTTGGAAATTCCGCCGGTTTTTGCGGATGCAGCGCCGACGAAATGGAAAAGCAGCTGAGCCCCAATGTCGCTGAGGCCTATTTCGTCTCACAGAAGGTATGGCGTGAAGCTGAAAGCGGTGAACATGCCTGGGACGACGTGGAAACCGTTCAGGCTCAAAGGCTGGGTGTCTCGGAAAAAGAGCTCAAAGAGCTGATTGGCCGTTACAATCATTTCGTGCAATCAAAGGAACGCGAGCATATCAGCTATGCCTGTCAGGCGTATCGATAGGTAGGCCTTCAGCGCTCAGCGAAACTGCAATTTTGGGTTGATATAGAGTCTTCAACGTGGTCTCAAAGACATGGGTAAATGGAGGACCACGCAATGATGAAAACTGTCATTCCCGCGCTTGTTTGCGCGTTTGCTATTCCGGCATCGGCTCAAGCCGTAAAGGAAGTTGAAAAGACTGAAATTCGAACCGCGCAGAAAATGAAGGTGCACAAACCGGATTGCGACAAACTTGGAAATTTTGAAATTCAGGATTTCAAGAAATGCCAGAAATCCAAGTACAAGAAAGATCCTGTCTGCACCAAACTCGGCAATTTCGAGATTCAGGATTTCAAATCGTGCGAGCGTAAAAAAGCCGATCTTGAACCGAAAGACGATTCGCTTCTTCAGTTCGAAATTCAACGCTAAGCTTATAGCCCCGGCAAGTGGGACGTGCCGGGGCTCTCTGCATGCCTGACGACTACGCTTCACCGGGGTCGACCTTGCCGCGCAGAGACTTGACCTGCCCGCGCTGGGTTTTCTTATCCATACGCTTCCGCTGCGCCGACTTTGACGGCCGGGTTGGAATGCGCCGCTTTGGTGCAATCAAAGCCTTCTCAATCATTTCCGTCAGACGTTCGCGTGCGATCTCCCGATTGCGTGCCTGACTTCGCGTATCCTGTACTTTCAGGATCAGCGCGCCATCGTCGGTCCATTTGCGACCCGCAATGCGTTTGAGACGACGTTTTACGGGATCAGGGAGGCTTGGACTGCGCTCTGCCTCAAACCGCAACTCGACGGCGGTTGCGACCTTATTGACGTTCTGACCGCCAGGCCCGGAGGACGTTGTGAAACTCTCGGTCAGTTCCCAGTCCTGAATTTGGATCGCGTCATTAATGTGCAGCATGTCTGACGCCGCATCTGCTAACCCACACTATTATAGGGGCTAAGCAGCACGCTCCTCTTCCTGCTTTGCCCAGAGTTCCGCGGCACCGCGCGCGAGATCACGCACGCGAGCGATAAAGGCCTGACGCTCAGTCGGGCTGATCGCACCGCGCGCATCAATCAGGTTGAACGTATGTGATGCTTTCAGCGCATAGTCATAGGCTGGCAGAGGTTTGCCCGCTTCACGCAATGAAGTGGACTGGCTTTCACAATCGGCAAACCAGCGCTTCAGCATATCGACATCGGAATGTTCGAAATTGAAGGCAGACTGCTGGCGTTCATTCTCCAGGAACACATCGCCATATGTCAGCGGATATGCACTGTCCGGATCATTGAACGGCAGCTCATACACATTATCAACGCCAAACACATACATGGCGAGGCGTTCCAGGCCATAAGTCAGCTCGCCGGAAACAGGACGCACATCCAGGCCGCCGACCTGTTGGAAATAGGTGTACTGGCTGACTTCCATCCCGTCACACCAGACTTCCCAGCCAAGCCCCCAGGCGCCAACCGTCGGGTTTTCCCAGTCATCTTCAACAAAGCGGATATCGTGCACCATCGGATCAATGCCGATCGCGTAGAGACTTTCCAGATAGAGGTCCTGAAGATTGATCGGATTTGGCTTCAGAATGACCTGAAACTGATAATAATGGCCGAGACGGTTCGGGTTCTCACCATAGCGCGCATCAGCTGGTCGGCGCGATGGTTGAGCGTAAGCGACATTCCACGGCTTTGGGCCAAGTGCGCGCAACACAGTTGCAGGGTGCAGCGTACCAGCGCCGACTTCCATGTCATAAGGCTGCAGGACCGCGCAGCCCTTATCCGCCCAGTAGTTCTGGAGCGTCAGAATGATATCCTGAAAACCTTTGGGTTTGGCAGCTGTCTTGATGGTCATGTCCGGCTTTCCTTAAGTCGCGCGAAACTAGCCAAAGCTGCCCGGCGAAACAAGCGCACATTTCGGCTTCTTTTCTGAACGGATATCTGGCCCGCCACGTCCCCGCACTGATCTGCAATTCTCGCTGCTTGAGAGATTAAGATAACGCCTCAGGAATAAGCACACATGCTGTAAGGATGAACGGTTTTCAGAACTCCGCACGGCGAAAGGTCACTTCCTCTTGCAAAACGCGAGTTTTCGGCAGGCAATACCTCAAGGATGCGGGTTTTCGATTGCACCACCCGCCTGACGCAAGCTGAGGTATACGTGATGTCAGATTCACTTCTTGAGGAACCCCAAAACCTGTCTCGACGCAACTGGCTGAAAATGGCCGGTCTGGGGGCAAGCGCGATGAGCGCTGCCGGTTTTATTTCAGCATGCGCGCAGCAGAGCGCGGAAGCGGCTGATGCGATCGGTGAACCCGACAAAGACGCGCTGGCCATTCTGTCATCCAATGAGAACCCTTTCGGTCCGTCTCCAAAGGCCATTGAGGCAATGAAAGGCGAGCTTGGAAACATTTACCGCTACACCTACCCAAGCCTTGTGAAACTGGGCGAGCAGATTGCGGCGAAGGAAGATGTCTCGCCGGATGAAGTCATCATCGCAAATGGCTCCACTCCTTTGCTGGCGACCTTCTCACTCTGGGCCAAGCAGAATGACAAAACGATCATCACATCGGCGCTGACCTATGAAGGCGTTCCACGCGTCGCTGAGGCCTTTGGCGTTCCGGTTTCCTATACCCCAACCAAGCCTGATCTCGGATATGACCTGGAAGCCATTGCCGCGCAGGTGAAGCCAGGCACTTGTGTTTATCTTTGCAACCCGAACAATCCGACCGGCAAAACCATGGACCCGGCTGAACTCGACGCCTTTATGGACGAATTTTCAGCCAAGGTGCCCGTGTTTGTCGACGAAGCCTATCTCGACATGGCAGACGACTTTCCAGCTGGTGTCATGACGAAATATGTCAGAATGGGACGCCCGGTCATTGTCGCGCGCACCTTCTCAAAAATCTACGCCATGGCGGGGCAACGTGTCGGCTATGCATTACTGCCAACCGACATGCGCAATGAGATGATGGGCTATGGCCACCTTTCAAACGTCAACAAGCTCGGCATTGTTGCAGCGTCAGCAGCGCTAGCTGATACCGCCTATTTTGAAGAAATGCGCCTGAAAACGAAGCTCGGCCGTGAAAAGCTGATTGCGATGGCCAAAGACCTTGGCCGTCCAATCGCGGAAAATCCACAAGGCAGCTTCATCTATATGGATCTGGGCATGAACAACGCCGAATTTGCAGCGAAAATGCTGGAGAAAGGTGTACGCGTCGTGGGGGCGCGTTGGTCGGAGAAACCGGAATGGACACGCATCTGTGTGGGTCTCGATCATGAAATCGAGAAATGCCATGCAGCTGCGAAGGACATTCTGACTTCGATCTAAATAGCCGAAGGGAAGCGGCAAACAGGAAAGGCACGCCTCGGCGTGCCTTTTTCATTGGAAACCCACGAAAGACGCAAATACCTTACCAGTTCAGTGGTCCGCCGTTCAGAATACGCTTGGCTTCATCGGTATATGTCGTCGTTCCGCGGCTGGGATACATGTTCATGCCGTCATGCAAAACAATGTCTCCGCGGCGAAGACCTTTACGCGCGGTGACAATCACCCGTTTTGCGGCTTCTCCCGGTGCAGACCGGATCGGGTAGACTTCAATCTGACCGGTTCGGCTCATCAGATAACTGAGAATATCGCCAAGCGCACCGCCGCGATGTATAATCGTGATCCGCCCCTTGGGTTTAGCAGCATGCAACATGGCCTTCAGCCAGTCTGCGAGCGACACATCCGCCATATAAGCGTGACTGCGTCCTTCATGCGGTGCCTGAATACGTCCCGGTTCAAAATAAGGTGGATTTGAAAACACCTGATCGAAACCGTTCTCCCAGTCCTTCGGCAGCTGGCTGATATCCGCCTCAACCACATTCACCCGGTCCGAGAACCGGTTGGCCTCAATTCCCCGCTTTGCCAGCGCCACCATAAGAGGCACGCGCTCCACCCCGGTAAAACGAGCCTCCAGCAAGCGGTGCGCCGATGGAAACAAAGCGCCGCCTGCCCCGCAGCCCAGTTCGAGGAAATGCTCGCCAGGTCGGCCATCAAGGCTCGCCGCGAGCAAAATGGCATCGAGCCCGGCCCGGTATCCTTTTTTCGGCTGGAAGAGTCGGACCTGTTCGTTCAGCAACCAGTCTTCTGTGACGTCTGAATCACTCAACGGTCGAGCTCCTTGAGGAGGTTACGTGCGCTCATTTCATCAGCTTCATTGATCAGGACCCGCCGCTGGATCGCGCCGATTGAGCCTTCCACAACCGACGTAAACTGGTCGGTGATGACATAGTCGATACCTGCATCGCTCAGGAGTGATTCCAGAAAAGAAAGTTCGATCATATTGTTGGTGCGATACAGCTCAACCATACGGGCCACCTTTAATCAGGATCAATTTTCCTGTGTGAAATGTGGGACAGTCCGTTGCCGACACAAGAAAATTCGCTTCAATTCATCGCATAACCTTGTTTCGGGACTGGACAAATCTCTTTTAAATCTCGAAATGAGGGCAAATGCGGCGCAGTTACGTTGAATGCATGTTCAGCACTTCACTTACGCCCGATTGATCCATATTGAACATATGTGTTTGAAAGGGTGTGACCTTGGAAGCTAATACGAAACCAGCGAAGACCGCCGGTGCATTTCAGACTCTCAGCAATTTGCTGAGTGAAGACGTCGCGGCAGTGGAAGCACTTCTCGAGTCGCGCTCTGCAAGTCCTGTATCTGTCATTCCCAATCTTTCCGGCTACATCGTATCAGCTGGTGGAAAGCGTTTGCGCCCACTCATTACCCTCGCGGTTGCGCGCGCTTGCGGCGCGACTGACATGGAGCCAGTGCATTGTCTGGCGACAGCGGTGGAATTCATCCACACAGCCACGCTGCTCCACGATGACGTTGTCGATGAATCGGATCTGCGCCGCGGCAAGCAGGCCGCAAAGAACATCTGGGGCAACTCCGCCAGCATTCTGGTTGGCGACTTCCTTTTTGCGCGTGCTTTCACGCTGATGGTCGAAACAGGCCGCCTGCCCGTTCTCGATATCCTGTCCAATGCATCCACTGTGATTGCCGAGGGTGAGGTTCACCAACTTGCAGTTCAGGGCCGACTGGATCTGCCAACCGAAGACTATCTCTCCATCATCGAAGCCAAGACCGCCGCACTGTTTGAAGCAGCCGCGCGCTCCGGCGCTGTTTGCGCAGACGCTGACGATGATGCGATTGCCGCCTTCGCAACCTATGGCAAGAACCTCGGCCTCGCCTTTCAGCTGGTCGACGATGCCCTCGACTATGGCGGCACAACAGCCGTAATCGGCAAATCCGTCGGGGACGACTTCCGCGAATGCAAGATCACGCTGCCTGTCGTCATTGCTCGCCGCCGCGGCAATGCCGAAGACAAGGCATTCTGGGATCGCGCGCTGAACCCTGACACGCAAAAAGACGAAGACCTGACACACGCAATCCATCTGATCCGCTCCACAGGCGCCGCTGAGGACACGTTCGCAGAGGCACGCTCCTATATCGCGATCGCCAAGAAAGCGATGAAGGCACTTCCGCCATCAGAATTCATTGATGCGCTGGCTGATCTTGCCGACTTCTGCGTCGAGCGCGCCTACTGATCCTACCGATACTGCTAGGGTACAAGGTAACCGTGCTCGATCGCTGAGCGGCGGATTTTCCGGCTGATAAAATACAAAATTGCCAGCAACAGGAAGAAGCCAACCATCGCCGTCCCACGCGGTAATGCGAAGGAGATGCCCGCGATCAAAATACCGTGCATGGCAATCCAGGCATATATCCAGGCAGTCAGCGCGTGGCTGGTACCCGCTTTTATCATCAGCTGAAAAATATGTTCGCGATGCGGCTGCAGCAGATTGCGCTTGTGCTTATAGCGCCAGATGAGGGTCAGCAGGACATCGCTCAGAAAGCCAATGAAGAGCGCCGGCGCAATCCACACCGATGTTTCAAGTCGGCTAACCCAGATGAGCGTAAGCGCGGCGAGATAGAACCCGACAAAAAGCGCCCCTGTATCTCCTGCGAACAGTTTGCCTCGTCCGTTCCAGAAGAGAAGTCCCAACAGCCCGCCACACAAAATCATGGCCAGTGTTGCCACATCCCAGATGCCTGTCAGACTGGCCAGCAGAGCCAATCCTGCGGAAATCATGGCGCAGGACCCCATCGCCAGGCCGTCAGATCCATCCATGAAATTGACGGCATTCGTGACGACAACGAGCCAGGCGGCCGAGCCAAGCACCCCGGCGATGACGCCAAGCTCGATATAATGCCGACCAAGATCAATAAACTCGACCCGTATTCCGACCATCGTAATGCCGAGGGCAATAATGAGCTGAGCCGCCAGTTTCGGCAGTGCCGGCAGAGTCGCAAGATCGTCCCAAAGCCCCATCACCAGCATGTAAATACAGGATGCAAACAGCGCGATATAGGTGAAGGAAAGCCAATCATCCGAGATCAGCAACATAACCAGACTTAGCGGCAAAACCGCAAAGAAAACAGCCAGTCCGCCCGATGTCGGCATGGCCTGAGCCTGTGATTTGCGCCCGCCATCCGGATGGTCTCTCGGTCCCTTCCAGAGCAAGAACCGGCCAATGAGCGCAGCAACGCAGCATGCAAGAACAGCAAGTCCCAATGCTGGCCACAGTTCACTCATGCTTTGTCTCTCCCGATTAATACAATCGATTAAAGTGAGAACCCTTCAGGGTCAAACCCCGCAGCGCCAAGCTGTGTGATGAAAGCGCGTCCAGCCGGAAAACGCCGCTCCATTTCGAAAGCAGCCGACCGCGCCGACATTTCCGTGTCGTAGATCGCAAAACAGGTCGCACCGGACCCGGAAAGCGCCGTCATGCTCTGGCCTTCAGTTGCTCGGAGCGCTGACAACACATCTGAAATCTCGGGAATGAGCGCACAGGCCGGCGCTTCAAGGTCGTTCTGATAATATGCTGAAAGCTGCGCAGCATAAGTCATTGGATCAAGAAATTCGGGCGGCGCCGTCTCAGCGAAATCCGCACGTGGCCCCATCGCGTCATACTTGCGGAAAACAGGCCCGGTCGGACAGGCAAGCCCCGGCCAGAAAATGAGCGCAGGCAGGACGGGATGCGGTGCCTTTAATGGCTCGACCCGATCGCCATCGCCTCGCATCAGCACCGGCTCACCAGCCACGCAAGCGGGCACATCACCCCCCAACGGAACAGCTATCTCCATCAGCTGCTTGCGATCAAATCCGAGCGACAGACCGGCATTCAACATCAACAGAACAGCGGCTGCATCAGCAGAGCCCCCGCCAATCCCCGCAGCTATCGGGAGGTGCTTTTCCAATGTCAGCGTGCCTGATACCCTCACACCGCTTGCTGCCTCGAGTGCCCGGACAGCGCGGAGAACCAGATTGCTCTCATCCGGCTCAAGCACTTCATTCGACCCGTTCGAAATCTGAAATGTGAGAGAGGGTTCGGAAGACGGCGCAAAAACAATGCGGTCTGCTGCACGTGCGTCGGCAAAAACGACCAGACTATCCAGCGGATGACGCCCGTCATCCCCTGGCGGCCCAACATGGAGATACAGGTTCACCTTCGCCGGTGCATGAATCGCAAACATGTCGACCTCTATGGCGTCTACTGAACACTGGTCTCAGCGTTGACGTCCGTTTCAACGAGCTTCTGTGCTTTATCGCTCAGCGGATCCAGACCATGTTCAAGTTTCAGCCGGATTTTCTCTGCATCTTCATCCGTCGGGTTGAGATTGAGCGCGTGTTCCCATTGGAAACGTGCCTGAAGCTCTTTTCCGGCCCGCCAGTATGCATCGCCCAGGTGATCATTTAGGATCGGATCATTGGCAGCCAGACCGACAGCGCGCTCCAGATACGTCACTGCCTCGTCATATTGGCCCATCTTGTAGTGTGCCCAGCCAAGACTATCGACGATGAAGCCAGATTGCGGGCTAAGCGCGACGGCTTGCTGGATGAGATTGAACGCCTCTTCGAGGTTTTCGCCGCGATCAACCCAGGAATAGCCAAGATAGTTCAGCACTTGCGGCTGATCCGGCTTGATATCGAGCGAACGCCGCAAGTCACGCTCGGCATCCGGCCACCGATCGAGTGCATCATGAGCGAGCCCACGTGCGTAATATGCACGCCAATCTTCTCGTCCGGCCTGCTCGTCCTCGGTTACAACCTTGTTGAACCAGCGATATGCCGCGTCATAGTTTTCCTGTGCCCTATTCAGGTCGCCAATCTGAATTGCGAGGTCACGATCACCGGTTTTGTCGAAGGCCTCCTGCGCGGTTTCGATCGCCTCAGCGTCACGATCAAGGCGCATGAGCACCCAGGCGAGCTGCCCTCTCGATGTCGCATAGAAAGGCGAGCTTGGCTTGATATCGTCCAGCACATAGACCGCTTCTTCGCGGCGACCGGCCTGATCAAGCGTATTGCCAAGCATGGTCCGGGCAAGATCGAGATCCGGATTGATGAAAAGTGCCAGCTCGAAATATGCGCTCGCAATGTCGTCTTCGCGCGTTTCGGCTGCCAGCGCTGCCGCGAGCGCATAGATGGAAAGACTTGCGCCCGTCCGCGCAGATACCGGTTTGGCCTTGATTGTCTTGCCTGCAAGGATGTCCTCACGAAGGCTGTCGATGGCCGGGTTCGGGCCGATTTCATTTCGAAACTGCTCGGTCAGAACAAGCGCCGCTTCGGTGTCGCCATTTGCAGCCAGCGTGCGCGCGAATTGCTCACACGCAATCGCGAGGCGCATCCGTTCATTCCAGACCGTCCAGAAGGTTTCGATCGCGTCCTCTTCCTCTCCCATGGATTGCTGAATAAACGCCAGCATGAAGAGGTTCACGCCGTCCAGAACGTCATCACCGATCAATGCCTCAATGACATGCGTCCGAGCAGCCTCACTCTCATCCATACCGACCGCAGCCCATGCGGACATAGAGCGGGAAACAACGCGGTTATAAAGATCGAAATTGTCGGTGGAGAGGATCTCCCGCGCGTCTTCATATCGTTCGCGACGGAAATAATCGGAGGCGAGAGTCAGCCTCGTGACCGCCTGAAGCTTATCGGCTTTGGACTGGCCTGTTTTGGCCAGACGCACAGCATCATTGGTTTCACCGGCAAGCAGCGAAAACAGAACCGCGCGCTCCAGCAGAAAACCATCCTCAGGATCGCGCTTGGCAGCACGTGATGCGGTCTCGGCTGCAAGCGCTGGATTTTGGTTCAGATAGGCATATCGCCCGATCAGAAAGTCAGAATACTGCTTTGCTTCCGGCGGCGGCGGTAAAAAGACTTCGCCTGGAGCTGTCGCTGACGGTGTCATGCAACCGGCGACAAAGGCACAGGCCGCCCCGGCAATACTGAACGCAAGAAATTTCTTCATCATGGAAGTCTGGAAGTATTGAACCAAAATTACAAACGTATTTTCGTCACGCTTCATCACAAACTGCAGTTTAGTCCGGCGCACGCCGGAAGACTGCAAAGAATATCGCGTTGATTGCGCAACTTATACGTTCAGGATGTCGCCACATTCAGAAAAGGCGGCTCAAACAAGCCGCCTTCCCATTCAGTCTGCGCTGCAGATCAGGTGTTCGGATATGCCGGACCGCCGCCACCTTCCGGTGTTTCCCAGTTGATGTTCTGGTTCGGGTCCTTGATATCGCAGGTCTTGCAGTGAATGCAGTTCTGCGAGTTGATCTGGAATTTCTTCTCACCATTCGTGTCTTCGACCCACTCATACACGCCCGCCGGGCAGTAACGCGCAGATGGACCATCAAAGACACCAAGCTCTGATGCTTTCTGGAGATCCATGTCTTTCACCTTCAGGTGACATGGCTGATCTTCAGCGTGGTAAGTGTTGGTGAACGACACGTTCGTCAGCTTGTCGAAGCTGATCACACCATCGGGCTTTGGATAATCGATCGGCTTGAACTTGGACGCTGGCTTCAGAGATGCAGCGTCGGTCTTGTCGTGAGACATCGTACCGAAAGGCGACCAGCCAATGATCTGGTTGAGCCACATCTCAACACCGCCGAGACCGGTACCGATAATGGTGCCGAATTTCGACAGCAATGGCTTCACGTTTCGAACCAGCTTCAGCTCGTTATAAACGCTCGATTCCTTGTAAGCTTCTTCGTATTCGAAGAGCTGGTCGCCTGAACGACCTTCCTGAAGGGCGTTGAACGCAGCTTCGGCGCCCATCATGCCGGTCAGGATCGCATTGTGAGAGCCTTTGATCCGAGGCACGTTCACAAAACCTGCAGAACAGCCAATCAGCGCGCCGCCCGGGAAAGTGAGCTTCGGCACAGACTGCCAGCCACCTTCGGTGATCGCACGTGCGCCATAAGCAACGCGCTTGCCACCTTCGATATATTTCAGAACTTCCGGGTGGTGCTTCCAGCGCTGGAATTCCTGATAAGGCGCAAGATAAGGGTTCTGATAGTTCAGGTGAACCACGAAACCGAGCGACACGAATGGCTCGCCATTGTCACGGAAGTGATAGAGGAAGCTGCCGCCGCCCGTCTTGTCATCGAGTGGCCAGCCCAGCGTGTGCTGAACATAACCTTCGTCGAAATTCTCTTCCGGAACCGACCAGACTTCCTTGAGACCAATACCGTATTTCTGCGGATCGCTGTCTTTATCAAGTTCGAACTGGCGGATGAGCTGTTTGGTCAGAGAGCCGCGCGTACCTTCTGCGAACAGAACATACTTGCCGAGCAGTTCCATGCCTGGCTCAAAATCCGGCTTTTGATTGCCCTCTGCATCCAGTCCCTGAACACCGGCAACGACGCCTTTGACTTCACCATTCTCGCCGTAAACAAGCTCGGAAGCCGCAAAGCCCGGGAAGATCTCAACGCCCATCTCTTCAGCTTGCGCACCAAGCCAGCGGCAGACATTTGCCAGAGAGCCGGTGAAATTGCCGTGGTTCTTCATGAAGCCAGGCATTGGCAGCCAGGAGATGTCGAACACACCGCTTGGACCAAGATATTTGAACTTGTCGCCCGTAACCTCAGTTTTCAGAGGACGATCATCGCTCGTACGCCAATCTGGAATCAGCGTGTCCAGACCGACCGGGTCCATAACGACACCAGACAGAATGTGAGCGCCGATCTCGCCGCCTTTTTCAATCAGGATTACAGAAAGTTCCTCGCCCTTTTCCTGAGCGAGCTGCATCAAGCGGATCGCAGCCGACAGACCAGCTGGTCCGCCGCCAATGATCAGCACATCGACTTCCATGGATTCGCGTTCGACAGCGTCTGACGCCATGCTTTTATCTCCCCGAGGTGCAAAATTACAGGTACCTGACAGTCACTTAGCGTGACTTGACGAAAGTCTAAAGGACCTTTCGACGCATAAGCACGTGAAAGTAGAGCCAACTACACTATTTTCGGCAAAAAAATGCGCGAATATTCAAAATTCTTGCCTTCAGCGCACAAGTCAGCCCCGAAATCAGAGAAATAGAAAGAATGACGATTTCGGAGATTTTCTTTCTCTGGCGTTGCACTCAGGGACCGCAAAACAGCCCAAGACTGACAACACGTCGTTACTGCCCTCGCCTTCGTGAACAACCACGCGACATTCGCTTTCATATTGCGAACGATCCATATAGGCTCTGCGCGCAATGCCAATGATCACATCTGACCACAAAACAGCGCTCGACGCCCTCACCGACTGGTGGGAAGGCGCAGGCGTGCATGTGGATCGCAAAGAGATCGAAAAGCTGATCCGCAATGCGAATCAGGCTGCACCGGTTACGCAGCTGCACGGTGGCGGCACGACCGCCAGAAAGAAGGCGGAACCCGATCACGTCGCAAAGGCAAAAGCGCTTGCTGGCGCTGCCGATACACTCGAAGCGCTGCAGGATGCTTTGACGCGGTTTGACGGATGCGAATTGAAAATGCTCGCTCAACACACCGTCTTCGCGGATGGCGCTGTTGATGCAGATGTCATGGTCATTGGCGAAGGTCCGGGCCGGGATGAGGACGAGCAAGGCATTCCGTTTGTGGGCAAAGCAGGCCATTTGCTGGATCGCATGCTGGCAAGCATCGGACTGTCTCGTGAGACCAACGCTTACATCACCAATGTGAATTTCTGGCGCCCGCCGGGCAACCGAAACCCAACGGACGATGAGCTGGCCATGTGCCGCCCGTTTGTGGATCGGCATATCGCGCTGAAGAAGCCAAAGCTGATCATTGTGACAGGCGCAGTCCCGGCAAAAGCGCTGCTGGATGTCAATGACGGCATCATGAAGCTACGCGGCAAGAAATACGATTTCATGCTTCCCGATAGCGCACAGAAGGTTCCGCTATTCCCCATCTTTCATCCAGCCTATCTGTTACGCCGCCCCGCAGAGAAAGCGCGGGCCTGGCAGGATTTGCAACAGATTTTGCTTGAGATGAAAAAACTGGGAATCGCGCCAGACAAACGACCATAACGTTTTCTGTATCCCGAGCGATCACACACATGCCTGCGCCGCTATCCATTATCATCCCGACGCTCAACGCCGAGGCCGAAATCCAGGCCTGCATGGCATCACTCGGCGCGGGGCTGACCGCCTCGCTGATCCGGGAAGTCATCATTGCGGATGGAGACTCGACGGATCAGACAATCCTTCCCGCTTTTGAAGCCGGTGCACGTATTCTCAAAAGTCCGGTCGGACGGGGCCGTCAGCTTCGAACCGGTGCGCGAAATGCAAAAGGCGACTGGTTCCTGTTCCTCCATGCGGACACACAGTTAGAGAGCAATTGGCCGGATGTGGTCTGGTCCCACATACAGAGCGCGCCGGATTGCGCGGGCGCTTTCCAGCTGGCCTATCGCAGCGATGCAGCGGAAGCGCGCTGGCTGGAAAAACGCGCCAATAAACGAGCACGCATGCTCGGCCTCCCCTATGGTGATCAGGGACTTCTGATTTCCAGAAAGCTCTATCAAGAACTCGGTGGATATTCGGACCAACCGTTGATGGAGGATGTCGATCTGGTTCGCAGGATCGGCAAGAATCAGCTGAAACACTTATCGGCACGCGCTTTCACATCCGCACACAAATATGAGCGCGATGGCTGGCGTAAGCGCGCTTACAAGAACGCATTCCTGCTTTTGCGTTACTATCTCGGCGCATCGCCGGAGAAACTGGCAAAGGCGTATCGATAGAGTCTTACTGCCACCATCGATTCCCAGCACGAATTCCCTTGTAAATATTTTTCAATCCATTCATCATTCATTTTTAGAAAAGGAAATGGAATGATCTGGTTGCGCCTGGAAGGCCTGTTTGTGCTGGCAATATCGACGCTGTCGTACTGGCAATCAGGCGGAAACTGGATCTGGTTCGCAGCCCTCTTCCTTGTGCCGGACCTGTCATTGCTGGGCTATCTCATGGGCCCACGGACTGGCGCCGTTTTCTACAATCTTGCACATAGTTATGTCGGACCAATATGTGCGCTTATCGGCCTCTGGCTATCAGGACAGACCGCACTTCTGCCCCTTGTACTGATCTGGTTCGCCCATATCGGCTTTGACCGCGCCCTCGGCTATGGGCTGAAGTATATGACGGGCTTTCGCCATACACATCTCGGTGAAATCGGACGCGAGCACGCACGCCAGCCTTGATCTTCCAGGGCAAACCAGCGCAGCTGCATGAATGCCTTCGAACACGCTCTTCATTTTCGCAAAGCCAAATCGCATGGGACAAGCCAAAACGCGCCTTGCCCGCGATATTGGGCGCGTCGAAGCGCAAAGGCTGAACGCCATGGCCACGTCACGCGTGTTGCGAAATGCAAAGTCTCCACGATGGCATACCGTTTTGATGGTTGCTCCAGACCTTGCCGTCTGGAGCCGTCAGCCTGCCTGGCCCAATTCAATAGACCGACTCCCTCAAGGCTCCGGCAATCTCGGCGACCGAATGACCCGTGCATTCGACGCGGCACCCCTGGGAAAGGTGATATTCCTTGGCACCGATCAACCCGACCTGAAGAAGATTGACCTTCTGGAGACGTTGAAAGCCCTTCAGACGCATCACGCAGTCTTCGGGCCGGCAGACGATGGTGGTTTCTGGTTATTCGGAATGCGCAAAGGCATTTCGACCTCAGCCCCTTTTCAGAATGTACGCTGGTCAACAGAACACGCGCTTGCCGACGTCAGAGCCAATCTGCACAGACAGTCGATTGCCTATCTTGAGCAACGCATTGATCTGGATGATGCAAAAGCCGTCAAAAACTGGAGATCCCGGACAAAAGCCTGAACTTGCTTGCCTTCCCCAGCGTCGTCTCTGTTTTCGTCGAAAAAAATATATCGGGAGGACACAATGCAATTCTATAATTCGATGGGACCGAACCCACAGGTCGTACGCATGTTCATGGCGGAGCGCGACATTGAAATCCCGACGGTCGAAGTTGACCTTCAGGGCGGCGAGAACCGTCGTGAACCCTATAAGCAAATCAATCCCGCCGGGCAGATGCCTGCCCTGGAACTCGACGACGGGTCGGTCATCACAGAAGTCACGGTCATCTGCGAATTCCTCGATGAGACCACACATGGTCACAGCCTCTTCGGCGACACAGCGAAAGAGCGCGCTCAGGTTCGGCGCTGGACCCGCTGGTGTGATCTCAACATTGTCGAGCCAATGATCAATGGCTTTCGCTATGCTGAGGGCCTGCCATTGTTTGAACCACGCATTCGCGTCATCCCTGAAGCCGCTGACGGGCTGAAAGCGGTTGCTCAGGATAATATTGCCTTTCTGGATAAGCAGCTTGAAGGCAAGGAATATATCGTTGGCAACCAATTCTCTTTCGCTGATCTGTTCGCCTATTGCTTCCTCGCCTTTGGCAGCATGATTGGTCAGCCGCCCAATCCGGAATGCAAGAACATCGCCGCCTTCATGGAACGCATCGGCGCGCGCGAAAGTGCAAAAGCCTAGTCCTTGAAACAGGCGCCAGATGAGAGTCGTGGATAAACCCCGTCTCAAATCCAATTGTTCTTGTTTTGTTCTTTTTCGCGTGCGAAAGTCAGCTCATGGCTTTCTCGCAAAAACTTCCCCGCGCCGGACGCATAACCTCCAATGACCTTTCTCCGCTCACCCCAGAAGCAGTGGAGAAAGGTCTGGGAGCCGTCAGCAATCCTGCCGGGCGGTTCGAGAAATACAACACAGAACGCGTCGATGACGGCTGGTATCAGGATGAAGACGAGCTTGCGCCTGATCTGAATATCGCATGGCACCGCGAAAAAGCCCGCTCCATCATCACGCACAATCAGTCACCAGACATCTCATTTGACCGATCGATCAACCCGTATCGTGGGTGCGAACATGGCTGCATCTATTGTTTCGCGCGGCCCTCTCATGCCTATCTTGGCCACTCAGCCGGCATCGACTTTGAGCGTCAGCTTTATTTCAAGACGAATGCGGTTGAGCGCCTTCGCCAGGAACTTGCGGCTCGGGCTTATACCCCTGCTCCGCTCGCGCTCGGCGTAAACACCGACGCCTACCAGCCAGAAGAGAGACGCCTTCGCCTGACGCGCGCCATTCTGGAGGTTCTGGCCGAGCACAATCACCCGGTCACGATTGTCACGAAATCCGGCCTGATCCGGCGCGATATCGACCTGCTCGCCCCTATGGCAGAAAAGAACATCGCACGCGTCGCCATCTCCCTGACCACGCTCGACAAGGATCTTGCGCGCAAGATGGAGCCAAGAGCCGCCTCCCCTCAATTGCGACTTAAAACGATAAAAGCGCTCTCGGACGCTGGTATTCCTGTGACCGTCATGACGGCACCGATCATCCCGTGCATTAACGAAGCCGAAATCGAAGACCTGCTGCAGGCGGCCTATGACCATGGCGCCAGAAATGCGGGCTATGTGCTGTTGCGCCTGCCATATGAATTGAAGGATATTTTCCACGAATGGCTGGTGGCCCATTTCCCGGATCGGGCCTTACGCGTGATCAACACGATGCGCGCCATGCGAGGTGGGCTCGATTATGATGCCGACTGGTCAAAGCGACAGCGTGGAGAGGGTGTCCAGGCGCGCATGATCGGTTCGCGCTTCCACAAATCCGCCGCACGGATTGGCCTGAACTCGAAACGTCAGCATTTGCGGACCGATCTGTTTCGAAAACCACCTCAGAACAAGGACCAGCTCAGCTTCGACCTCTGATCGCCAGGTTAACCAAAATATGTTAATGCACACCTTGGTAAGACATTTTTCATGAAATCACCGCGGATTGGACGAATCGGATCTATTCAAACGGAAATCGAGTTATGGACGCTCTGGAAAATGTCATCATCGAAGGCGACTGCGTCGATGTCATGAATCGCCTGCCCGAATCGTCAGTCGATCTCATCTTCGCGGACCCACCTTATAATCTGCAGCTGGGCGGCGACCTGACACGGCCGGACAATTCAGAGGTCGATGGCGTTAAGGATGACTGGGATCAGTTTGACAGCTTTGATTCCTATGACCTGTTTACCCATGAATGGCTTGCAGCCTGCCGCCGCGTCCTCAAGGACACAGGCGCAATATGGGTGATTGGCAGCTATCACAACATTTTCCGCGTTGGCGCCATTCTTCAGGATGCCGGCTTCTGGATCATGAATGATGTGATCTGGCGCAAGACGAACCCAATGCCGAACTTCAAGGGTACGCGTTTCCAGAATGCGCATGAGACCCTGATCTGGGCCACCAAGCACCCAAATCAGAAGCCTTACACATTCAATTATGATGCGCTGAAGGCTTTCAATGACGACCTGCAGATGCGGTCTGACTGGACCATCCCGATCTGCACAGGACAGGAGCGCCTGAAAAAGCCGGATGGCAAAAAGGTTCACCCGACACAAAAGCCTGAAGGTCTTCTGCACCGCGTCCTGCTGGCAACCAGCAAGCCGGGCGACATGATCCTTGATCCGTTCAGTGGCACAGGAACGACCGCAGCCGTCTCCAAGGCACTTGGGCGTCGCTTCATTGGTATCGAGCAGGATGCCAGCTATGCGCGCTATTCGCGTGAACGTCTGTCCCGCGTCGAACCTTATGATGATGCCGACCTCAAGACCGTCACCGGCAAGAAAGCCGAGCCACGCGTACCGTTTGGCGCGCTCGTGGAAAGCGGTTATCTGCGCCCGGGCGACCGACTTTTCTCTGCGTCACGTCGTCACGAAGCGCGTGTAAGAATTGACGGGAGCCTTACGAACGGTGATACGGTCGGCTCCATTCACCGCCTGGGTGCTTTTGTGCAGCGTGCACCATCTTGCAATGGCTGGACGTTCTGGCATTTTGAGGATCGGAATGGCCTCATGCCAATCGACATGCTGCGTAGAAAGTTCCGAACCCAGATGGGACTCGGTTGATATTCGCCCTCTCCGTGCTTACCATTTCTTATAGCTGGAAGGGCAATACCGATTCGGGTAGACACGGAGGGCCCATGACACGGCTTATTAATATGTATTCGTTGGACTACTGGTACGAGTCTGACGAGGAAGACCCAGATAGTGCCTATACGCTGATCGGCGACGACAAGGGCGACTATGTTATCGCGGCAGACGGCACGCTGACTTACGAAGAAATCTGGGAACTTGCTGAAACACACAATGAGCAGGTGAAAGCCGAACTTCAGAACGGCTGATCATTTCGCTTTCAGGTTACGAGCAAGTTCGCAGCCTTTGCAAAGACACTCGGCAATCCCGCCTCTCCAAGAGATGATAATGGGGTTGTCAGACCATCGAGTGGCGCCGTTCGCTGTTCTTCATACACATCGAGGAACAGCTTGAAGTGCGTAAAAACATGCTCGACGCGGCCGAGATACTTTCCCTGATCTGTTGAGTCAGGCTCAGGGATCGGCTCGCCCTCTCCAATCACGTTCCAATCAGACGTCGGAAGACCATTCATCCCGGCAAGCAAGCCTTTGTCTGGGCGGCGCTCAATCGCCATATGCTTGCCATTATGGATGAGCTTCACAATCCCATGTCGCACAGGCTTCGGCTTCTTTGGCGCCTTGACGGGAAACGCCTCTTCTCGTCCCGCCGCATGCGCCGCACAGTCATCGGATAATGGACATGTCAGACAGGCAGGCCCGCGCGGCGTACAAATGGTCGCCCCCAAATCCATCAAAGCCTGCGTGAAATCTCCAAACCGGTGATCCGGCAAACGAGGCTCCAGCGCTTCGGCAACAACCTGCTTCGCTTTCGGTAATGGCGTGTCGATGGCCAGAAACCGGGTCATGACCCGTTCCACATTTCCATCCACGGCGGCGACGCGCTCATCAAATGCAATCGAAGCGATTGCGCCAGCGGTATAGGGGCCAATTCCGGGTAGTTTCTTCAGTTCAGACGCGACACGCGGAAAACCACCCTGTGAACTGACGAGTTGCGCGCATGCATAGAGGTTTCGAGCCCGCGCATAATAGCCAAGCCCCGCCCATTCGCGCATCACGTCTTCTCGGTCAGCCCGAGCAAGATCCTCAACCGTTGGCCAGAGTTCCGTAAAGCGAAGAAAATACCGGATACCATGCGGAATGGTGGTCTGCTGAAGCATCACTTCAGATAACCATACGCGGTAAGGGTCCGGCATCACGCCGCGACGGCGCGCCTGCGGTGACACCCGCCAGGGCAATTGGCGCGCATGTGCGTCATACCAGTCCAGAATACGCGTCGAAAATTCACTCATCAGCCCGATATAGACCAAACCACTGTTGAAAATAGCCCTCTCAATATTGCGCAGTTTCAACGCCCGTGAGACTTTCCCTTATGGCAAGCAATCCGGACATCGAAAAACTGGTTCCCCGAAACCCGATCGACGAGGCAGAAGCGCTTGCCCGGCTATCTCGCCATCGCGCCAAACCTGCAACGCCGGGCACGCCGAGCTTTGCCAATCGGCTGCATAAAATAACGCGCCCCATTCTCAAGGATGAAGGTCCGGGGATCGGCCAGATCCGTGCGCGCTGGAAAGACCTTGTGGGTGAGCGGCTCGCCAAAATATCCAAACCGATCAAACTGACAGGCAAACAGGGTGAACTGGTCCTGACGCTTGAAATCCTGCCGGCAGCCGCCCCCATGTTTCAGCACCAGGGCGATGCGTTACGCCAGAAACTATCGGTTCTCACCGGCGGCGGCCTCAAATCCATCAAATATGTGCATTCCAGTCAGGCAAAAACGGCGAGCAAATCGCCCAAATGGACGGCACCCTTGCCAATGAAAGATGAGGAAGCCCTCAAAGCAGGCTTGCAGGGCATTAAAAATCCGCAACTAACGCAAGTCTTGCTGGCCTTCGGAAAGGCCGTCTATACACAGGAAAAAAAATGACGCCATTGGCGAAACCCTCGAATCTGTTGACGGAAATAAGATTATGAAACTTACCACCTGGATGATGTCTGCTTTCGCATGCGCAACGCTCGCAGCTTGCGGCGGTGCGAGCGACGCAAACGATGGCAAGCCGACAACGGGCAGCCTGCCGTCGACCACTTTCGAAATTCAAAGCCTCGGCAATGAAGATGCACCTGTCGTGATGGTTGAGTACGCCTCCGTCACCTGCGTCCACTGTGCACATTTCCACAACGAGATTCTGCCAGACCTGAAGCCACGTATCGAGGCCGGCGAACTGCGTCTTGAGTTCCGTGAGTTCCTGACAGCGCCGGGTGACATCGCCATGGCCGGCTTTCAGATCGCGCGTTGCGCAGGCGACGACAAATATTTTGAGGTTCTTGAGGACCTGTTCTCCAACCAGACTGGCATCATGACCGCTGCGCGCAACCGTGCAGGTCGCGGCGCTCTGCTCGCCGTCGCTCAACGCCATGGCCTGAACGAAGAGCAGTTCAATGTCTGCGTACGTGACCAGAAACTGTTCGACTTCATCGACAGCACGATGAACACCGGTATTGAACTGGGTGTGAACTCGACACCGACGCTGATCATTGACGGTGAATTCGTCGATCGCACAGCCTACACAGCAGAAGGTCTCAACGCACTCATCGATCAAAAGCTGGGTATCGAGCCAGCCGTCGAAGAAGAAGCGGCTGAGGTCGTTGAAGAAACAGAAGCGGAAACACCAACACCCGAAGAGACCGCGACTGAAGAATAAGGGGTCTTGATTGCAGATTACCGAAATCAAAATTGCCGGGTTCAAATCCTTCGTAGATCCAGTCACGTTCTACGTTGAACCCGGCCTTACGGGTATTGTTGGCCCGAATGGTTGCGGTAAATCCAATCTGCTCGAATCCCTGCGCTGGGTCATGGGCGCGAGTTCCGCTCGCGCCATGCGTGGCGGAGAGATGGATGACCTCATCTTCTCCGGCACTGAAAAGCGCCCGGCACGCGAAACGGCTGAAGTGACGCTGGTCCTCGACAATACGGATCGACGCGCACCGCCCGAATTCAATGATATGGAACGCCTTGAGGTCCTGCGAAAGCTGAGACGCGGCGTTGGCTCCACCTACAAGATCAATGGCAAGACCGTTCGCGGCAAGGACATTCAGCTCCTGTTCGCTGATGCCTCAACCGGCGCGAACTCCCCTGCCCTTGTGCGCCAGGGACAGATCAGCGAACTGATCGGCTCCAAGCCACAGAACCGCCGTCGCCTGCTTGAGGAAGCTGCTGGCATTGCCGGTCTGAACACCCGCCGTCATGAAGCAGAACTGAAGCTGCGCGGTGCGGAGAACAATCTCGAACGCCTCTCAGAAGTATCTTCTGAAGTGGAACGTCAGCTCGGCTCGCTCAAACGTCAGGCCAGCAAGGCCCGCAAACACAAGGCCATATCCGAGCGTGTGAATAGCCTTGAAGCGCTGATCGCACACCGCCGCTGGTCCAATGCACAGCGCGTGCTAGAAGACGCAAAAGCCGCGCTCGCCAAATCCCGCGAGGATGTTGAAAAACTCACCCTCGAAGACGCGATCACAGAACGTAAAGCCCTCGAGGCAAGAGAAAAGATCGAACCGCTTCGCGCAGCTGAAGCAGAAGCGGCTGCACGCGTTGGCCAGGCCAAGGTGCGCCTGACCCAGCTTCAGGGCGAAAAGCGAGAAGCTGACAGCGCCGTCACGCGCTATACCAGCGACCTTGAACGTATCGTTTCAGATGTTTCGCGCGAACAAGGGCTGACCGAAGACGCCGAAGCGCGCCTTGAAGAAGCACAATATGCGCTTTCAAATCTGCCGAGCCTCGATCCGGAGGCTTTTGAGCGGGACCAGCAGGAGGCAATGGCGCGCCTGCAAATGATCCAGAAGGATCTGAAAGACGCCGAACAGATCGCACAGTCCCACACCGAAACACTGGCGCGTATCCGCGCGGAACGCGAAGCCACCGAACGCCAGCGTCGTGATCTGGAACAGCGTCTGAACGCTGCGCAAAATCGCCTGAACCAGCTCGACGCGGAGATGGCCCGTTTGCCTGACACCACGGCGCTGGAGGCAGAAGCCGAACAGGCCAAAGCCGCACTGGAGCGCGCCGAAACGAAACTTGAAGAAAGCGCAGCCGCGATAACGGCCCGAGAAGACGAACTGGGTGATCTGCGCAAAGCGGAGGACGCCGCCAATCAGCCCCTGCAGGAAGCAGACAGCAAACTTCGGACGCTGAAAGCAGAAATCACAGGCCTTGAACGTCTCCTTCGCAAAGCCGAATCGTCATCGGCGCCGCCTGTTCTGGATGCCCTGTCGCCAGCCCCCGGATATGAGCGCGCGCTTGCTGCTGCGCTTGGCGATGATCTGAACGCGCCTCTGGACCCATCAGCTCCGGCATTCTGGGGCGGTGCAACGACGCTTTCCGACCCGGCTTTGCCGTCCGGATGCCAGTCGCTCGCCGACGTCTGCGAGGCCCCCGCTGAGCTATCTAGGCGACTGGCACAGTGCGGTGTGGTCGAAACTGATGGCGATGCGGCCGCCCTGGTCAGTGCGCTGCAAGTTGGACAACGCATTATCTCCAAGGCAGGCGGTCTGTGGCGCTGGGACGGCTATGTCCGCAAGAGTGACGCGCCATTGTCTCAGGCCGAACAGCTTGAGCAACGCAATCGTCTGGACGCCGCCCGGAAAGCCGTGCCCGAACTGGAAGCAGAACTGAGCGCGGCCCAGGCTCGCAAGACCGAATGCCAGTCTGCTCGTCAGACCGCTGAAACAGACCTCCGACAGCTTCGCCAACAAGCGCCTCTCCTGCAAAAAGCTCGCAATGAAGCAAACAATCAGGTCTTCCGCACCGAGCAGGCGCTCGAACGTGCAAGCCTGAAGCGCGACTCGCTTTCGGAAACCGTTGAAACAGCTCGCTCGCAACGCGACGAGGCCAAAACTGCTTTTGACGCCCTACCCGGCGCAGACGAGGCGGATGATACTGATCGTATCGCAGGTGAGTTGGCAGAGATTCGAAATCGGATCTCCGGACTGCGAAGCGATGAAACAAATGCCCGCTCCGCCCTGAGCGACCTTCAGCGCAACCGTGAACGGCTGGAAGGTCGTCGTCGCGGCCTGGAACGGGATATTCGCGACTGGTCCAAACGTCTGGAACAATCGCGCCAGCGCATCGGTGAGCTGCACGCCAATCGCACATCGACCCGCGACGCGCTCGAAGCATCAAAGGATCAGCCGGAAAAAATTCAGGACCAGATCGATGCGCTCGCCTTCGATCTGAAATCGCTGGAAGCAAAACGCCAGGAAGCCGCAGACACACATGCAGCAGCAGAAGGCGAATCCCGGGCCGCCGAAGCACAGGCAAGAGCCGCGAAAGATGCCGCCAGCAAAGCGCGCGAAGATGGCGCCATGGCATCGGCGCAACTGGAAACCGCCAAGGAACGCCTGCGCGACGCCGAAGAGCTTGCAAGCTCTCAGTTTCAGCGCCAGCCTCAGGGGCTGCTGACACTGGCAGAAAGTTTTCTGGAAGAAGACTGGCTGGAAGCGAACACCAAAGCCGTTGATCAGGAACTGGCTATCCAGAAAAACGAACTGATGTCTCTCGGCGCTGTAAACCAGGATGCCGAACGGGAAGCAGAAGAACTGGCAGAACGTCTCGGCGCGCAGCACACGGAAAAAGCAGACCTCACGGCAGCCATCGCGAAACTCCGCGAAGGCGTCGATGCCCTGAACGAAGAAGGCAGAGACCGACTTCTCGCGGCCTTCGAAACCGTCAATGAGCATTTCCAGAGCCTGTTCACCGCGCTGTTCAATGGCGGCCAGGCCGAACTCAAGCTGGTGGATGCCGATGACCCGCTTATGGCCGGTCTCGAAATATTCGCTCAGCCGCCTGGCAAGAAAGTGACCTCCCTCAATCTGATGTCCGGCGGCGAGCAGGCGCTGACAGCGACGGCGCTTATTTTTGCGGTCTTTCTTTCCAATCCGGCGCCGATCTGTGTGCTGGATGAGGTCGATGCGCCGCTCGATGATGTCAACGTGGATCGCTTCTGTCGTCTTCTGGATGAAATGCGCCGTCGTACGTCCACTCGATTCGTCGCAATCACACACAATCCAGTGACGATGTCTCGTATGGACCGATTGTTCGGTGTGACCATGCAGGAGCGCGGCGTTTCCCGCATCGTTTCGGTCGATTTGGGCACGGCTGAGCAATTGGTCGCAGCTGAATAGTCAACTTTTCGACACGACTCTAATAAAAACAAGGATGTAGCAAAAACATCCTTGCTTGACTTCATGCACCGGCATGGATAGCTTCCGCGCGACTTCGGTCACAGCAATTAGAAAGCCATGGTGGCTCTATGGGCCCTTCCCCGTCTGACAAAGATGACTTGAGTGCGCGGATCGCCGCGGCTCAGGCTAAGCAGGCGGCGAAAACGCCCAAACGGAAAAACCAGTCCAGCGCGTCAGGCTATGGCGTCGGGATGAAAATGGTGCTCGACCTCGTTGGGGGTGCTGTGGTTGGATTGGTTTTCGGGCTGGCGCTCGACCGGACTTTGGGTACAGAACCCTGGGGGGTATTGATCCTCTTAAGTCTCGGAATGATCGCCGGGTTCAGATTGATGTTGCGGTCGGCGAGCCAGTATGCCAACAGCAGCGCAAAAGTTGATGACGCCGAAGCGGGTGATTCCGGTTCGACGAATAAGGGGCAAGACAACTGATGATGTTTCGTATGGCACTCGACCCCATGCACCAGTTTGTGGTTTCTGAGTGGATTTCACTTCCAGAGATCGCTGGTTTTGACATCTCTTTCACGAACGCCAGCTTTTTCATGCTGCTGGCAGTCGCACTGATCGTAGGTTTCTTCCTGATCGCGACCTCTAAAGCCCAGATCGTTCCAAGCCGTATCCAGTCTGTTGGTGAGCTTGGCTATGAATTCATCGCGAATATGATCCGCGATACCATTGGCGAAGAAGGCTTCAAATTCTTCCCACTCGTTTTCACCATCTTCATGTTCGTCTTCGCGGCCAACATGCTCGGCATGGTACCGTATTTCTTCACGACAACGTCTCAGGTTGTTGTGACTGCAGCTCTCGCGCTGCTCGTTTTCATCACTGTGATTGTTTATGGTGTGATGAAGAACGGCCTGAAATTCTTCAAACTTTTCGCGCCGTCTGGTGTTCCTTGGCCACTACTGATCCTGCTTGTGCCACTGGAAATCATCTCTTTCTTCGTTCGCCCGGTCACACTGTCTCTGCGTCTGTTCGGTAACATTCTCGCAGGACACATCGTTCTCAAGCTTTTCGTCGGATTTGGTGCAGCCATGCTTGGCACGTTCAGTGCCGTATCGCTCCTGGCGCCCTTCCCGGTTCTTCTTGCAATCGCGATTACAGCTCTGGAATTCCTGGTGGCATTCCTGCAGGCGTACATCTTTGCAATTCTAACCTGCATCTATCTCAACGATGCATTCCATCCGGCACACTAAGGGTTCTAAGTAAGAACAAAGTCCAATTGAGACTTGACCAATTGGACTGAGTAGGTTTCACGAGCACAGTTTTCCATTTAGGGGAGTTACTACCATGGAAGAAGGTCTGAAGTACGTTGGCGCGGGTCTCGCAACTCTCGCTATGTTTGGCGCTGCACTCGGCGTTGGCAACATTTTCTCTAGCTACCTGGACGCTGCTATGCGCAACCCATCAGCTGCTCCACAACAACAGGGTAACCTGTTCCTGGGCTTCGCCCTCGTTGAGGCGCTCGGCATCTTCGGGTTCCTGATTGCCCTGATCCTGCTGTTCGTGGTCTAATTTAAACCCACGTCGGAAGCGGGCCTCGCTTGGGGCCCGCAAATACAAGATCAAGGTCACCACCCATGGCATCAGAAACCCTCGGTGCTGATCACCCGGCAGACGCTGCTGCGCACGGAGCGGACCACGCTGGCGCCGCATTCCCGCCGTTTGATTTCAGCACATTCCCATCACAGCTCTTTTGGCTGGCGATCTCGTTTGTTCTTCTTTACGTCCTCCTGTCTCGGCTCGTTCTGCCGAAACTCGGTGGGATTATTGAACAACGTAAGGGCCGCATTGCCGCTGACCTCGACGAAGCCGCACGCATGAAAACCGAAGCCGATGAGGCTCTGGTTGAGATGGACAAGCAACTCTCTGTCGCTCGTTCAGATGCACGCGCCAAAGCTGAGCAGGCTCGTTCTGAAATTGATGCGAAGATCTCCGAGATCACCGCAACAAAGACTGCAGAACTGGATGCAAAGCTTTCAGAAGCTGAATCGCGTATCGATGGAATGAAGAGCGCGGCTATGGCGAATGTTTCAGACATTGCCTCAGCCACCACTGCAGCCATTCTGGCTCAGCTGGGCACTTCAGCATCCGATGCTGAGATTGAAGCGACTGTTCGTAAATCAGTTGATGAGGTGGCAGCATGAAACTCGGTACGGGACTTCTAGCGACTGCTATCGGTACGATGACACTCGCCCCTGCTGCATTTGCAGCACCGGGTGAACCATTCTACCTGAACTCCACGCACTGGGCATTCGCAACGCTGGTCATCTTTCTGATCGCGGTCTGGCGTATGGGCGCGTTCAAAGCTGTCGGCAATATGCTCGACTCTCGTGCAAGCGAGATCGAACGCGAACTGGCTCAGGCTCAGGCGCTCCGTGAAGAGGCTTCCGAGAAGCTGAAAGAAGCAGAGCGTCGCCAGGAAGAGGCTGCTGAACAGGCCGAAGCTATTATGCGCCAGGCTGAAGCAGACGCGAAAGCACTCATGGCTCAGGCCGATAAGGACCTGACAGACATGGTTGCGCGTCGCGAAGCGCAGGTCGAAGTGCGGATTGCACGTGCTGAAGAAGAAGCAACGCTGGCTGTGAAGAAAGTGGCTGCTGATGCAGCGACGCGCGCAGCTGCGGAACTCATTCGCAGCAATGCCGAAAAGTCTTCTGGCTCAGAGGCATTCCAGTCGGCACTGTCTCAGGTCAAATCAGCTCTGTAAGACAGATAAAATTCAAGAAAAAAGGCCGCGATTTTCGCGGCCTTTTTTTATGTCTGTTTTTGCTCTTCGATTTCCGGCTTGTCATGAACCTCGCCAAAAATCAGCCTGAGTAACCAATCGGGTGCAAACCGTTCAAGGCGAGGATACTTTGCCAGAATGGCCTGAAACATCCGACGTCCCCAGCTCGCATTACGTGCGACCAGCACGACACCAAGAATGACAATCGGCAAACCGATTGGCAGGATTGGCGTCATCATAGCAACGACAACGCCCGTTGGCACGAGAACTACACCAATGCCTGCCAATGATGCACGCGTCAGCGCCATGGCGCTGCGCAGGACAAAACTTCCACCTTGCGGTCTTGAAGATGCCCTTTTTGCATTATCGTTTCTTGGAGGATCAGGCTTATGCAACATTTGGTTTGATATGGTCTGTTACCGATTGAAAAACAATCGGCAATTTTGGCTTAACGCACCTAATGTTCGGCAATATACCAGCCGGGTGAAAAGATTGTTTTGGGTTGGGTAGAGTATGCGGCTGGATATCATTCAGGTCTTGAGGGGATTGGCCGCTTATCTGGTCCTCTTCTACCACATACGCTCGATGGAAGTCGCACAGGCCAAAGCGCTTCAGTCAGGTGATCTGCCCCTTTTCGACGGCGTTTTCCGCAACGGTTATGCAGGCGTTGACCTGTTCTTCGTGATCTCCGGATTCATCATGGTCTATGTGACCTTTCACCAGCCGCCCAGCCTTACATCCCTCAAGGATTTCGTGATTGCCCGGGTCTCCCGTATCTATCCGGTCTGGTGGCTGTTTGCGACGCTCATCGCCATCTACTTCTTCGTGGCACATGGTGCCCCCTGGGATGCTGGCGCACTCGCAGAAAAAGGCAATTCGGGCTTTAATCACCTTGTGCGGTCTTACCTGTTGCTACCGCAAGCTAACTTTCCTGTGTTGGGGCCTGGTTGGACCCTTGTGCATGAGATGTATTTCTACGTGGCCTTTGCCGTCATTCTGATGCTGCCCAGAGCACTGATGCTGCCTTCATTGATCCTTTGGGGCGCAGCAGTCCTCATCGGTGCTCTGAACGGTCTCAGCGCGATTTTCGCGGAAGATTTCATCGACCTCTTTTTCTATCCGATGACGCTCGAGTTTATTGCCGGTGCTTTTGTCGGGTGGTTGTTCATGAAGGGCTATGTTTTTCGCCCCGGCCTGTTTCTGATACTTGGCGCGATTGGCTTCATCATATCGCTGACGATCGTTGATCCAAAAAGCGGTGCCTTCCTGTTCTTCGGCCGGGTCGTATTCTTCACCCTGCCCTGCGCAATGATGGTCTATGGCGCAGCCGGGCTCACATCACAGCTCCCTACTGGCCTTCGCTGGCTGACACGGCTCGGCGACTGGTCATTCTCTCTCTATCTCTGCCATATGCTTGTCATCGCGGGCTGGAGAGTGGTCATGCCGAAAGTAGCGGACGCGCTGCAGGCGTCTGAGGCCGCGCCCGATCTCGTGGTCGCAGCCTTTGACTTCGGTGCGCCGGGCGTGCTCGACAACATTGTCTTCACCCTGCTGTGTGTCAGCGCAGCAACTGCGCTTGCTGCCATCACATTCTATGGCTTTGAGCGCCCGCTTCTGAAGAAGGTCAAAGCCTTCAGAACGCGTAAAACGGATCTCGAAAAAGCCTGGTAGCGAACCAGCGTGACATCCGCCCTCATTTGATAAGGAAAAGGCGCAGTCGGCATGCCAACTGCGCCTTGAAGTGGCCCCCGAAAGCGAGGGCATTGGGGAAACGAACGCTACTCTGCCGCGATTTGCTCGGGGCTCGGCGGCGTCCATTTCAAGACAGGTTTACGCGCAGCCTGCGTTTCATCCAGGCGACGCATTGGGGCATGATATGGTGCGCCCTTCAGGCTCTCATCACCGGCAGCGGCCTTGGCCGCAATCGCCTGCAGCGCGTCGCAGAAACGATCCAGCTCGGCTTTGCTCTCGGTCTCGGTCGGCTCGATCAGCAAGGCACCATGAACGACCAGCGGGAAATACATGGTCATCGGGTGATAGCCCTCATCGATCAGCGCCTTGGCGATATCGATGGTCTCAATGCCGTCTGCCGTGAACTTGTCCGAGAACAGCGCCTCGTGCATGCAATAGCCATCAAAGGCCGGCGTCATAACGGATTTCAGACGCGCCTGAATGTAGTTGGCGTTCAGAACGGCGTCCTCTGCCACCTGTTTCAGACCATCAGCGCCATGGCTCAGCATATAGGTCAGAGCGCGCACAAACATGCCCATCTGACCGTGGAATGCCGTCATGCGGCCAAAGCTTTCGCTCGCTTCTTCCTCAGTCTCTTCGACCAGTCGGAAACCGTTTTCATCCTTCAGGATAAAGGGAACGGGCGCGTAAGGTGCCAGCGCATCTGACAGCACCGTTGGGCCAGACCCCGGACCACCACCGCCATGCGGCGTAGAGAAGGTTTTGTGCAGGTTGATGTGCATGGCGTCCACACCAAGGTCACCCGGGCGTACCCGGCCGACAATCGCGTTGAAGTTCGCACCGTCGCAATAGAAATAGCCACCTGCCTCATGGATCAGATCAGCGATTTCCTTGATGTCAGTTTCAAACAATCCGCACGTATTCGGATTGGTCAGCATGATACCGGCGATGTCGTCAGTCTTCTCAAGCTTCTCGCGCAGATGGCTCATATGCACACGCCCGCGCTTGTCAGCATCAATCTCGTCGACGATGAAGCCACACTGCGCCGCTGTTGCCGGGTTGGTCCCGTGCGCAGAGGCGGGCACAAGCACGCGTTTGCGGGTATCGGCCTCGCCACGCGCCAGCAGAGCCTGACGAATGGCCAGCATACCGCATAGCTCGCCATGTGCCCCTGCTTTCGGGCTCATGGACACCGCAGGCATGCCGGTCAGCGTTTTCAGCCAGTCGGCCAGCTCTTCGATCAGCCCCAGAGCGCCCTGCACCGTTGCCTGTGGCTGCATGGGGTGAATGTCCGAGAAGCCCGGCAGACGCGCCATCTTTTCGTTCAGGCGCGGATTGTGCTTCATCGTGCATGAGCCGAGCGGAAACAGCCCCAGATCAATGGCGTAATTGCGCTGCGACAGACGCACATAATGGCGAATGGTTTCAGGTTCAGACAGACCCGGCAGATCAACCTTTGCCTTGCGCTCAACTCCGCCCATACGCGACGCTTTGCGTTTGGCTTTCGGCAGGTCCACACCGGTTTTACCCCAGCGATCTGTTTCAAAGATCAGCGGTTCAAACTGATAAAGCCCCTTGGAACCGGAAACCGTTTCCGCTTCGTGAGGTTGAGTGCCCGATACAGGCGTCGTTGGCCGGCCTTGAGTATTCATGGTCATGGGGTCGTCTCCGATTGGGTGGAGGAAGCTGAAAAACACGATGAACCACGGGGCTGTGCCCAGTATTCATCGAGGAATGTCCAGACAGCCTTTTCATAAAGGCCGTCACGTACCAGCGTTGAATGTTCTGACTGCTCAAAGCTGGCATAGATTTTGGGGTCATTCGCGAGCTCGAAGAGCCGACGAGACTGTTTCTGCGGGATCACGCTGTCACCGGTGCCGTGCACCATCAGTACGGGGCTATGCACATCCTGGATCCATTGATCTGACCTGAACGTCGATTTCAGGATCACTCCAATGGGAAGCATGGGCGCCTTTTTCCCAACCAGATCCAACATTGAAAAATACGGCGCTTCCAGAATCAGCGCGCCGAAATCACCCGTGCTGGCGAGCCGGGTCGCTGGCCCCGTTCCGATGGAATTGCCATGAATAATCGTATCGCCCGGCGCAACACCTTCCGCCTTCAGCCAAACTGCAGACGCATCCGCGGCCGAATAAAAAGGTGCTTCACCCGGCTTTCCGGTTGAACCTGCATAACCTGGCCAGGCAACGGCCAGCACACCTGCGCCAGTCGTCAGGACCCGGTCATAGCGCCAAATATCCTTTGCAATATGACTGGCATTGCCGTGGAAGAAGATGAATGTCGGACATCCCTGTTGAGCCGCGCCATACCAGGCTGCAATATCGTTGCCGTCAGCCGCCGTGAAGGATACCGCCTGCATGCGATCATCCTTCGGATCGCCGGCAGGCGTAGGATCGGGATAATAGATCAGCTTGTCCTGAAGTGCCCATGCGCCCGTCGCAACGGCGATATAGCCGAAAACGAGCGCAAACAGCACCTTGGGAAGCAAACCGGACAGGCTCATCAGCCGAGCACCTCTTTCAGAGCCTTGGCATAGAGCTGGATATCCTCAGGCGAGCAGCATTCTGTCGCCGCTGCGATGATCACCGTGTCCATATCGTCATGTGGATAGAGCCGTGAGGCCCGAACGCCACCGATCACACCGCGCTCATGCAGAGCCTCCAGGACATCGAAAGCAGGCTTTGGCGTCTTGAACGCAAACTCGTTGAAGAAACGCGGCGTCAGAATTTCAACACCGTCAATCGCTTCCAGACCGTCTGCCAGGTCGCTGGCAGCCTCATGGTTCAGAACGGCCAGATCATGCAGCCCCTTGCCACCGAGCAGCGTCATGTGCGCTGTGAACGCCAGTGCGCAAAGCCCTGAATTCGTACAGATATTCGACGTCGCTTTGTCACGGCGAATATGCTGCTCGCGCGTTGAGAGCGTCAGCACATATCCACGCTTGCCGTCTGCGTCGACGGTTTCGCCACACAGCCGACCCGGCATCTGCCGCATCAGTTTGCTGGTTGCCGCGAAAAGACCGACATAAGGCCCGCCGAAATTGAGCGCATTGCCAATCGACTGTCCCTCACCCACGGCAATATCAGCGCCCATCTCGCCCGGAGGTGGCACGAGCCCCATGGACACCACTTCTGTGAAAACAGACACCATCAGCGCTTTTTTCTCATGCGCTGCTTGAGAGACCGGGGAAAGATCCGTCACCGTGCCAAAAACGTTCGGGCTCTGACCTATGACACAGGCTGTCTGATCATCGACCGCGTCAATCAGTGCGAGCTCACCATCGACCGCAGCAGGCAACTGAACCACTTCAATGCCCTGCGCCTCGCAAACGGTTTTCGTCACGGCCGCATAGTGCGGATGCAGACCGCCCGAGAGAACAACCTTTTTGCGACGTGTCGCACGACACGCCATCAGCGCAGCCTCACCACACGCTGTGGACCCGTCATACATGCTGGCATTTGCCACATCCATTGCGAGCAGCTCAGCAACCTGGGTCTGGAATTCAAACAGCGTCTGCAGTGTGCCCTGAGCGATTTCAGGCTGGTAAGGCGTGTAGGTGGTCAGAAATTCAGATCGCTGAATGATGTGATCAACGCTGGCCGGAACGTGGTGCTTATAGGCGCCGCAACCAACGAAAAACGCCGTATCAGACGCAGTCATATTCTGCGCAGCCAGCTTGCTCAGATGACGCTCAACAGCAAATTCACCCTGATGATCCGGCAGGCCGGGAATGGTGCCACCCAAACGGGCGCTCTCCGGCACATCGGTGTAAAACGCATCAATGCCGGGGGCACCGATGGTTTTGAGCATGTCTGCGCGGTCCTCGGCAGTCAGTGGGAGATAACGCATTACGATCTTTCTATCTTTTGCCGGAGCTTACGCTCCGGTCAGGTCGCAAGTGCAGGCCTAGAGCCCTTCGCAAAATGTCTTGTAAGCCGCCTCATCCATCAGAGCGTCGAGCTCTGAAGTGTTTGACAGTTTGAGCTTGGCGAACCAGCCCTCGCCTTCTGGTGCTTCATTCACGGTCTCCGGGGCATCCGCCAGCTTGTCATTGGCTTCCACGCATTCGCCAGACACAGGCGCGTAGACGTCAGAAGCCGCTTTCACGCTCTCGACAACCGCCATGTCATCGCCTTTGCCATAGGCTTTGCCGACTTCAGGAAGCTCGACAAACACCACATCGCCCAGCTGCTCAGCGGCGTATTTTGTGATGCCAACGGTCGCTGTCTCGCCGTCGATTTTCACCCATTCATGTTCTTCTGTATATTTGACGCTCATGTCACTCACCCCGGTTAGCGCTTGTAATTGTGTGGAACGAAAGGAAGCTTGGCGACCTTGGCTGCGCGTGGTTTTCCGCGCACCATCAAGGTCAATTCTGTGCCGGCTTTGGCGTGCTCTCTGGCGACATAGCCCATCGCGACAGGTGTTTCCGTGGTCGGTCCGAAGCCACCTGATGTGATCTCGCCAACCTTTTCATCACCGACAAAAATCTCCGTGCCTTCACGTGCAGGCGCGCGGTCAAGCGGCTGAATGCCGACCCGTTTGACCGGCGCGCCATTGGCGATCTGGTCCAGAATGATCTCAGCGCCTGGAAAATCCGCGCGCTCGCGGCGGTTCTTCTGAATGACCCAGGTCAGCGAAGCCTCGACTGGTGTTCTGCTCGCATCCATGTCATGGCCATAGAGACAAAGCCCTGCTTCCAGGCGCAGACTGTCACGCGCGCCAAGGCCGATTGGCTTTACACGCTCATCAGCGAGCAGCTCCGCAACAAAGGCGACGCCATCGGAAGGCAGCAAAAGCTCATAGCCATCCTCACCCGTATAGCCGCAGCGGGAAACCATGACTGGCGCGTCGTTGAGAAACATACGCTGGCCTTCCATGAAGCCCAGCTCAGCTGCTTTCGGGAAATGGTCTGAAATAACGGCCTCGGCCTTCGGTCCCTGAACCGCGATCAGGATACGATCATCAGCGCGTTCGAGCTCAGCATGCGGGCTCAACTTTTCGCGCATGATATCCCAGTCCTGCGCCTTCATCGCACCGTTCACAACGATGTAGAGACGCCCCTGCTCGTCACCTTCAGCAGGCCGCGTGATGATCAGGTCGTCAAGAATACCGCCTTCATCGTTCAGGAGAACGGTCAGACGCGCCTGTCCTGGCTTCAGGCCCTGAATATCGCTGGGCACCAGCATTTCGATCAGCTTGGCGATCTCGATATGCGCATCCGGGTCGTTGCGCGGTCCGCCCGCCAGCGTCAGGAAGCATGGCCCCATATGAGAGACATCAAACAGTCCGCAGGACTCACGAGTCCAGAGGTGTTCGGCTTTAACGCCCTCAAACTGGATCGGCATGTCATAGCCAGCAAAGCCAACCATTTTTGCGCCGAGTGTCTGATGCAGCTCAAACAAGGGTGTCTTATGGAGAGGGCCGTTCGGTTCGGTCACGCAGGAACTCCAGCTTCTCCGTCCAGGCACATCCTGAGACGGTCAAAGCCCCCGCTGTCTTGGCGCCTGAGAGATTCCGACCGCCACCCTCCTGGTGAACGTGTCTTGCTCCTTCGGCGAGGCTATAGGCCTCTTTCCAGCGTTTAGTCCTACTCTTGCGGTCCTTTTGCCTGAGCGTTTCCGGGGCGGTTGCGCCTTCGGCCCTGGCTCCTGGCCAGTGTCTCCCGCATGTTCGCAATTAACTCGACTCAACGAGAACGACAAGCAGGAGTCTCTCACTTCATGACAGATTTGTCCGAATGATAGCGTTCTGTGCATCCGTGACCGATGAAAGGCGCTCGAATGCGTCCGGCGCAAACATCTCGTAGGATTTCCAGTGGGGCACCTGTCGTGCGGAAATCGGTTTGCGCACCTGCCGGGAGGAAAAGGTCTGCACAGGCTCTGGCCGCGCATTCGGGTTCAGATAGGCCTCATTCCAGTCAAGCTCTGCCAGCCTGAACAGGCGTTTGCCTTCAGCTTCGGGCGCGTGCGTAAAGCCATCATAGGAAAAAACCGAAATCGGAAGGCCTGCATCAACCCAGCGCTGACGGGCTTCCAACCGGAACGACAGCACATCGGCCATTGTATGAAGGCCTGTGGCCTCGGGAAACGCAGTTGAAAACGGGCGCAAGAACATGGAAAGACCAACATCGCCAGCGTCACGCAGCACCTGAATAAAGCGGGCACCCGGATTGATCCGCTCCAGCAGTCCAGCGACATAGAGATGATGCGGCGTCTTATCGACGAGCGTTCGCCCCGTGACGCCCTGTCTTGCCAGACCGGCCTGATCAGCTGCGGCAAGCTTTGCGCGATAGCTTGCAAATCCAGCTTCCGACATACCGTGTTCCACCGCTTCCCAGAGATATGGAAAGAGCGATGTTCGTTCACCAACCGATTCCACCCCCTCAGGTCCCGCCAGAATGGACTGGATCAGAGAACTGCCGGTGCGCGGCGCACCAATGAGATAGATAAACCCTGCCTTCTCGGCAGATCGCGCCTCACCAGCATCTGCCTCAAACAGACGGAGTGCCGTTTCAAGCCGGCCTTGATCCGCCTTCTGACGCGCGCGCCGGGTCTCCTCTGTCTGCAGAAGTCCGCGATGCTCTGCCCATCGCTGATTGGTATCCTGAGCAACCGACCAGGCTTGATCAAAGCGTTTCTCGCGATCGAGCCGGAGCGCATAGGCAAGCCCCAGACTGGCAAACTCATCTCCGGGTGCAAGTTGCGCCTTCAGGGCAGCTTCAACCCGCCCTGCCAGAGCGGGTGTAAACTCTCTCGCATGTTCGATGACCAGGGTCAGCGCATCGAACCGGTCACCCCCGTTCTTCGAGAGCCAGTCACACTGTTCAGCAAGCCTGTCGGGCTGGTCCAGCCAATCGGCGAGCCGGAGCGCAGACACACGTGCTTCAACTGACCGCGGTTCAATACGCAGAATGTCGTCGATCAACGCCTGAGCTGCTGGATAGTCACGCAGCGCCATGCAGATGCGCGCAAGCTGAAGTTTCTCTTCGACAGTTTGCGGACCAGTCGCTCCATAAAGCTGATCAAACACATCCTTCGCGCCGTAAATATCGCCTGAGTGAAAGCGTGCTTCTGCAAAGAGCTTGATCATTCCAGCCGTTGCACGGCCAGCTTCAACGGAAGGCCCAAGCACCTGAACCGCCTGAAAGGCTTTTCCGTTCTGGATCAGACAACGTCCGAGAAGATTGGCGACCACCGGCTTGCCCCGGCTGAGCTGAAACGCCTGAAACAACGGCGCTTCGGCCTCCTGCGTACGACCATGCGCAAACAGGGCCTGTCCAAGCGCCATATGAAATTGCGGCTCTTTCGGATCAAGCGCAATGGACTGCCGCAAATCGTCGAACCCGCTGAGATCGCGCTGGGATGACTTGGCTGTTCCGCGCAGGCTCAGCGCTTCAGGCACCCGCGAATCGCCACGCTGCAAAAGCGCTAATGCCTGATCTGACAGGGCAATGCTCAGCGCTGCCTTACCGTTCTGAAGCGCATCCACGGCCAGATTGAGAAGCTGTTCGGCCTGATCTGACAAATGCTGATCCTTCCTGCCGGGTGCAGCACGCAATGGCCTACATGCGTTCCGGTGTTATGATCCCCAGAATATCAAGCCCGGTTTCAAGTTGCTTCAGCACCGCTTCACAGATTGCCAGACGCGACGCCCGCAAAGCCTCATCTTTCTCTGCCGCGATCGGATGTGCTGCGTAGAATGCCGAAAACGCCTGAGCCAGATTGTAGACATGCTCACACAGGAAATGCGGCATACGCTTGGCGAAGGATTGCTCAAGCGCCGTGTTGAACCCATCAAGCTGCAATGCAAGCTCGCGTTCGGTCGGGCTCTGGATCAGGATCTCACCCGCCGCATTGCCTTCCGAGGCGGCACGGCGAAGGAGCGCTTTGATACGCACGGCCGCGTAGAGCAGATATGGTCCTGTCTTGCCTTCGAAGCTCGTGAACCGTTCCAGATCGAATTTGTAATCTGTCGTCCGCGTGTTCTGCAGATCAGAAAAACGGGTCGCGGCAAGCGCAACTTTCAGACCAATATCGCGAACTTCTGCTTCGGAAAGGTCAGATGACAGATTGGCTTCGCCAATGCGTTTCTCGGCTTCTTCGAGCGCCATCTGATTAAGATCTGAGAGACGAACCGTTCCGCCGTCGCGGGTCTTGAACGGTTTGCCGTCATCGCCATTCACCGTACCAAAGCCGATATGTTCCAGCTTGTCTTCTGCGAAATAGCCAGCTTTTTCGGACGCCCGAAACACCTGCTGGAAATGCAGCGCCTGGCGCTGATCCACCACATAGAGCATCAGGTCTGGTTTGATGGTTTCGACACGATCCACAATCGTCGCCAGATCCGTCGCATGATAGCCAACACCACCGCGAGAGTTCAGCAGAATGAACGGAGGCATCTCCGTCTTGCCCTTATCGGTATCACGCGCAACACGCACGATCCAGGCACCGTCAGATTCCTCTGCAATGCCGCGGCTTTTCAGGTCTTCGACCATGTCTGGAATGAGTGGGTCTGCGTCGCTTTCGCCTTTCCAGAGGTCAAACGACACATTCAAACGCTCATAGTCGACTTTGAGCGCCGCAATGGAGACATTGATGAAGTGACGGATCAGCGCGCGATATCCTGCACGTCCGGCCTGTAGTTCAGCCGTCGCAAGCTGGCAGCGCTCACGGTAGGACTCGTCCGATTTGGATTTGGCTGACGCTTTTGGATAGAGCCGCGCCAGATCATCCATCGTGACCGGCGCCTCATCTGGATAAGTGCCGTCGAACTTTTCATCAAAATAGATGAGGTCCGGCTGTTCTTCGGAGAGGCCGACAATCAGCTGTCCCATTTGCAGGCCCCAGTCGCCCAGATGGGCATCACCAATCACGGTGTGACCGAGAAAACGGCAGAGACGTTTCAGCGTGTCGCCAATAACGGCCGAGCGCAAATGACCGACATGCATTGGCTTTGCGACGTTGGGACCGCCAAAATCAATGACAATGGTCTGCGTATCATGCGCTGCATCGGCGCCAGCACGTTCGGAGACCCCAATGTCGGTTACGTGTTGCGCCAGAAGCTCTGGCGTCACTTTCATATTCAGAAAGCCAGGCCCTGCGACCGTCAGGTCTGCAATCGCCGGATGATCTTTCAGCTTGTCAGCAATTTCGCCTGCGATCTCACGAGGATTGCGTCGCGCCTGTTTGGCTGCGGCCATCGCGCCATTGCACTGGAAATCAGACAGGTCTGGACGATCTGAGCGGCGAACCTGCCCCAGCTTTGCATCCAGCCCCAATGCTTCAAAGGCGGCACCACATGCCACCGACAACTCGGACGCAATGTCCGCCATACGCTTTGTCCTTCAGATTAAATCAGTCTTTGGTCTGCAGCAGGTATCTACGGCCAGCTTCGTTGAATGCAAGCTGTTCCGGCGTCAGATCAAATCCAATGAGCACTTCGAAGTTCGCACCCGAGATCGACGAATCAGCGCGCGGGATCACGATGCGACCAATGGTTTCGCGCTGCGTGGTAACGTCTTCGCCTTTTGGAAACTTCACACGAACCGGGAAAATTTCCTTGTCGATAACGGCGCGGTTGGTACGGGTCACCGCAACGAAGAACTCATACTCATGGGTATCGCTCATCGCGGCCTGGCCACGACCGAAAGCAAAATCAACGTCAATCTGAGCTTCAATCGGGTTGTCATCAATGTAGCGACAATAGAGCTTCACACCCGTAATTTCGCCCGTATAGGCGATATTTGTGTACTGCTCGCCCTCGCTGGCGAACTCAACAATGCGCTGGGCTTCATAAACAGACCCGACCGCAGGGCATGGTCCCTGGTTCGGTGTCGACTCTGCAAGGTTTGAAAGGCCGGAAAAGCTGGAACAGGCAGAGAGCGTAAGCGCGGAACTTGCCAGCGCAGCAATTACAGTAAGACGCACGAAAGAGCACTCCTTGGCCATTTTCTTGAGAGATACCATCTGATAGCGGTGATAACGGGGCAAACGCAAAGTGGCAATGACCAGTGCGTAGCGTGAACAAGAGGTAATGACCAAATGCGGCCTTTGACGATCAGACTATCTGCACCGAGAGGGTTTTGCGCAGGTGTCGACCGCGCCATCCAGATTGTAGAAGAGGCGCTGAAAAAATGGGGCCCGCCGGTCTATGTCCGCCATGAGATCGTTCACAACGCCCATGTGGTCGAAAGCCTGAAAGCCAAAGGCGCCATTTTTGTCGAAGAGCTATCCGAATGCCCGGATGACCGGCCTGTTGTCTTTTCTGCGCATGGTGTCCCGAAATCCGTTCCGGCCGAGGCGCAGAATCGCCAGATGCTGTTCGTTGATGCGACCTGCCCGCTCGTTTCGAAAGTTCACGTCGAAGCGCAAAAGCATTTTGAAGCCGGCCGGGACATCCTTCTGATCGGTCATGCCGGACACCCGGAAGTGATTGGCACAATGGGGCAATTGCCCGAGGGCGTCATCCGTCTCATCGAAACGCCAGAGGACGCAGCCACGATCAACGTGGAAAACCCGGAAAACCTCGCCTTTGTCACACAGACCACGCTCTCTGTTGATGATACCGCAGAGATGATCAACATTCTGCGCGGGCGATTTCCGGCTGTCAGCGCACCGCATAAAGAAGACATCTGCTATGCGACGACCAACCGCCAGGATGCTGTCAAAGCCCTCGCAGATGGCGCAGATCTCGTACTTGTCATCGGAGCCGAGAACTCATCGAACTCCAAACGCCTGGTCGATGTGGCTCTGCGCTCCGGCGCGAAGGCATCGAAACTCATCGCATCCGCTGATTTTGTGAACTGGGACTGGTTTGATGGAGTTCAAACCCTCGGCATCACGGCGGGGGCCAGTGCACCGGAAATCCTTGTCCAGGACCTGATAGACGCGTGCCGGGAGCACTTTGACATCGAACTCGAAGAAGTCCGCGTCACGGATGAAAACATCACATTCAAACTACCGCGCGTTCTGAACCCCGAACCGGCATAAAAAAGGCGCTCATGCCGAGCGCCTTTTTGGGAAGTTCAAACAAGTTTTTGAGCCTATTCCGGCTGAACGGCTTCAACAGAAATCTGCTTCACGATCAGCTCAGAACCAGCATCAGGCGCAACGCCGATATAGCTGGTGTTTTCACTGTCTCCGTATGGAATGGTGAAATCGAAAGAGAAGGTCTCGAAGTCTTGACCGGCTTCATAGAAATACCAGCCGCTATTGCCCTTCTTATTGGTTGAATACGCGGCACCGAACGAGCCTGGCGCTCCGCCCGCAGCTTTCGCTTCAACAGAGACGCGCAGCGTGAAACCGGACAGGTTTTTCGTTTCAGACAGTGCGTAAGGCACGTGAGCGCCACCGGTCAGCCCCGTTGAAGGTGCATCAGCCTCATCCAGACGGGTTAGAAGCGCACCTTCCTCTGTCATTTCAACGCCGACGAAGTCGGACGCGACCAGATCGGCCCCTTCCCATGTCGTTGCGATTTCAGCCTCTGACGCCGTTGGCTGGCTTGTCGAAGCCTCCGTTGGTGCCGTTGTCGTCGGCTCTTCACCTGGCATCGCAACGTCCATGGAAGGTGTTTCCTCCTCGGATCCACCACATGCTGTCAGGACGAGCGCGGTGCCCAATAGAATTTTGCGTAACATAAATATCCCCTTACCTGTTCGAGTACGACTTACTACCTAATTGGGAAACAAGGCAAATTCTTGAAAGTTCAAAGAATTTAGAAATTTCAGAGTCATGGCCAGTGCCGGAGCGGACAGCCACGCGCAAAAGAACACGCGGTTACTTACCCAAAGCCCCCATAATATCAGGATACCCAAGTGGGAAATCGCTTGTTTCTGCGAGATTCCCACATATGGTCCGCGCATGGCTGTTTATACTGAAGTAGATGACGAAGCGCTCGCAGACTTTCTTCTGCGATACGACATTGGCGAAGCGATTGCCTTCAAGGGCATTGCCGAGGGTGTCGAGAACTCCAATTATCTTCTGGAGACCACGAAAGCGCGTTTCATTCTGACCCTGTATGAAAAGCGTGTGAACGCGGACGATCTTCCCTTCTTCATGGGGGTGATGGAAGCGCTTGCAGACGCTGGTTTTCCAGCGCCTCTTCCCGTCAAAGCCAGAGACGGTTCAGCGCTTCAGGAACTGAATGACCGCCCGGCCGCAATTGTCACCTTTCTCAATGGCATGTCGCCGCGCAAGCCAAATGCCAGCCAATGCCAGCAGATTGGCACCGCCATGGCACGCATGCACAATGCACTCGCCTCCACGACGCTCTCTCGCCCAAATGATCTCTCCGTGGATGCCTGGCCAGATCTGTTTGAAGGCCGAGAAGCCACCGCTGCGACACTCGCCCCAAACCTCGCCACACTGATTGCAGGCGATCTCGACCGCTTGCTGGATCAGTGGCCGGATCCTGAAGATCTTCCGCAAGGCATCATTCATGCCGACCTGTTTCCAGACAACGCCTTCTTTCTCGGCGAAAACTTCTCCGGTGTGATCGACTTCTATTTTGCCTGCACGGACATGCTGGCTTACGATATCGCCATCGCCCTGAATGCCTGGTGTTTCGAAGCGCGCGGTGAGTTCAACATGACGAAGGGCCGAGCGCTCCTTGCGGGATACACCAGTGTGCGTGACTTCACAGACGCAGAAGTCAAAGCCCTGCCAGCCCTGATTCACGGCGCAGCCATGCGCTTCTTCCTGACCCGTCTGGTGGACTGGACCGACACACCAGCCGACGCGCTTGTTCGTCCAAAAGACCCAACTGAGTATGCTGAAAAGCTCGGCTTCCACCGTATGGCGCGCAAGCTTGAAGATTATGGCTATATGCCCGCATCCTCCTAGCGCTCAGGACTGCCGCGACCACGGATATCTGATTTTCGCCGCACCTGCTTCCAATCGAGACCATAAACGACGATCATCTTCGCCGTGCGGAACATATTTCGCACGGTAGGGACGAGAACAATGGTTCAGGATGCCTCCGGCACGAAATTGCAATCGATTGGCACAGACATGTTCGGGCGCCCTCGCCTATCCATCAGGCGCAACAAACTGGCCTGTTTCGTTAGTGGCATCTTCTCTGTTTTTGCTGTGACTCTCGTCGCAATTTGTCTCTTTTTCCTGCTGAACCTGTTGCACATCGCGATCACAGGGCACGAACTGGATGGGATGGGGCGTTTTCCGGCTGAGAACAGCTTTCTGACTGGCGTAACCACCGCGCTCATCGTCTCTATGTTCAACGTCTTTGTGTGTTTCATCACGGTGCCGCTGGTCTGGATTTTGCTCGGGCAGTCGCTTGGTCGATTTCCACATCGTGGATTTGCCACCCGGCTTCCCTATTTTATCGCCTGCCTGTTGTCTGGCGCTTGCCTTGTCGGACTGGCTTCAATCATTCCGTACCAGCACTTTTTCACAGACACATATACTGGAAGCCGTTCTGTCGCTCTTCAAACGATCGCAGGCAGTGTTCTTTGTGGTTTGCTTATTGGAAGTCTTGCCGGCGCCCTGACGGCGACCGTTCACCTGCTTATTTTGCGCCCTGCCACTCAACTGAGACGCCTTGATACCAGCACCATCCATGTCTTCTGATTGACCTTCTCTGCAAAGCTCTGTTTCTACAGCTCATGGCGAAGACAGTTGAAATCTGGACAGATGGTGCGTGCTCGGGAAATCCGGGCCCGGGTGGCTGGGGCGTGCTTTTACGCAGCGGCTCACACGAAAAAGAACTCTATGGTGGTGAGACCGAAACCACCAATAATCGCATGGAGCTCATGGCAGCCATTCAGGCGCTGGAAACCGTGAAGCTGGGTCATGACGTCATTCTCCATACCGATTCCACTTATGTGAAAGATGGTCTGACGAAATGGATCCATGGCTGGAAACGCAATGGATGGAAGACGGCAGCGAAAAAGCCGGTCAAAAATGAAGACCTCTGGAAGCGGCTAGATGATGCCGCCCGCAAGCACAAGAATCTGACCTGGAAATGGGTCAAAGGACATGCTGGCGATGAGGGCAATGAACGTGCGGACGAACTCGCTCGCAAAGGTGCCACCGAAGCAAAGAGCGGCTGAAAAGAAAAGGCCTCGCAAATCCTGCAAGGCCTTTTGATGTCGATATCAGAGGCTGACCTTCAGGACCGTTCCTTCGGTGTCCTGAACCGTGACCTCCATGCCCTGGGTGATCACAGCAGCCTGATCGGCCAACGCCATCCAAGTGGTATCACCGAGCTTTACGCGTCCTTCACCTGCAGCAAAATCCGTGACCGCGACAGCTTTCTTGCCAACCAGGCTCCGCCCGCGTTGATTGAGCGACGGTCGGTCACTCACAGCGGAACGAAGGTTCGAAAACACGGTTCGCCCCAATACCAGCAAGACCAGCGCCGCAATACAGAAGACGATTGCTTCGGCCTGCCAGCTCGATAATCCGGCGGGCAGCGGCAATGCGGCCCACAAGGTGGCTCCGAATGCGGCAGCCGATATCCAGAGCAAATCGTATGTGCCGAGCATCATTTCGATGCCGAGCAGAACAAGGGCGAGCCCCAGCCAATGCCAGGGCGTAATCACCTCAAAAGCAGAAGCCAGAATCTCCATTACTGGCTGTCTCCCCATGGGCCGCTATTGCCCGAAGAAGAAGAACCACCGGAGTTGGACTTCTTCGCAGATTCCGTCAGCGTGCGAATGCCTTCAATCGCGCCGACCAGAGACCCGAACTCAGCTGGCACAATGACCGTCTTCTGCTGGTTTGATGACGCAAGCTTCTCAAAGGCTTCAACATAACGCTGACCAAGGAAGTAGTTAATGGCGTTCACGTCACCCTTGGCGATCGCCTCAGAAACAAAGGCCGTTGCACGCGCTTCGGCTTCACCTTCGCGTTCACGCGCTTCAGCATCCTTGAACGCAGCTTCCCGGCGACCTTCAGCCTGGAGAATCGCAGATTGCTTCTCACCTTCAGCCCGCAGAATCTGGCTTTGTTTCTTGCCTTCCGCTTCCAGAATTTCAGCACGCTTCATCCGCTCTGCCTTCATCTGACGCGCCATGGCTTCGGTAATGTCGGCAGGCGGGGTCAGGTCAGCGATCTCTATACGCGTTACCTTCACGCCCCATGGATTGGTTGCCGCATCAATGACTGTCAGAAGACGCGCATTGATATCGTCGCGGTTGGACAGGACTTCATCCAGATCCATAGAGCCAACCACCGTCCGGATATTCGTGAGCGACAGGTTGGTGATCGCGCGCTCAAGATCATTCACCTCATAAGCGGCAGCAACGGCATCAACGACCTGAATGAACACAACCGCATCACAGGAAACCATCGCGTTATCACGGGTAATCACTTCCTGTTGCGGGACGTCCAGCACCGTCTCCATCATGTTCATCTTCTTGCCGATACCATCCATGACCGGAATGATGACATGCATGCCTGGGCCGAGTGTTGTCGTGTAGCGACCGAAACGCTCCACAGTCCAGTTGTAGCCCTGCGGCACGAATTTCAGGGCGCTTTTAAGAAAGATAAGCACCACAACAACCAGAATGATAACGACAATCAGATTTTCCATATGCAACTCCCCTTCATGTATAACATGAACTATATGTAAGGTTTTCTTATTGCTTTTCAATAAGTGCAGATTGCAAAACGGAAAACCCACCCGACAAGGGCGCATAATGGCGCCACTTTGTTACAATCTCTTATGCGCCAGTTTCAGTCTGGCAGGAAGTGACAAAGAAAAACCCGACCAGCGGGTGCTGACCGGGTTTCATGTTTCATATGTGTCGGGCTTTTAGAGCTTGCCGAGCATGTAGTCAGCGCTGGAAACCTCAAAGCTTGGGCCTTCCTCAACATTCAGCTGAGTGATCTCGCCATCATCCACAATCATGGAATAGCGGCGCGAACGTGTGCCCATGCCAAAACCGGACCCGTCCATGTCGAGACCGAGCTGTTTTGCAAAACCACCATTGCCGTCTGCGAGCATGACAATGTCGTCACCGACGGACTGATCCTTGCCCCAGGCGTCCATGACGAAAACATCGTTCACGGATGTGCAGGCGATGGTATCCACGCCCTTCGCTTTCAGGTCACCAGCCTTCTCCTTGAAACCTGGCAGGTGCTTGGCAGAACAGGTCGGCGTGAAGGCACCTGGTACTGCGAACAATGCAACCTTCTTTCCCGCGAAGAAGTCAGACGACTTCACAGGCTCCGGGCCGGATTCACCCATGGTCATAAACACTGCGTCCGGCAGTTTATCTCCAACAGAAATCGTCATTTCAAACCTCCCAATTCCGAATTTCCCAATAACGAGCTATAGTCAGCGAAGCCAAGTCACAATCGGGTTACCCCACTAAAGGGCTTTATTCTGCTGCAAACAAGTCTTGCGTTCGACAGCCGAGCACGAGACCATGTCAGACAAAGGGGCAGCTGCATGCATGAGTTCGAAAATGAAGAAGGCCTGGCGGGCAAGATTCTGATTGCCATGCCCGGAATTGATGACGACCGCTTTTCGCGTACCGTGATCCTGTTGTGCGCGCATAATGACGAACATGCGATGGGCATTGTTCTGAACCGGACAATGATGGACCTCACCCTCCCCGAACTGCTCGATCAGCTGAATGTGCCGATTCAGGCAAATCCACCGACAGACCCGATCCTTCTGGGCGGTCCGGTTGGAAAGGATCGGGGCTTCGTCCTCCACTCCGAGGATTTCGAGAGCATTGGCGCCACCATTCCCGTAGCCGATGGCATCCGGCTGACCGCGACCAAGGAAGTGCTCCACGCAATTGCCTCTGAGGAGTGCCCGAAAAAGTGTCGGCTGGCGCTTGGCTATTCAGGCTGGGGGCCGCATCAGCTGGAAGCCGAGCTGAAAGAAAATATCTGGCTCGTCACAGATGCAGATGATGAGATCATCTTTGACTGTGACTTCGACAACAAATGGGAAAAAGCGCTTCAGAAGCTTGGCATTTCCTCAACCCAGATTCAGATCGGGACAGCCGGAAGCGCCTGATCAGTCTTCCGTCGTGGTGAGGTTGCCAAGCGTCGACTGGCTGACCAGAAAACGATCTGCCGCCTCAACCTCCATAGGCCGCGCATACGCAAAGCCCTGCACATAGTCGCAGCCGATTTTCCGCAGAAACTCGACGCGCTCGAAATCCTCTATGCCTTCTGCGGTGATGCTCAGGTCCAGCTTGCGCGCCAGTTTCGCGATGCCTGCCAGCACCAGATCAATGCGCTTGCCACGCATCTGGGTCAGCTGCGGATCAAGCTTGATACCAGCGGCAGGAATTGCGGCCAGCCAGGCAAGTGAGGAATGCCCGGACCCGAAATCATCGAGAATCAGACTGGCACCGGACGCCTGCAGCGCAGAAGCCGCGGCGATCCCCGCATCGAACTCGCGCAACGCCATCTGTTCAGTCAGTTCCAGCTTGATCGCTGAGGCTGGAAACGCATCGGATTGGCAGATCTCTCCCACCTTTTCCAGCACGTCTCCACGATAGAGATCGGCACCGGACAGATTGACCTGAATGAACAGATCAAGCTCAGGAAAGCGCCCACGCCAGCGTGCGAGCGCCTCAGACGCCTGTTCCAGCATGGACAGCGCAAGGTCGTGCCCGGAGAGCAAACTACCTGCGCCCTCTAACTCACCTGCCGATTTCAACGTGCCGTCAGGTGCGCGCCAGCGCGCCAGGGCTTCAAACCCTGCAATCGCACCATCTTCGAGTCGAATGATGGGCTGAAAAACCGCTTCAACACGCGCGTCATGTTCAACGGTCTTTCTGTGATCGAGCGCATAGATCAATCCACGTGCGCGACCATCGGCCAGATACCCGCCAAGCACCTGAAGCTTCTTGCCATCGGCCAGCGTCAGGACGGTTTTGATATCCGGTTTCTCGTGAGGCGGATTGGTCAGAAGCTCTGTCAGCTCTCCGGCAGACAAACCGTCCAGAACCGACAGAAAGTCCGCCAGCTTCCAGTCACCCGTCAGTTCCGGCAACACGTTTCCGCGCGCGCGCAGAGACAGGCGCGCGCCCTGTTGCTTCCACTCCCAAACGCATACGCCAGCCGCTTCCAGGGCTTTGTCGAATCTGATCTGAGGCGATTGGGGTTGATTCATTCCCCGGATGCTATCGCCTCAGAACAGGAAAATCACCTGCAAACTCAGTTTCAGGGTTCTCGAGCCAGCTTATCTTGGATTTTGGCCATCATCTGCGCGGATGACGGTTCCGGTGACCGCCTCTGACGCTGATGAACACAGGAACAGCAAGGAACTGTCTAGCAGTGCCGGGTCGCAAATCCGCTTGCGCGGCATGCCCTTCGAAATGTCACCAACGCGTTCCAGCATACCGTCCATCATCTCGGACTGGAAGGCACCCGGCGCAATCGCATTCACATTGATGTTGAAGCGCGCCCACTCGACGGCCAGCGCTTCGGTCATGCGGACAATGCCCGCTTTCGTCACCGAATACAGCGCCGCTCCTTCTCCGGAATAGAGGAAAGCAGCCGCACTCGAAATGTTCACCATGCGCCCAGGCTTCTTCGCATCCATCAGACGGCGCGCGACTTCTGTTGCCAGCACAAATGGGCCGCGCAGGTTGGTGTCAAACACACGATCAATCAGATCGATCGGCATCTTCGTCGCCCGCTGCGCATCTGGAATTCCGGCATTGTTCACAAGAATGGTTGGGGTCCCGAACGCCTTGTCACCTGCTTCGACGAAACCGATAATGCTCTCACTATCGGTCATATCCACGGTCGCCGCAGCGGCTTCACCGCCATTTTTCTGAATCAGGGCAACAAGCTCATCCAGACGCTCTTTGCGACGCCCCCCGACAACAACTTTCGCGCCCGCATTTGCCAGCACCTGAGAAAAGCGCCAGCCAAGGCCGGACGTTGCGCCCGTCACGAGTGCGACCTGTCCTGTCAGATCCTGAGATGCGTAAGGTAGTGGATAGTCCGTCATGTTTCCCGCCTGTTTCTGTCGGTTCGGCATGTCTCCTCCGAACCTTTGTTATCTGACGTGGAATGTAGAGAGACTGCCGTTAAGGAAGACCAGAGCTATCGTCGCGGCAGGTTCTTTAAAATCTGAAGGTCGATACGTCCTGCATGGGCATATCATCTGGCCGCAGAATGGCAAACAGACGGTGGTCACGCCAGCTTCCGTTTATCCGCAGATAGGCTTTGGCGAAGCCTTCCTCCTCAAACCCGTTTCCAAGCAATATGGCCGCAGACGCTTTGTTCTCCGGCACACAGGCGGCTTCAATCCGGTGAAGATTATAGTCTTCAAAGCCGAACTGCACGAGGCGCCCGACCGCACGCTTCATGCGCCCTGCGCCGCCATATTCTGAGCTCATCCAATAGCCGAGCGTGCCCATTTGCGCAGAACTCCGGCGGATATTGCGCAGATTGATTCCGCCAATCACCTCGCCGCCATCTTTCTCGATCAAGAACAGGCTTGCCCCGCGATCAATCAGAAGCTCATTCTGCGCGCGGCGAACATGGTTGCGAAAGCTCGTTCGCGAATGCGCTGTCGCAGACCAGGTTGGTTCAAAAGGCTGTAAATGATCGGTATTGCGCAGCCGACAGGAACGCCAGGACTCGAAATCTTCCATAAGGGGCAGCCTGATGTAAAAATCAGCGTCCGGCAGATCCAGCCGGAAACTCTGTCGCCCTATGAAACGTGTCAGCATGGCATGGCGCTCAGGAAACGCGCTCGCGAATGGCTTCACGAACCGCGTTGAGGTCAGATGGAAGACGCTCAAACACTTCGTCACGCGCAAGCCAGGATTCGCTTCGTTCCGGCAGCGCCGGTGTATGCCCGGTAATGGCCTCAACCGTTTCCGGGAACTTCGCAGCATGAGCCGTGGACAGGATCACATCAACGCTGTCAGCAGACGCATCCCGCGTTGCCCGCGCCGCCGCTGTTCCGACCGCCGTATGCGGGCACTGCAGCGTTCCGGTTTCCTGATAGAGACGTTTCATCTCCGCTTCGGTCTCGCCATCATCAATGCTGACCGCTTTGACGCCTACACAGCCCAGCGCGCCGCGCGCCTGATCACTCAGTTCTGCTGCACCGGATTGAGCGAACTGGTTGTAAAAGTTGCGAAGCTGATCGGTATCGCGCTGCATCACCTCAAAGAGCAGACGTTCGGCATTGCTTGGCAAGGCAATATCCATAGCCGGGCTATGGGTTGCATGCGCCGCACGCTTACTGAGCTTTCCAGTCTCCATCAGATCAACCATGGTGCGGTTCGCATTGACGGCCGAGACGATTTCCAGCCCATTCAGCAGACCACAGCGCGCAGCGACATAGGCCGCCAGCGCATCGCCGAAATTCCCGGTCGGTACGACAAAACGCAGTTTGCGCTCGCTTCCCAAGGCCGCCTGCGCCGTTGCAAAATAAACAGACTGAGCCGCAATCCGAGTCCAGTTGATGGAGTTCACACCCGAAAGGCGCACATCCTGACGGAATGTCTGATCAGCAAACAGCGCTTTCACAATCGCCTGTGATTCGTCGAAATCACCATCGAGCGCGAAATTGTGCACATTGCTTGCGCCCGTCGATGTCATGAAGCGACGCTGGATCGGCGAAATGCGTTCATGCGGATGCAGAATGAAAACATCCACAGATTCCAGCCCGGCAAAAGCCGCAGCCGCCGCGCCGCCCGTATCACCTGACGTGGCACACAACACCGTTAGTCGCTGTCCGCGCTCTGCCAGCAAGTGATCATAGAATTGCGCGATGATCTGCATCGCGACATCCTTGAAGGCCAGCGTTGGACCATGATGCAGTTCCAGCAGCCACTGGTCCGGACCGATTTCTGAAAGCGGCGTCACGGACTGATGGGCAAAGCTCGCATAGGCTTTTGCGACAAGCGTCTGCACATCTGCTTCCGAGATCGAATCGCCTGCAAAGGCCGAGAGCACACGGGTCGCAATATCGGTATAGCTTTCCTTACCGGATGCTGGCGCAAGCTTTGGGTACTCAACTGGCGTGTAGAGCCCGCCATCGGGTGCGAGCCCCGCCAGACATGCATCTGCGAAACTTACCGTCTTCGTATCACCACGTGTGGACATATACTGCATGGTGTCAGGCCCTACCCTTTGTATTTCTAGCGCTTGCGGCCAAAACCCAGCCGCCCCGTTGATATATGAAAGGCGAGATACACGCCAATCAGCGTCATCGCCAGCCCAAACCACGTCAGAGCATAGCCCAGATGACGCGCAGGCGGCAGATCATCCACCTTTGCCGGATTGGCAAAAGGGTTCTCAACGCTCGTCGCAGGGCGAAAACCTGTCTCACTCTGACGGAATATCTCGATACGTTCCGGCTCGAGCAGAACCGCCTGTTCTGCACCTGCCAGTCCCAGAGCGGATGCCATGGCCGGCGCGCTCGCCTTGTACCAGATCCCGGCGTCCGGTTCGTCCGACGCACCAAACAAACCGCCTCGGCCTTCACTGGCAATGACATAGTCGGCGCCATTTGGTGACACGGCTTCCGGTTCGAACGCTTCTTCTTCCGGACGCAGCGTGCTCAGAAAACCGATATCGACAAACAGAGGCGCGTCGCACACCTCATCTGCTCCGTCGCCCTGATAGCACCCATCGACGGCCTGAAAGACCCGCCACAGAGCCTCGCCACTGAATGTGGTGTAGACATACTGAAGTTGCGCGCCCTGCGCCTCACCCCTGACCTGCACAAACGCGCTTTCAGCCAGCTGTTCGGGCATGTTCAGCTTTTCCTGATAGCGCACCCATTGCCAGGAGCCGAGCCAGATCAGGATCGCAAGGCCGAGTACCGCAAGGACAGACATGATCGGCATGGGACGGAAGGTCATGAAACGCCTCTTTCAAACTTCGGCCCTGAATACAGAAAAGGCCTGTCCGAGGACAGGCCTTTTGCAGAAAACTTGTCAGCGCGAACGTTAAGCGCCGAGCACCAGCTTCGGTGTCACATAGACGAACGCGAACAGGAACAGCCAGACCACGTCGACAAAGTGCCAGTACCAGGCTGCAGCTTCGAGACCGAAATGCTTCTTCGGTGTCATCTGTCCAGCCATCAGGCGGATGAGACACACAGCCAGGAAGATCGTACCGATCAGAACGTGCGCGCCGTGGAAGCCGGTCGCCATGAAGAAGCTCGCGCCATACAGCGAACCGTCAAAGGAGAACGGTGCCATCGAATACTCATACGCCTGAACGAATGAGAAGATAACGCCGAGGATCACAGTGAGGAACAGGCCGTTACGAGCGCCGGAGCGGTCATCATGCTGAAGCGCGTGGTGCGCCCATGTTACCGTTGTACCAGACAGCAGCAGGATCAGTGTGTTGATCAGCGGCAGGTGGAATGGGTCGAATGTTTCGATGCCAGGAGGCGGCCAGTTGGCCCAACCGGTCAGACCTTCAAACAATGGGTTCGCAGAATCCCATGTGCCACCAGCACGCGATGTGTGGAAGATCGCCATTTCAAAGAAAGACCAGAACCAGGCCACGAAGAACATGACTTCTGAAGCAATGAACAGAACCATGCCATAACGCAGACCAATCTGAACCACAGGCGTGTGATCGCCAGCGCGGCTTTCCTTGATCACGTCACCCCACCAGCCAAACATGACCCAGAGAATGACAACGAAACCGAGCAGCAGGATCCACGGCTTTCCAACCGAGAAGAAAACGCTGCCCATGTAAGAGAAGAAGCTCAGGTCCGAGCCGTCAGCAACCGGCGCGAGACCTTTCATGAAGACCACGCCGCCAAGCGCCAAGAGAAAAACGCCAAGTGACGCAAGCAATGGCCATGGTGACGGATCGACCAGGTGATAATCGTGTTTGACTTCGGCGTGCGCCATGGAATTCCCCTAGTATCTTTCGCACGAACGCTTGAAACGTTTGCTAGTGTTCAGAGCCCAAATCGCCAAAAGATGCAAGCTCCTGTTTGTCATCTTTTGCCCTGTAGAAGGTATAAGATAGCGTAATTGTCTGCACATCGTCCAACTGCCGCTCTTCATCAATCAGAGGATTTACAAAGAAGATAACGGGCAGCTTGACGGTTTCACCAGGTGCAAACTCCTGTTCGGTGAAACAGAAACATTCGAGTTTTGTGAAATAAGGTCCTGTCTTGAACGGCGCGACATTGTAGGACGCAATCGCTTTGACAGGCTTGTCGGACGTGTTTGTCAGCTCATAAAGAACGAGATTGCTCTCACCCACCTTGGTGGTGACCATTCGTTCGACCGGGCGAAACTGGAAGGGCACATCGGTGACATTCGCGTCGAAACGAACATTGATTTCACGATCGAGCACTTTGTCCGGACGCTCGGTTGCTTCGCGGGTCGTTCCGCCGAACCCCGTCACCCGGCAAAAGGTATCGTAAAGCGGCTTGGACGCGAATGCGAGGCCAAGCATTCCAACAGCAATCGTTGCGAATCCGCCTGCGATCCATGACTTTCTCATGATTCCGGTGCCTCCGCCGCCGAATCGCCCTGCCCGGTTTCAGCTGGCGCAGTGGCAGCCTGTTCGGCGCCGGCCTGACCATCCCAGTCCTGATTGCGTGCAACGCCGGATTTCAGACGCGTCATCGTAATCAGCATCACAATGGCCATAAAGGCGACCAGGGCCAAGGCGAGGATGACATTACGCTTGCTGCGTGCCTTCGCCTCTTCGGGCGTCATCTGGCGTGGAAACTCAGGCTCGTTAGACATCATTATGCTCCGATCCCGATGGCTTTGAGCGGTCCGTCAAAATAGAGACCAAAACCATGCTCAACGATTAGCGCAGCAAAGACCGCCGCCAGATAGAAAATGGAAAAGGCGAACACGCCGAGCGCCTGTTTGCGCTCTTTGGCACCGGCTTCCGCCTCACCGGCCTGACTACGGAACAATCCGATCGACAGCACGATGAAGGCAAGGCCAAGCACGCCAGCCAGCGCCGCATAAATCACACCGCCCGTACCGAGGAAAACAGGAACGAAGGAAACCAGTACCAGAAGGAAGGTATAGAGAAGTACCTGCAGGCGAGTGTTCGCAGCGCCTTTGACGACTGGCAGCATCGGAACGCCGGCTTTGGCGTAATCCTTGTTGGCGACCAGAGACAGCGCCCAGAAATGCGGCGGCGTCCAGACAAAGATGATGGCGAACAACGCCCAGGCTTCGAGCGGCATTGTGCCTGTCACAGCCGCCCAGCCGATCACAGGCGGGAAAGCGCCCGCTGCGCCGCCAATCACAATGTTCTGCGATGTCGAACGCTTCAGCCACATTGTGTAGATGACGGCATAATAGAATATGGAAACGGCCAGCATGGCGGCTGCGACCGGATTGGTCGAAATCGCCATCAGCGTCACAGAGACAAACGACATCAGCGTGCCGAGTGCCAGTGCATCATCGCGATTGACGCGGCCAGATGGCAGCGGGCGTGTCGATGTGCGGGTCATGATCGCGTCGATATCGTAATCATACCACATATTGATCGCGCCTGCGGCGCCAGAGCCCAGCGCGACCGCCAGCAATGTGGTGATCGCGGTGACGACAGGAATATTGCCAGGTGCTGCAATCAGGCCCGCCGCAGCTGTAAACACCACAAGCATCATGATGCGTGGCTTCATCAGCTCGATATAGTCGCGAACCGTCGGAATCGGCTTCGCTGGCGTCACAGCTTCATCTGCAGTCTGGTCAGTCATACCTGTTTTCTTCCCGATATCGTCTGGGCGCTATCTTAAGCAGCGTCCCGGGACGCAGTGCCTGAAATCCATTTCGTTCGAAACAGAGATCTGTGGTCCGGACCCATACAACGATCTGACATGTATAGTCTACATATCGTCGCAAGGCTGTCAGCGTAAACGCCCGGACATGCGGCAAATCGCCTAGCGGATGAGTCGGCTTTTGTGTCCTCAACCGGTCTCCCGAACGCGAAACGGGCCTCGAAAGGCCCGCTTCTTTGTCTCAGTCTTCAGATCAACCTTAGTGGTGATCGTCAGCCTTGATCTTTGGCAGTTCATTGAACTGGTGGAACGGTGGTGGCGAAGACAGCGTCCACTCGAGCGTGGTTGCATACTCACCCCATGGGTTCGCTTCGGCTTTGCGACGACGAACGACGCTTTCAATGATCACTGCGAAGAAGAAGAACAGTGACGCCAGGATGAAGAGATAGCCCATGGAAGACACGTGGTTCCAAAGTGCGAAGGCATCCGGATAGTCGATATAGCGACGTGGCATACCGTTCAGACCCAGGAAGTGCTGCGGGAAGAACACAACGTTAGCACCGATGAACATCAGCCAGAACTGAATGCCAGCGAGCATGCCGTTGTATTTGATGCCGAACATCTTCTCGTACCAGTAATACCAGCCTGCGAACAGCGTGAAGACAGCACCCAGCGACAGCACGTAGTGGAAGTGAGCAACCACGTAATATGTGTCGTGCAGAGCATGGTCGACGCCAGCGTTCGCGAGGACAACACCTGTCACACCACCAACGGTGAAGAGGAAGATGAAGCCAATCGCCCACAGCATTGGAACCTTGAACTCGATGGAACCGCCCCACATGGTCGCGATCCAGGAGAAGATCTTGATGCCGGTCGGAACCGCAATGATCATCGTCGCTGCAACGAAGTAGGCTTTCAGGTCAACATTCATGCCGACTGTGTACATGTGGTGCGCCCACACGATGAAGCCGATGAAGCCGATGGAAGCCATCGCGTATGCCATGCCGAGATAGCCGAAGACAGGCTTTTTCGAGAAGGTCGAAACGATGTGCGAGATGATGCCGAAGCCCGGCAGGATCATGATGTAAACTTCAGGGTGACCGAAGAACCAGAACAGGTGCTGGAACATGACCGGGTCGCCGCCGCCAGCTGGATCAAAGAAGGTCGTACCGAAGTTACGGTCTGTGATCAGCATGGTCAGAGCGCCAGCCAGAACCGGCAGAGACAGAACCAGCAGGAATGCCGTGATGAGCATCGCCCATACAAAGAGCGGCATTTTGTGGATCGTCATGCCAGGGGCACGCATGTTCAGAATGGTCACGATGAAGTTGATCGCGCCGAGGATCGAGCTGATACCCGCAATGTGAAGCGAGAAGATCAGAAGATCGAAAGCAGGACCCGGGTGACCAACGGTCGAAGACAATGGCGGATACATCACCCAGCCACCGGCAAAACCATTCCCGGATGGTCCACCTGGAACCAGCATGGAAATGACAGCCAGAAGGAAGGAGAATGGCATCAGCCAGAAGGAGATGTTGTTCATCCGAGGGAACGCCATGTCCGGCGCACCAATCATCAGAGGAACGAACCAGTTACCAAAGCCACCAATCAGCGCTGGCATGACCATGAAGAAGATCATGATCAGACCGTGATAGGAGATGACCATATTATAGAAGTGTTTCGCCGCTTCGATCTTGTCGGCCTGCGTCGCACCTTCAACACCCCAGAGCACGAAGTGTGTGAGTGGACCGATTCCTGGCTGAGCCAGCTCGAGACGGATCAGGCCGGAGAGGAATGTACCAACCAGGCCCATAATGATGGCGCCAACGAGATAGAGCGTACCGATATCCTTGTGGTTGGTTGAGAAGAACCAACGCGCAATGAAACCAGGCTTGTGCTCTGCGTGGAGCTCATCGTGTGGAGTTACAGCGTCCATAGGCATCTTGTTTAAATCTCCAAGTCCTTAGCGCGCAGAAGCGAGTTGAGTTTCGGTTTCACCGGAAAGGCTCGCCAGATACTGGCGCGCATCATCCAGGTTCGACTGAGCTCGTTCGATCCAGGCGTCATATTCTGTACGGCTAACAACGTGAACTTCGATCGGCATGAAGGCGTGATCCTTGCCGCAAAGCTCTGAACACTGGCCGAAATAGACACCAGGTTCCGCAACTTCGACCCAAAGCTCATTGAGCTTGCCAGGGATGGCGTCAGTCTTGATGCCGAACGCCGGAACAGCGAATGAGTGAATGACATCAGAAGCTGCCGTCTGGATACGAACAACCGTGTCCTCAGGAATCACCATCGGGTAATCAACAGCCAGGTTGCGCGGTGCGGCAGTCGTTCCAGCAGGCTCGCCGCCTTCTGCACCAAAGCCTTTGTGCAGCGGGTTGGAAACGAACTCCAGTGGATAGCCATCAACGTCAACGTCTGTGTAGCTGTAGGTCCAGTTCCACTGGTTACCCTGCACCTTGACGTTCACAACCTGTGACTCGTCAACGTCCGGGAAGACGTCTTCCATGTACAGCAGGCGGAAGCTGAAAAAGGCAATGAACAGAAGGATCAGAACCGGCACCAGCGTCCAGACAACCTCAATCATGGTGTTGTGGCTGAACTTGCTCGGCTCAGGATTGGCCTTCTTGTTAAAGCGGAACATCACATACACCAGCAGCGCAGCAACTGCGATGGTGATGATCGTGATGATCGGCAACAAAACTCCGTTATGGAAAAACGTAATCTTTTCCATGATCGGCGTAGCAGCGGGCTGCATACCCAGCGCGCCATTCTCTGGCTGAGCGGCGTGTGCGCTCAACGACAACAAACTCATCAAAGCAACGGCGATCCAGCGCACGCTCTTCTCCCTGTCTACTTGTGAGGAACGAACTTAGCACGATGTGACCATATGTCCGGCCCAAGATAGGCCAAATGACCAATTTGTCGCACTCATTCCCCAGAACCACGAAGTCCGGTATCATCTCGAAACAGGTTTGAACACTGGTTCGATAAATTTTTCGACAGGTGTGGCGCAAAAATATCGGCCTGCGGCTATGCCCGAGCGCGAAAATAGGTCTTTCCCCTGCTCCGCCTCCCCCGTCCTGCCAGACGGACCACAAAGTCGCAGTCGTCTGAAAACTCGAATCAATTCGCGCGCAGCAGTCGCGCGACGGCCCGGCAGAGGCTCATTCTTCCGAAATTTCAATTTCTGTTGTATTATTACCGGAAGCGGCAGCGCGACTGACCGCATATATAAAGGGAGCGAAACATGCTTAGACTTATGACGGCGGCAAGCCTCCTGCTCATCGGAACGCCAGCCTTTGCTCAGATCACCGTGCTCGGAAATGGCCTCGCAAAATCCTGCTTTGAATCGGCCCTGATTCCACAGGCATCCAGCAATTCTGCGATCCAGACCTGTACCCGCGCTCTGAATGAACAGCCCATCACGGCGACGAACAAACTCGCGACTTTGGTCAATCGCGGCATTCTTTATATGCGGGCTGAGAAATTCGACGCCGCCCTGGCCGATTACGACAAGGCTTTGGCGATGGCGCCGGACAATGGAACGGTCCTTTTGAACAAGGGCGCCGCACTTCTGTCTATGGGCGACTATGACCGCGCTCTGGAAACACTGACAGAAGCGATCGAAATGAACCCGGCAGATGTTCACTCGGCCTACTACAATCGGGCGCTGGTCAGGGAACAGCTTGGGGACCTCAACGGTGCCTATTTTGATCTGAAGAAAAGTCTTGAGTTCAAGCCCGACTTCGATCTCGCCCTGCGCCAGCTCGACAGATTTGTCGTGACCGAAAACAGCTGACCGCGCGAGCGCTCGCCTCACAGCCCTGACCGTATCAGGCCGCCCGCAAGGTGCGGCCTTTTCCGTTTTCGGCTCAGATGACGAGAATATATAGAGAAATCAGCTTCCCCGCTTTCGAAGTCCGCCAAGCTCCCTTACATTGATCTCAGCAAGTGATTTTAAACAGAACGAGTTCGCATGACCCTGCCTTTCAATCTCGACCACGCCCGAACCACACTTTCTGATGCCGTCACCGGCGCAGACGATGGTGAGCTCTATGTGGAACAGACACGCAGTGAGAGTTTTGTCTTCGACGATGGGCGCCTGAAATCGGCAGCCTTTGATACGGGGCAAGGCTTCGGCCTCCGCGTCGTCGCAGGTGAAGCGACCGGTTACGCACATGGCAGCGAGATGACGGACGATGCCATCAAGCGCGCCGCGAAGACGGCCTCTGCCGCGAAAGAGGGATATTCGGGAACGCTCGCAGAGAGCCCCCGTCCGATCAATCGTCGGCTTTATGATCCGATCGACCCAACCGACGAGCCGGACTTTCTGAGCAAATCGAATCTGCTTGCCGAGATTGATGCCTATGCACGTGCGCGCGATCCGCGTGTGGTGCAGGTGTCCTGCTCCATGGCCGGTTCCCACAAACACGTGACGATTCTGCGTCCGGACGGCGCCCTGTTTGAGGATGTCCGCCCGCTTGTTCGCGTCAATGTTTCCATCACCATGGAGAGCGAAGGTCGACGCGAAACGGGCTCAGCCGGTGCCGGCGGCCGCGCCGCTTATGAAGAATGGATCCAGCCGGATCGCTGGAAAGGTCTTGTCGAACGGGCGCTCAAGAAAGCCGAGACCAATCTGGAAAGCGTTCCAGCGCCAGCTGGCGAGATGGAAGTTGTGCTCGGCCCTGGCTGGCCTGCTGTTCTGCTGCATGAAGCAGTTGGCCACGGCCTTGAAGGCGACTTCAATCGCAAGGGCGCGTCGGTCTACTCCGGCAAGATCGGTGAGCAGGTTGCCGCCAAAGGCGTCACCGTCATTGATGACGGTACAATCGAGCGTCGCCGTGGCTCTCTCAGCGTTGATGATGAAGGCACCGAAACGCAAAAAACCGTGCTGATCGAGGACGGTAAGCTGGTCGGCTATATGCAGGATCGCCAGAACGCACGTCTGATGGGCATGAAGGCGACCGGCAATGGACGCCGTGAATCCTATGCGGCCCTGCCAATGCCACGGATGACAAACACATACATGACCGGCGGTCAGGATGATCCCGAAGAGATGGTGAAATCCATCAAGCGTGGCATCTGGGCGGTCGATTTCGGTGGCGGCCAGGTCGATATCACCTCCGGCAATTTCGTCTTCCAGTGCACCGAAGCTTATATGGTCGAGAACGGTAAAATCGGCGCGCCCGTCAAGAACGCGACCCTGATCGGGCATGGCCCGACCGCCCTCACCCGTGTGTCCATGATCGGCAATGACTTTGCCATGGATGATGGCGTCGGAACCTGCGGTAAAGCCGGACAATCTGTTCCGGTCGGCGTGGGTCAGCCGAGCCTGAAGATCGATGCCATCACCGTTGGTGGCGCGGGATAGATGAGAGGGTTAAGCGCAGCGCTGATTTTGGGCTTTCTTGCCAGTGCGATCTCAGCACCTGCCGCTCTCGCTTGGTCTTGCGCCACACCAACACTGCAGGAAAGGCTCAACAGAGCCGAGGTGGTTTTCGAAGGTATTATGATCACCTCAAAAGTAGCACCCGACAATGCAATGTCGCGTTACAGGATCGATAACTTTCAGCAATACCGAAACTATCGATCACTCAACGAGATATGGGCCGAAATCTATGTCACGGAAAATTTCAAAGGCAAAACGAACAAGGTTGAGAATCTCTGGATCGTCCATGGGGGTGAAATACAAGGGTATTACCCACCCGGTACACGCGCCGTCTTTTTCGCTCACTACTCAGAAGACCATAAAAGACTCGAGGCAGATTTTTGCTTGGCCACGATGAGCGTTTATCGTGGCGCTGAGTGGTCTCTTATGAATGCCGAGGACTTCTGGAAACATCTTGGCAGGTTCGAACTCGACTAACCCCCGAACACCATCTGCCTGAGCCCCGGCGAGTGTAAAACGCCGCTCATGGCACCTCATGTCAGAAAATACATGACAGCCGAATGCAACGCCTCGCTTCCATCGAACGTTGCTAGCAGTATGACCGACACGACATCCTGCGCAAATCACACAAAACACAGCGGCGCATTGCGCGCATGGCTCTCAAGATTTCTTGATGGCCCTTACGCGCTCCCAATGCTGGCCTTTGTGGGGTTTCTGGAAAACACCATCATCATCTTTGCGCTGGAGCCTATTTTCCTGCCCGCCATGGCCAGCCGTGGTCGCGAAGCCTGGAAAGTGGCCGCAGCGCTGCTCGTCGGTAATGTGATTGCCGGGATGGCCATGTACGCCCTGGGCGTCTGGGCCGCCGACGCTTTCCTGGAATCGGCCATGCAGAACATCGGCGCGCTCGATACCTATCAGAATGTCACAGAGCAGATAGCCAATGATGGCTTCTGGGCATTGTTCATGGTGGGCGTAACGCCGATCCCGTTCCAGTTCGGAGCAGCCGCTGCGGGCGCCGCCGGTTATTCTATCATCTGGTTTGCCATCGCCGTCACCATTTCCCGCGCAATCCGGTATTTCTTTGAAGCTGGCATCATCATGGCGATGGGCAAGCGTGGTCAGGAATGGCTAGAATGCCACGAGCTTGAAATCTTCCTTGTCGGTATCGGCGTTTTCGTCGGCATGGTCGTGATGTATTTCCTCATCTGACGCACCAAAAACTCAGAGCTGCCGCAGCGTCGGCGGCTCTTGCAGTCGTAAGATCGACATGGCTCCCAAGCCGCTCTAAACCTAACTTTAATGTCAATTAAAGGATGGATTTATGGCTGGGCTGAACCTTCTCGATATGATTTCGCAAACCAATAATGGTCAGGGCATCTCCCAGATCGCGCAACAGTTTGGCCTGAGTGAAGATCAGGCTCAGTCTGCGGTCGCTGCACTGCTTCCTGCCCTCTCTTCGGGGCTGAAACGCAATGTGGGTCAGGAAGGTGGCCTTCAGTCGCTGATGGGGGCCCTGCAAAACGGCAGCCACGCCAAGTTTCTTGATCAGCCAGAACGTCTGTCTGAACCTGACACGCTGATGGAAGGTAACGCCATTCTCGGCCATCTGCTGGGCTCAAAGGATGTCAGTCGGGCCGCTGTATCGCGCGCCGCGGAAAAGACAGGGCTGACAGAAGGCCTGCTCAAACAAATCCTGCCCATCGTCGCGACCATGGTTATGTCTGCGCTCTCCAAGCAAAGCCAGGATTCGGGCATTGGTGGCATGATTGCCGGCGCCCTCGCAGGGAATGCACCCCAGGGCGGCGCGTCCACGGGTGGCGGATTGCTGGGCGGCCTGATGAAATCAGCGCTTGGTGGCAGTAGCGCCTCTTCGAACTCACCCCTGGGTGGCCTCGGAAACCTTCTCGATGCTGATGGCGACGGCTCCGGCATGGATGATATTTTCGACATGCTCAGCAAACGCTGATCCAGCGACACTCCGAAACAAAAAAAAGCCCGCCATCCGGCGGGCTTTTCTCTTTGAATTGCAGGGCCGCGCTAGTCGACCAGCTTGTCCGCCTTACCCTGATAGTCTGACGGATCAGCGCCCTCTTTATCGACCTCTGCTGCCACATCCATATGCATTAGACGTTTGATCAGAGGCGAGATCAGCAACATGACCAGAGCGATTCCCATCGCCACATAGGCAACGTTTGAATAGACACTGGCATAGCCGGCTTTCGCAGCAGCGACGTCTGTCAGCTGACCGCCAATCGTCTCGGCACCGGTCGCACGGGCGATCACGCCCGCCAGATAGTTAGAGAGACCGGAGAACAGGAACCAGGCGCCCATACTCATGCCAACAACGCGCGCAGGTGCGAGCTTCGTAACCGATGACAGGCCCACAGGAGAGACCATCAGCTCACCCATTGTATGGATCCAGTAGATCAGGAACACGAAATAAACCGCGGTCAGCCCGGTAGCGCCGGATGTTTTCATACCCGCCACAATCGCGAGGAAGCCCAGACCGGCAAGGAAGACGCCGATAGCGAACTTGACCGGCGTCGATGGCTCAAGACGCTTTTTCGCGAGCGTCACCCACAACCATGCCAGCATTGGCGCAAAAATGACGATATAGCCCGCATTCAGGAACTGGAACACAGGCGCAGGAACCGACCAGCCGAAAATGGTACGATCCACAAGACGGTCTGTGAAAAGGTTCAGCGACGATCCAGCCTGCTCAAACAGGGCCCAGAACGGAATTTGCGCCATGATGAAGTAGATCGCAGAGAACATGCGGTCGCGCTCAATGCCCTGCAATTTGGTGATTGTGTAGATAATCAGGAAGGCAAAGATCGCGATGCCCAGACCACCGACAAACCAGTCAGGAATGATCGCAGCATTCATGACAACGAGCATGGCAACGGCGATGATCAGAATACCCGTCAGATAGCAGGCAAGTTCGATATTGATCGGACCAAGCACTTTTTCCTTGAGCTTTTCATAGCTCGGAGGATCGGCCTTCCCGTCCAGCCATTTCTGGCCCCAGAGGAAGACAACGAGGCCGAGCCCCATGCCGATACCAGCAAGACCAAAGCCCCATGCCCAGCCATATACAATGCCCAGAATACCGCATGAGATCGACGACAGGAAAGAACCGAGGTTGATCCCCATATAGAAGAGCGTGAAACCGGAATCGCGGCGTTTGTCTTCAATGCCGTAAAGTGCACCAACAATGGTGGAGATGTTGGCTTTCAGATAACCAACGCCTGCAATGATCAGCGCCAGAGAGAGATAGAGGATATAGACGAACAGCTCTTCGCGTTCGATGCGTGTGGTGTAGTCACTGCGAGGCACTTCACCTGGAAGCCCAACCGCGGCCGGGTCTTCGACGATCATCGCCGTCGCACCTTCATTGAATGAAATGAAGGACTGACCGGTCTCGGAAATCACCAGCTGATTGGCGTCTCCCCCACGCCCGTCGAGCGCAAGTTCATACTCCACGCCCTGATAGGTCATGATCTCTTTCGAACCGGATCCTTCGAAGGCCATACCGAAATGGCCAAGGACGAGAAGGATCGCGCCGAAGGTCACCGCCTTACGTTGTCCAAGATACCGGTCGGCAAGCGAACCGCCCACAATGGTCATGATATAAACCAGCGCGGTATAAGCGCCGTACATCAGGGATGAGCGCTCGTCTGAAAACAGGAAGTGCTGTGTCAGATAGAGGATGAGCAGGCCGCGCATCCCGTAATATGAGAACCGCTCCCACATTTCGGTAAGGAACAAAATGACCAGACCTCGTGGGTGTCCGAGGATGGTTTTTTCACCAGCTGGCCCAGCGCTGGAAGCGATATCCGACATTATACCCCGCTCGCAGATTGATCTGCTTCATAAAACTTTTACGGGCGCAATCTTCACCAGCGCGGGGCAAAGCTCAAGGGCGAAAACAAAGAAGGCCGTATGCTGATGCAGCATAGCCACGACGAATGGCTGGAAATTCGTCCTGTTCGGGGGCGTCTAGCTCAGAATCTCGACCAGAGCACTGGTCTCCACGCCGCTGCGCTGTTTCGCGCCGCCAATGGCGTAGATCTGATTCTCAAAGGTTACACCGCCGAGCCCGTGCCGGGGCGTCCTCATGGGGGGACCCGCCTCCCAGTGATCGCGTGACGTGTCATACACCCATGTTTCCGCATAGACGCCGCCCTCGCCTTCAAAGAACTCCCCGCCAAACGCATAGAGCCTGCCATCGATCACGCCGCTCGCAAGTCCCGCCTGAGCCTGGGGAAGCGGCGCGGCAGAGCGCCAGCGATCTTCGCGCAGATCATAAACCTCATGCGCCTGCTGGTTACCTGCCTCGACCGTTCGCCCGCCGACCACATGCCAGCCATCGCTCAGCATTTCAGCGGTCGCACTGTTGCGCGGGGTTGGCAGCGGCGCAGCCGTTTGCCAGCGTTCGCCATCGAACACATAGTGATGGCCCGTGTCTGTCTGATCATTCCAGGTCCTGTTCGAGGGCCCGGCCGGTGTGCGACCACCGACGACATGCAGACCGCTCGCAAGGCTCGCCGTCACCGCCTCACCGACAGGCATCGGCAAATCGGGCATGACATTCCAGCCATCGGTATCCAGCCGCCAACCGCTTTTTTGCATGTTCCACATGGCATCTGCCGAGAGCGCTTCAAAACCGCCAAACGCGTAGAGCTTGCCCGCATGACTTTGCAGATGCGGGTGATGGCGCGGTGTCGGAATGCCCGGGCCATCCCGCCATGTGCCGGACGCCGGATTGAGGACGACCGTCTCGTTTGTCGGTCCAACAATCCGCCCATCTCTGGCGACAAAGCCTCCGGCCAGCCAGATTTCACCGTCATGCAGCGCCGGATAGATTTCCTGAGCGGGCCGCGGCAGGTCTGGCCCGGCCTCCCAGGCAGGTGTGCGAACCAGCGCCTCGACAGAACGCGGCGCAGCGCAGGCCGCAGCGAAACTCGCTGCGCCAAGCAGTGTAAATTGACGACGGGAAAACATGATTTGCGCCTCCGTTCAGAACCTCAGCGCAATCATTGGATCAGAATGCGCACTCGTCAAACGCAGGTCGGACGTCGCCGTTCCAGTTTTCGCGATACCGGTTCAGCAAGCGCTCAGCAGGCGTCATCCCGCTTTCCGCAATCTGGTCCAGTTCAGACAGGAAGCCCGTCTCATCATCGCCGGACGACGACAGTCGACCGCGCGCTTTCAGACCATAACGGGAGATCTTCAGCACTTCCTGAGCCAGTGTCTGAAGTGTGCCCTTGCCATTCGGAAGCGGTGTCTTCAGCCCCAGGACCGGCGCGGTACGGCGCATCATTTCACGCTGTTCGGCCGTCCAGTGCTTGACGAGATCCCAGGCGCCATCAAGCGCGTGATCGTCATAAAGAATGCCAACCCAGAAAGCTGGCAAGGCGCAAAGACGGTCCCACGGACCTGAATCTGCGCCGCGCATTTCAAGGAATGTTTTCAGGCGCACTTCAGGGAAGATGGTCGACAAATGGTCCATGAAGTCATCAATCGTCGGTCGATCACCCGGACGCGCAGGCAGTTTGCCATCCATGAAGTCTCGGAAAGACATGCCTGCACAGTTTAGATAGGTGCCGTCACGGCGGATAAAATACATCGGAACATCAAGCGCGTAATCAACATAGCGCTCAAAACCAAAGCCGTCTTCGAAAACGAACGGCAACATGCCTGTGCGGTCCGGGTCCGTATCGGTCCAGACATGGCCGCGATAGGACAGGAAGCCATTGGTACGACCTTCTGCGAAGGGTGAATTCGCAAACAGCGCCGTCGCCAGCGGCTGGAGCGCCAGACTGACACGATATTTCTTCACCATGTCGGCTTCCGACGAGAAGTCGAGATTCGTTTGCACCGTACAGGACCGGAACATCATCTGATGCCCGAGACGCCCGACCTTCTGCATATAGTCACGCATGATCTTGTAGCGCCCTTTGGGCATGATCGGCGTTTCCTGCAGAGACCAGAGCGGTGAAAACCCTAATCCGAGGAAGGCAACACCCAGACGATCGGAAATCGTTTTGACTTCCGAGAGGTGCTGACCCACTTCATTGCAGGTCTGGTGGATATGCTCGAGCGGCGCACCGGACAGTTCAAACTGACCGCCGGGCTCAAGGCTGACGCTTGCGCCATCGCGCTTCAGCCCGATCAGATAGCCGCCCTCTTCAATTGGCTCCCAGCCATAATCCGTAGCCAATGACTTCAGAACCGCATGCACGGACGCTTCACCATCATATGGCAAAGGCTCCAGCGTTTCTTTCAGAAAACCGAATTTCTCGTGCTCGGTACCGATCCGCCACGCATCGCGTGGTTTTTCGCCCTTGGACAAAAACTCGGCGAGCTCCTGAACGTTTTCAATCCGTGGTGCGTTTTCATCGATATCCGCCGTTGGCGTCGTCATTTGGGCCCTCCAACTTCGGTACCAGCCTGTCTGTCGCAAATAGGCATAAAGAGATCGAACCCCAAGTCAAAATTTGTACCGCGACTTTCGTTCAAGGCACACATTTCGGTGAAATCCAGAAATAGCGGCACTGCGCAAGCCGATTGTAATCAGGAAATTTCTGCCAATATGTTGTCAAATTGGCGTGGTTAAGTCCCGCCTCCGCGAAGCTCCCACCGGGTTCGCGCCTTGCGTGTCAGACGATTCGACAGGCAGTTTCTTTGAACGCCAGCACGATTTGAAAGGCCAGACATTTGAACATTTCCGCACTCATCGCGATCCTGTTTTCATCTTTGACCCCACTCAGCACAGTTTTGCCAAAAGAAGCAGACCAGCCCATCACAAAGCCGGCAGGCGATCGGGTCGGCTTTACGGCCTCTATCGATGGTGTGGAAACCGATCTGTCCATCATTTCGACCAGCGTCATGCCGGGCGAGACCGTGTCACTGACAACCAGCGCAGCTCTGACGATTCCAGATGGCACGCCTCTGAAAACGGAAACAGGCTGGCAATGGATCGCGCCGGAAACGCCCGGTCATCATGTGCTCCACCTGCGCAAGGGCGGCGAGATGATGTTGGTCAATGTCTTTGTGCTGACGCCGTTCCGCAATGGCCGGGATGAAAACCTGAATGGCTATCGGGTTGGCCAATACTCCGATCAGCCTTTGCGCGGGCTTCCACAATACCTCCCGCCGACTGGCTTCATCAATATGCAGCCCGGCATGGAAGACATCCAGATCGCACCGAATTTCAAGCTCGGTCAGTTTATCTGCAAACAGCAGCCGGGCCATGACCCAACCTTTCTGCTGGTCCAGGCCCACATGCTCACAAAGCTTGAGCGCCTGCTCGAAGCCGCAAATGACAAAGGCTGGGAGGCCGATACCTTCTATGTGATGTCAGGCTTTCGTACACCGTTCTACAATGCTGCTATTGGCAACACGACGACCTCATCGCGTCATCTCTTCGGCGATGCCGCTGATATCTATATCGATCAGGATGGTGACGGCGTGATGGACGACCTGAATGGCGACGGAAAGATCACGAAAGCAGACGCTGTCGCTTTGGCTGATCTGGCCAAGTCCATTGCGTCCGAAAACAAAAAAGACTGGCCCGCAGGCGGCATTGGAATTTACGATTCCAATGCGGTCCACGGGCCATTCGTTCACATTGATGCCAGAGGTTACCCGGCTCGCTGGGGCTGATCGACTTTCAGATCAGCATATTCAGAACCGGCTTCATCTGAGTTCGTGTCAGCAGGGGCGATATCAAGCGCCTCTGCGACCTGCAGATTGGTCTCGACGGGTGCTTCTTTGTTGTACACGTCCGGCCAGAATTCTGCCTTACCATCATCGCCGATTGTGACCGTGATATAGGTCAGGTTCACCGGCACCTTCTGATCAAAATCAAAACGCTGGCGCTTTCCGGAATTGACGCTTGCCTCAATCTCCTCAGGCGTCACCGCTGTGTCGCCACCTGCCAGCCATGCAGCCATGCTCGTTGGGTCTTCCAGACGGATACAGCCAGATGAATAGGCGCGCTGTGGACGATCAAACAGATATTTCGTCGGCGTGCCATGCAGATAGATGGCGTCCTTGTTCGGGAAAATGATCTTCAGTTTACCGAGCGCGTTCGCAGCGCCAGATCCCTGAACCAGCTGATAGTTCGACGCGGCACTTGCGTCCGTCCAGTCAACACTAGCCGCAGACACACGCTCACCTGTCGCGCGGTCATAAATGTTGAAGCCCTTGCGGCTCGCATAGGATGGATCAGCCGCAAGCTTTGGCAGTTTGTCCTTACGCACGATGCTCACCGGCGCATACCAGCGCGGATTGGTCACCGCATATTCGATCTCGTCAGAGAAAATCGGTGTTTGACGCGAGCGCATGCCGACGACCGTCTTCATTGAGATTTCGCTGACATTATCGTTCCAGCCTTCGGCGCGGTAAGACGGAATGTTCGCCCAGACCATACGGCCTTCGACATTGCCGATTTCGCGCCATTTCTGCAGGCTCGATTTGATGCGAGAGACTTTTGACGTCGCGCTCTCGTTCAGAGCTGCATACGTTCCACGACCAACAACACCATCATCGGCCAGACCATGATGGGCCTGAAACCGCTTCACGGCCGCTTCCAGGCTCTCGTCATAGGTCTTGGCCCATGTCTCAAGCTCCACCTGCATGACGCGCAGGTCTTCAGTCAGCTTGGGATCATCGGTTTCGAGATTGCTGACAGCCATAATGTCGACGAGCTGGTCAAAAGACGGAAGGCTATAATACCCTTCAGCAATCAATCGGCGGCGCAGTTCCGGCACGCGATCATCAACGGCATTGAGTTCGATCGGGTCGCCGCCCGTCGAAATCTCTTTCCATCCGCCCTGCTGCTCCAGCGTCATATAGCTTGAAAGCGTGTTCTTCAGCCCCTGATACTGCTCATGGGCTGGCTCATAACTGGTGAGGAGATCATTCGCGTCTCCAAAACCCGCATTCTGAATGTCGACAATGAGGCTTGAGCGCGCTGGCGCGTCTTCACCGACGGTTGCGACGCCTCCAAAATCAGACAGACCGTCTCGCATCTGTGATGCGTAAGCCAGCCAGACCATGGTCAGCTTCAGATCCGCCTCTGCACGTTCAGACTTCCAGCCCGAAAAGCGCTGCTTCAGAAGCTTTTCAAGGCTTTCATCCGACAAGCCAGGTTCCATGCCATTATCCCGCATGGTCTGTTGCGCCTGACGCAGAGATTCAGCGCCCGGGCCTGTCCAGATTGGTTCGAACAGGTTCTGCGCATATGCAGCGCGCACCGCCACAACGACACTCTCATCAAACATGGATGAGAACTGCTCGTCATATTTACCGGATGCGAAAATGGCCTGGATCTTGTCGGCAAGGCGAGATTCAACCGGGACATCGATATTCTTTTTCGCGAGCTTCACATTGGCCGGGCCAGACGCGAAGTCGTTCAGATGTTGTGCGGAAGCTGTGGCTGCGAAGCCTGCGGACAGTGCCAGTGCACTTGCGCAGACCGTCGTTTGGAAAACTCTACTCAGGCGCTTCATGTCTTATGATGCCTCCGTTTCGTCACGGCGGCGCGTGTTCGCAACACCGGTAATGACGCCGAGACCGACAAGGATGATCGCGCCGACAGCGATCCACTCATAAGGGACACCCATCAATCCTGCGCCAATGGCCAGGCCTGCAATGAGCACCAAAAAACCAATTATATACAATGCAAAGGACGACATAGTTCAGCTCCTGATTTCAACATCAGCAACGGAAAAATGCGCGCAAAAGTTCCGGTTTATATTAGCAGATCAGCATGCAACCCGGCAAAAACCTTTGAAATTTCTGTAGGTTGCAAACTGATTTTTTTATTTCAGCGGACCGCAATTTTGCTCATAGGCCGCAATGGCCGCGGGCATCCACTTTCTGAAATTCTCGGCGCGCCTCGCTGACGCCGGGTGAGTCGACATGAATTCCGGTGGGGCCTGACCTCCGCCGAGTTCTCCCATCCGCTCCCAGAGCTCCGGCGCCTGACGTGGATCATAGCAAGCGCGAACCAGCAGCTCGAGACCGATGCGGTCGGCTTCTGATTCATGCTGACGGGAAAATGGCAACAGGACACCCGTTTGCGCTGCCAGTCCGAACGCCCGCATCACCCGTCCATCGCCAGATGCTGCTCCAACCACAAGCTGACCGATCTGCATAATCCGCCCCTGACTCATCCGCTCGCCGCCATGCCGCGCCAGAGCGTGCGCAATCTCATGGCCCATGACCACGGCAAGCATGGCCGGGTCAGACACATCATCTGCGGTAACCGTGCCGTCGAAATTGCCCGTCACATCCAGAATGCCGGTATAAACGGCGACATAGCCACCCGGCAGACAGAAGGCATTCGGCTGTGAGGATTTGATGACGTTGAATTGCCATTCGAAACCGCGAGCCTTCGGTTCGATGTCATAGCCTTGCTGCAGCAATTCCTCTTCATAGGAAATGGCGGCAATGCGCAGATCATTTCCGATCCGACGCACCGTATCAACAAACACCCGGTTAGCAGTCGTGCAGGCATTGTCCGCGCGGGAACAGGCAACATCGCCGCCCGCTTCGGCCAGCAATTGCACATAGGCCTGTTCGCCGAGCTTGTTCTCCTGCTCGATCGATGTCGTCAGAACCTGCTTGCGGTCCGTGTAGCCAACACTTGCCTGATTTGAAAACCAATACACTGCCAAGCCGATCAAACCGATCAGGATCAGCAATCCTCGTCCTTTGAGCCCGTCAAACACGCCCCGGCACCTCTCGCCCGATTATATACGCTACTACGCGCGTGATCAGGGCATATTTGCCTCCGGTTCACGCCGTCGTTACTAGAGCGATGCGAACCAGGCAGGTCAATACATTGACCTTTCTGACTTCATCCCTATCCCTAATAACGAGGGAGACACGCATGACCGGCCAAAATGAACCAAAACTCGAAATTCGCATCATTCCGGTGACGCCATTTCAGCAGAACTGCTCGCTGATCTGGGACCGTGAGACCATGGATGGCGTCTTTATCGATCCGGGCGGCGACGCGGAGAAACTGATGCAGGCCGCCAAAGAGCTTGGCGTGAACATCAAGGAAGTCTGGCTGACACATGGCCATCTCGACCATGCAGGCGCAGCCGATGAAATCCGCGAAGTCACTGGCGCACCCGTCATCGGGCCGCACAAGGATGACCAATGGCTGATGGATGACATTGTCCAGCAATGGCAGAAATACGGCATCACCGAAGGCCCGCGCAATGTCGTTCCGGACCGCTATCTGAACGATGGTGATACGCTGACGCTATCAGGTGAAACCTTTGGCGTTGTTCACACCCCGGGTCATACGCCTGGCCATGTCGTGATCTATCATGAACCGGGTCGTATTGCTTTTGTCGGTGACGTTCTCTTCCAGGGCTCGATTGGTCGGACCGATTTTCCAAAAGGCGATCACCAGCAATTGATCAAATCCATCACCGGCAAGCTCTGGCCGCTTGGAAACGACATGCGCTTCGTACCTGGCCACGGCCCGATGAGCACATTTGGTCAGGAACGCAAAACCAACGGCTTCGTCTCAGACTATATGCTCAGCTAGTCCTAAGGCTCACCGCCAGACAGGGCCGGATCGTTTTCGGCGGTCTGCACCTCTGGCGGTGCATCCACCACGATATTGGCACCGCTTTGTGACAGGATAGAAAATGGTGGCTGCTCGGGGTCTGGCACATTCTCCGTCAGCACATCATCATATTCACGAATGCGGCGAACATAGCGGACAGGCTCATAGCCGCGTGCGTATCCGTGCGGAACGGTAGTGTAATAGGCTTTCTTGGTCAGCAGCGGCAGCATATCGTCAATGACACGCCATTTGTCCTTGTCCAGACCCTGTCGCGCCGCCAGACGCCTCGCATCCAGCAAGTGACCATACCCGACATTATAAGCCGCCATTGCCATCCAGAGACGGTCATAGCCCGTCACGGATTCCGGCAGGCGATTATACATACGGTCCAGATATTCGGCCCCGCCGCGAATGCTCTGCTCCGGGTCAAGCCGGTTCGCAATGCCCAGTTCGCGCGCAGTCGGACGCGTCAGCATCATCAGCCCTCTCACACCGGTCGGGCTCCGGGCATCCGGGTCCCAGTGGGATTCCTGATAGGCCTGTGAGGCGAGCATGGTCCAGTCGAGATCATTCTGACCGGCCGCGCTTCGGAAGGTTTCTTCATAAGTCGGCAGTCGGGAATCGATCCGCTTTCGGAAAGTCGCGATGTTCAGATAATCAAAGTCGTTGAGATGGCCGTAATAACGCTCGTCGAGATCATAGAGCAGGCCTTCTTGATGAGCTTCATCGAACCACGGCCTCAGATAGGTGTTCAAGTCGGCAGATTGCGGCGCCAGTCTCCAGGCTATCGCGCGATCTTCCGCCCCGACCGTCAGTCGGGTCACAAGATTTGGAAAGCGCCGTTTGGCAATTGCGACCAGATTGGAGTCGAGGATCGCGCAATCGAGCACCCGGTTCTCTACGCGCTTGGCCAGCGGCATGCCCGAGACGGCCTCAATCGGCGTCCATTGCAGGTCGTCATTGTCTTCGGCGCGCACCTGAAGTGTTTCTTCGACGCCCGATCCGGCAACAACGCCAACTTCATATTCGGAAATGTCTGCAAGCGTATCGGGTCTCGCACCGCCTTTCCGGCAGATCAACTCCGGACGCACATTCTTGTAAGCAGGGCCAAAGACAAGCGGGTCGCCAATATCGGCGTTCAGACGCATTTCCCGCTGGCTCATGCCGGGCGCTGCAATATGGCCTCGCCCGGCCTCCAGATCCTTCGTCATGCGATCCAGATTTCGATAAAGCCGATAGCGAACATCAACGCCCAGGGATTCGGCAAGCTCACGCGTCAGGTCGACTTCATAGCCGAACACGTCACTGCCCCGCTTCTGATAGGTCGTGGCCGATGCCACGGTGAGCACCACAAGCTCACCATCTGCTCGAATGCCATCCAGGCCAGATGTCACTTTCGGTGTTTCGGAAAACATCCCTTCAAGAGATGAACCCGGTTCAGATGGTTTCAGGAAGACGTAACTCCCGGCAGCGAGGACAACGGCAAGAGAGGCCGTCACGGCTGCGCCAAGAAGCTTTTTACTGTGCTTTTGCTCAGACATGATATTCTACCAACTGACCACTGGCCGTCATGTTCCAAGATCGCTTGCTGAATATGGCGGCACCCGAGGCGGAGGTGTGAATGGCGCTGGAAATACGCCCGAACTGCGAATACTGCGACCGCGACCTCCCACCGGAAGATACCGCCGCGCGCATCTGTACCTATGAATGCACCTTCTGCGCAGACTGTGTGGATCATCATCTGCAGAATGTCTGCCCGAATTGCGGAGGTGGATTTGTGCCGCGCCCCATTCGTCCTGCGAAAGCCTATCGGGACGGCGTCTCGCGTGACCATCAACCGCCGTCCGACAAACGACGCACGCCCAATTATGAGAAAGATGAGATCGCCGCACTGGTCAGGCGCCTGAAAGACATTCCGCCCGAAGACCGCTGACCGTCACAGCCAAGACAAATCGGCTCTTTCCTGCTTTAATGTTCGAAAACAAAAAATCAGGGAGAGAAACATGTATGACCGAGACGAATGGCTCTCGAGCTATCGCGAAGAGATCATAGATCCGGACCGCGAAATCATTGATCCACACCATCACCTCTGGGCCTGGCGCTCCTTGAAACCGTATCTGCTCGATGAGCTCTGGGCCGATACCATGGACGGGCACAAGGTCAGCCAGACGGTCTATATCGAATGCGGCTGGGGCTATCGCGAAGATGGACCGGAACATCTGAAATCTGTCGGCGAAACCGAGTTCGTCGCAGACATTGCAGCTCAGGCCGCAAAGAAACCGGATCAGCCACAAATCGGCGCCATCGTCTCCCGCGTGGATCTGCGACATCCGGATGTCGATGCCACTTTAGAAGCCCATGAAAAGGCCGGCAACGGGCTGTTTCGCGGCGTGCGCTTCATGGCGGCGTTCGATGATGAACCAACCCTCTCCATCCCGCCCCATGCCCCGGAAGGACTCTTCCAGGACAGTGCCTTCCGGCGCGGCCTGCACCGCCTGGGTGAACTCGGCTTCTCCTTTGAAGCCTGGCAGTATCACCATCAGCTACGCGATGTGCGTGACCTTGCACGTGCCTGTCCTGAAACCACCATCGTGCTCGATCACTTCTCTACGCCTCTGGGCGTCGGCAAGTATGAAGGCAAGCGAGATGACATCTTCAATGCCTGGAAGGTCGATATGAAAGACCTGGCAAGTTGCCGGAATGTCGTCGCAAAGCTCGGCGGCCTCTCCATGGTCGATAATGGCTGGGGCTATCATCTCGGCGAAAAACCGACCTCATCAGATCAGATCGTTGCCGATCAGGCCCGCTATTATCATCATACCATTGATGCCTTCGGCCCTGAGCGTTGCATGTTCGAAAGCAACTTCCCTGTCGACCGGGCATCCGTCAGCTATCATGTGCTCTGGAATGCCTTCAAGAAAATCGCGAACCGATATAACGAGACCGAAAAAGACCAGCTATTCGCCGGGACCGCCCGCAGGGTCTACAAACTGAGCTGAGAGCAGATGAAGATACGAAAGGCCCGTCTGGACGACATTCCAGAGATCGGACATGTGTTTGAACGGGCCATTCTGGAGATTGGCCCGCGCTTTTATTCGCGCGATCAGCTCAACGCGTGGATCAAACGCCGCGCGCGTCTTGAAACGGTCCTGCCCGAAGTCCTCCCCTATCGCGATGGCTGGGTAGCTGTGGAAGCCGACGACAAACCCCTCGCCTATCTCGATCTGGAAAAAGACGGCCATATCGACTTTTTCTACGCGCACCCATCCGTTGCAGGCACGCCGGTGACCGGAGAGATGTATGCCAATCTGGAAGCGCGGGCGCTCGAACTCGGCATCTCCCGGCTTTCCACCGAAGCCAGCGAAGCCGCGCGTCGCTTCTTCGAAAAGCGCGGATTTCAGGTGCTGCGCAAGCAGGATATCGAACTTGGCGGCGTGATGATCCATAATTACGCGATGGAAAAGCAGCTCACACCGGCAACCGCGCTCGCCTGATCCCTGCTTGCCGAATCGATGGTGCCCTCCATGCCCATCGCCCCGAATTTCGAAAAGATGCGGAGATGATCGTCCCGCGATTTTTCCCGTCATCAAGGCGTTCGACGAACGGGCTGAAACCACGGCGCAGCGTCAGAAACCTTCGCAAATATCGCCTTTCGCCCTGTAATTCATGAAGTTATTCTCAAACCGCCTGATCTTCCCTCCCGTTGCAAAGGGGCCGCGACAAGTCCGTTCAGCCATGCGAAGCGGTCCACACGCTTCAGCTCTTCCCCAGGCTTCCGGTTTCATACCCAAAGAAAACCCTGATATTGTCCGCCGACCCTCTTGCGGCCAACTATGCCGAGGTCTATACGCGGGCCGTTTGCCCGTTGCCGGGCATAGCCCAACAAGACGATGACAGTCGGAGAATGACCCATGCCAAAACGCACCGATATCAAATCCATTCTGGTGATTGGTGCCGGTCCCATCGTCATCGGTCAGGCCTGCGAATTCGACTATTCCGGCGTTCAGGCGATCAAGGCGCTCAAAGATGAAGGCTACCGGGTCATTCTGGTAAACTCCAACCCGGCGACGATCATGACCGACCCGGGCCTTGCGGACGCGACCTATATCGAGCCGGTCACACCAGAGTTTGTTGAAAAGATCATTGCCCTTGAAAAGCCGGATGCGCTTCTGCCGACCATGGGCGGCCAGACGGCGCTGAACTGCGCGCTCGAGCTTGAGCGCATGGGCGTTCTCGAAGAACACAATGTCGAGCTGATCGGCGCCAAGGCTGATGCCATCAACATGGCCGAAGACCGCAAACTCTTCCGCGAAGCCATGGACCGGATCGGCCTCGAAAACCCGCGCGCTGTCATCATCGGCGCACCGGAAATCAAGGACGAAAACGGCAAGGTCAAAGGGTATGACCGCCTCGAAGGTCTGAAGCGCGCTTTTGAATCGCTCGACGAAGTCGGCCTGCCAGCCATTATCCGCCCAGCCTTCACGCTTGGCGGTACGGGTGGCGGCATTGCGAACAACCGCGAAGAATTCGAGCGCTATGTCCGCTCAGGTCTCGCTGCCTCTCCGGTGGCGCAGGTTCTGATCGACGAAAGCCTGCTCGGCTGGAAAGAATACGAGATGGAAGTCGTTCGCGACAAAGCGGACAACTGCATCATCATCTGTTCGATCGAAAACATCGATCCGATGGGGGTCCACACCGGTGACTCTGTCACTGTCGCGCCAGCGCTGACCCTCACGGACAAGGAATACCAGGTCATGCGGAACGCCTCGATTGCGGTTCTGCGTGAAATCGGCGTCGAAACGGGCGGTTCAAACGTCCAGTTTGCCGTGAACCCGGATGATGGCCGTATGGTCGTCATCGAGATGAACCCGCGCGTCTCGCGCTCATCTGCGCTGGCGTCCAAGGCGACCGGTTTCCCGATTGCGAAAATCGCGGCCAAGCTGGCCGTGGGTTACACGCTGGATGAGCTCGACAACGACATCACCGGCGTCACGCCAGCGAGCTTCGAGCCGACCATCGACTATGTCGTCACCAAGATTCCGCGCTTTGACTTTGAGAAATACAAAGGCGCAGATGCCAGCCTGACGACCAGCATGAAGTCTGTTGGCGAAGCCATGGCCATCGGCCGGACCTTCCAGGAATCCTTCCAGAAAGCGCTCCGCTCCATGGAGACCGGCATTTCCGGCCTCGACGAGATCGACATCCCAGGCCTCGGTCAGGGCGACGATCACAATGTGCTGAAAGCCGCCGTTTCCAAGCCGACCAAAGACCGTCTGCGCGTCATCGCACAGGCTCTGCGCTCGGGCCTCTCGGTCGAAGATGTCCATGCGACATCGAAATATGATCTCTGGTTCCTCCGCCAGATCGCTGAGCTGATCGAAATCGAAACCAAGCTCATGGCGAATGGCCTGCCGGAAACAGCCGCTGAGTGGCTGACGCTGAAAAGTCAGGGCTTCTCAGACCAGCGCCTCGCCAAGCTGACCAATTCCAGCGAAAGCGAAATCCGCCGTCGTCGCAGCGAGCTGAACGTGCATCCGGTTTACAAGCGCATCGATACCTGCGCGGCCGAATTTGCAGCACAGACCCCTTACCTCTACTCAACCTATGAATTCCCAGCATTCGGCAAAACCGAAGCTGATTGCGAAGCAGGTGTATCTGACCGCCAGAAAGTCATCATTCTGGGCGGTGGTCCAAACCGGATCGGTCAGGGCATTGAGTTCGACTATTGCTGCTGCCACGCTGCTTTCGCGATGGAAGACCTCGGCATTGAGTCCATCATGGTCAACTGTAACCCGGAAACGGTTTCCACCGACTATGACACGTCTGATCGCCTCTATTTCGAGCCGCTCACGGAAGAGACGGTTCTGGAGATCATCCGCAAGGAACAGACACGCGGCGAACTGCTTGGCGTCATCGTTCAGTTCGGTGGTCAGACGCCGCTGAAACTGGCTGGCCGTCTGGCAGAGGAAGGCATTCCTGTCCTCGGCACGACGCCTGAAAGCATCGACCTTGCCGAAGACCGTGAGCGCTTCACCAAAATCCTCGATGATATCGGTCTGAAGCAGGCCCCATCTGCGATTGCGCGCTCTGAAGAAGAAGTGCTCGCTGCCGCGGAACGCATTGGCTTCCCACTCATGCTGCGCCCATCCTACGTTCTGGGTGGCCGCGCAATGGAAGTCGTTCGCGACGAGTCAGACCTGAAAGCCTATGTGCGCGACGCCGTACAGGTGTCCGGTGATCAGCCGCTTCTCTGCGACCGCTATCTGGCCGACGCCACCGAGGTCGACGTCGACGCGCTCTGCGACGGTGTCGATGTGCACATTGCTGGCGTCATGGAACACATCGAAGAAGCCGGCGTCCACTCGGGCGACTCAGCCTGCTCGCTTCCGGCGCACTCTCTGCCGGTGTCTGTGATCAACCAGCTTGAGCGTCAGACAGCCGAGCTTGCCATGGCACTCGAAGTGCGCGGCCTGATCAACATTCAGTTCGCAGTCAAGGATGACGAGATCTTCGTGCTCGAGGCAAACCCGCGAGCATCACGGACCGTCCCGTTCGTTGCCAAGGCGGTGAACGCGCCAATCGCGGCGATTGCTGCCAAAGTCATGGCAGGCCGCCCGCTTTCCAGCTTTGAAGAGCTGAGCCAGGCCAAGCCGCGCCGCATTGCGGTGAAAGAAGCCGTCTTCCCATTCTCTCGCTTCCAGGGCGTCGATCCGATCCTCGGACCTGAAATGCGCTCAACCGGTGAGGTTATGGGCTGGGATGATGATTTCGGTGCTGCCTTCCTCAAAACGCAGATTGCAGCGGGCGTCGACCTGCCAAAATCCGGCAGCGTCTTCATCTCTGTGCGCGATTCCGACAAGGACGGCGTGGTTGATGCAGCCCGTCGCCTGTCTGAGCTTGGCTTTGACATCGTTGCCACGTCCGGCACCGCGACACACCTGTCTTCAAAGGGTATTTCGGTCCGCCGTGCGAACAAGGTTGCCGAAGGCTCACGTCATATCGTGGATGAAATCTCTGATGGTGAGATCCATCTGGTCTTCAATACGACGGAAGGCGCGCAGTCTCTCAAGGACTCCCGCTCCATCCGTGAGAACGTGTTGAAACAGCGTGTCCCATACTTCACCACCCTGGCCGCATCGCGTGCAGCCGTGAAGGCGATTGAAGTGCTTCTTAGCCGACCTCTTGAAGTTCGGCCGCTTCAATCTTAGTCTTGACGAACCAAGAAAAGACATAAACGCTTTCGTCCACCTCAACGTTGGATCTCCTGAATGCAAAGAATACCTATGACCGCTGAGGGCCACGCGGCTCTCGACGCTGAATTGAAGAATCTGAAAACCGTCGAACGCCCAAACATCATCGCTGCGATCTCAGAAGCGCGCGAACATGGCGATCTGTCGGAAAACGCGGAATATCACGCGGCGAAAGAAAAGCAGAGCTTCATCGAGGGCCGCGTTGCGGAACTCGAGGACAAGCTCGCACGTGCTGACGTCATTGATACTTCTAAACTTTCTGGGGATACCGTGAAGTTCGGTGCCACCGTCACCATTATGGACGAAGAAAGCGAAGAAGAATCAACATATAAGATTGTTGGTGAAGACGAAGCAGACGTTGCGTCCGGCAAGGTCTCGATCACGTCTCCGATTGCGCGTGCGCTGATCGGCAAGGAATTAGAAGACGTGGTTGAAGTTGCTGCTCCCGGCGGTGCGAAGTCCTACGAGATACTCAAGGTGGAGTACATCTAGATATGTCGAAGTCCGGTGCACTCGGGCCTTCTGTCTGGGTGGCATCGGATGGCCGGGCGGGACATGCCGCGCAGGCAACAGCGATCGCCCGGGCACTTGGTGAAATGAACCGATGGGTTCAGATCGGCCACATCAATGGTGAGGCCCACAAGGCAAAGCCGATCGAACTCACCCCGAAAGGGCTGCAACCACTCCTGCCCTCGCGCATGTGGTGGTCGCCCCTGTCCTGCCTCCCGAAAGATCAGAAAGAGATCTTCCAGCCGCCCTGGCCAACGCTCTGGCTGGCGGCGGGACGCAAGACCGCGCCATATTCCAGATACATCAAATCGGCCTCAGGCGGCGACACGCTGACGGTTCACATCATGAACCCGCAAATGCCTCTGGATGATTTTGATCTGGTCGTCATTCCTGAACATGACGGCATTGAAGGCGACAATGTCATGCAGCTTGTCGGCTCGCCGACCTATTTTGCACCTGACACGATTGAAGACGCAGAGCTCGCCTTCGGTGACCTGATGGATGAGCGCGGCTTCAAGGTCGTTGTCATTCTGGGCGGCGATTCCAAGACACACAAAATGACCGAAGCGGTTTGCAAGGATCTGGAAGCGCAGCTCACACAGATTTCCGCTGATGGCGCCAAGCTGCGGATTGTGTGCTCACGTCGCACACCGACCCATGCGCGCGTCCGGTTCCGCGCCTTCTCCGAACGCGTCGGTGCCCGCTTCTGGGAAAGCACCGCAGATGGAGCGAACCCTTATCTCGCCTACCTTATGATGTCCGATGCCGCCATTGTGACGGAGGATTCCTCCAACATGCTGTCCGATGCCGCCTATTTCGGACTACCAATCCACATTGCGAAACTGGAAGGGCATAGCGGCAAATTCACGAAGCTGCACAATGCGCTGGTCGAGCGCGGCATGGCCAAATGGTTTGACGGCGAAGTCAGCCGCTGGAAGTACACGCCTTTGCGTGAAATCGACCGGGTTGCGGACGAGATTGTGCGTCGACTGAAAGAGCGCTACCCGCCTCCCGCCTATGAGCGCCCAACCGGTTCGCGCCTTGGCGACTTTGACCGGCGCTAAGGCGATTTCTCAAGCTGTTGATTTCGAAAGAGATTATGCGCAACTGCAATTGAAACTGAGAATGACTATATAACATACTGTTTCAAATGCATTTTTTCTTTCCGCTGCCGGTAAAATAGGCTAGCTTGCAGGCATGTCAGACCTGCACATCCATAACCACGAAGACCATAGTCATTCGATCTCGGGCCATTATGGCGCGCAAAAACGTATTGGTTTTGCGGCGCTGGTGACCTTTGCCTTCATGATCGCGGAAGTCATAGGCGGCCTGGTCTCCGGCTCTCTGGCGCTTCTGGCCGATGCCGCTCACATGCTGACCGACGCCGGCAGCCTGGCCCTCGCCTTTGCCGGCTATATGATCGCCCGCCGTCCGGCAGACCTGCACCGCACATTCGGCTTTGCCCGCTTCAAGGTATTGGCCGCATTTGTGAATGGCCTGTTGCTGGTCGCGCTTGGCGTCTGGATCGTCGTCGAAGCCATTCACCGCATCCTTGAACCCCAGCCTGTCCTTTCCGGCGTATTGTTCGTGGTCGCTGTCCTGGGCCTTTTGATCAATGTCGGCCTGTTCTTCATGCTGCATGCTGACCACAATCATGATGATGTGAATATGAGCGGCGCGATTGCGCACGTGCTGGGCGATCTTATGGGCTCGGTCGCTGCCGTCACAGCTGCGATTGTGATCTGGCTGACCGGCTGGACACTGATCGACCCGATCCTGTCTGTCGCCGTGGCGGGCCTTCTGTTCTGGAGCGCCATTCCGATCATCCGGAAATCCTCGCACATCCTGTTGCAGGGCACGCCGAAAGGCATCGACCTGCCTGCGATTGCTCAGGGTGTCATTGCGCACATTCCGGCCATCCGCGCGGTCCACCACATCCATGCCTGGACGCTGACCGGGGAAGACCGCCTCATCACGCTGCACATCGTGCCACATGAGCGCAAGAATGCTATGGATCTGATCCCGGAAGTCCGCCGCATTCTCGAATCAGAGTTCGATATCGACCACGCCACAATCGAGCTCGACCTCGAACCCCTCGATGAATGTGACTTTCCAAGCGTCGATCGGCTCGCTGCGCACGATCACCACCACTAATACACCGAATTGTGCACAGTCTCAGCGCGCTGACCCTTTAATCACCGGTCGCTCATCCCTATAACTCCACTCTGAAAACGGAGTTTGCTGACATGAGCGATGGAAATCACGAAGAGATCATCATTATCGGTGCAGGACCTGCCGGATACACCGCAGCGGTCTATGCGGCCCGTGCCATGCGCAAACCGCTTGTTCTCGCTGGCTACCAGCCAGGCGGACAGCTGACCATCACCACTGAAGTTGAGAACTGGCCGGGCGAGAAAGAAGTCCAGGGCCCGGATCTCATGATCAAAATGCGTGAACACGCTGAAGCCATGGGCGCACGCGTACAGGAAGAACAGGTCGCTAGCGTCGACTTCTCCGCCACGCCTTTCACCATCACGACCGAAGAAGACAAGGTCTATACCGCTGACAGCGTGATCATCGCGACCGGCGCTCAGGCAAAATGGCTGGGGCTGGAAACAGAAGAGAAGTTCAAGGGCTTCGGCGTGTCTGCCTGCGCGACATGTGACGGTTTCTTCTATCGCGAGAAAGACGTCATCGTGATTGGCGGCGGCAATACGGCTGTCGAAGAAGCGCTCTATCTGACGAACTTTGCGTCCAAGGTCACACTTGTGCACCGCCGTGATGGCCTGCGCGCAGAGAAAATCCTGCAGGATCGCTTCATGAAGCACCCGAAGACGGAAGTCATCTGGAACAGCGTGCTCGATGAAGTCATTGGCGAAGAGAACCCGCTCGGCGTGACCGGCGCGCGTCTGAAGAACATCGTGACCGGCGAGACCACCGAGCTGCCCGTCCATGGCGTGTTCGTTGCGATTGGCCACCAGCCATCTACAGAGCTCTTCCAGGGCCAGGTCGACATGAAGCCGAACGGCTATGTCATCACCAAGCCGGGCACGGCAGAAACCAATGTGCCAGGCGTGTTCGCTGCCGGTGATGTGACAGACGAAACCTACCGTCAGGCCGTCACGGCTGCCGGTATGGGCTGCATGGCGGCGCTTGAAGCAGAACGCTATCTCGCAGAAAAAGAGTCAGGTGTTCTCGAAGCAGCTGAATAATCGCTGAATAAAACTCCTCGTGTTCACTGGCTTTGGTGCATAAACTCCACAACTGGAGTTATTCTTTGCTCTGACAGTGACGCGCGGCGACTTTTTAGTTGACGTACTTCTCAAACGACTTAGCCACTTTGCCAATAATACATCGGGCAAAGGGGCTAAGCCGATATGAAAACGAATAATACTTTCGAGCGAAACGCGTCAAAACTTCGAACACTTCTGCTTTGCGGATCGGCCTTCACGGCAGCGACTCTCGCAGGCATCTCCGCCTTTGCGCAGGAGACCGAGACAGAAGCCGCTGATGCAGACCGCCGTCTGCAGATCGTCACCGTCACGGCGACGAAGAAGGAACAAACCCTTCAGGAAACGCCGGTCGCCGTCTCTGTCATTGACGACAGCGTCATTGATCAGGCTGAAATTCTGGACCTTCAGGACCTGCAGACGCTCGTTCCATCTCTGAAGGTCGACCAGTACCAGACCTCCGCCAATACCAGCTTCTTCATTCGCGGCTTTGGTAATGGCGCGAACAATGCCGGTGTCGAGCCATCCGTTGGTGTCTTCATCGATGGCGTCTATCGCTCCCGCTCCGCAGCTCAGGTTGGCGACCTGCCAAACCTCCAGCGCGTCGAAGTCCTTCGCGGCCCGCAATCGACCCTGTTTGGCAAGAACGCCTCTGCCGGTGTGATCTCCATCATCACGGCCGAGCCTGCTTTTGAACAAAGCGGCAGCATTGAAGGCTCGCTAGGCAATGACAATCTGATGCGCGCCTCAGGCGACATCACAGGCCCGATCACAGACAAGATCGCCTACAGCCTTGCTGCCAACATCAACAAGCGCGACGGCTATGCCGATGATCTCGGCACGGGCGAAGACATGAATGATCGCAATCGCTGGGGCGTTCGCGGTCAGCTGCTCTTCCTGCCGACGGACGATCTGAAAATCCGCGTCATTGCGGACTATAACGAGATCGACGAGACCTGCTGTGTTGCAGCCAACATCACCAATGGCCCGACAGGAGCTGCGATTTTCGCGCTTGGCGGCGCGCTCGATCCTGAAGACCCGTTCTCCTACGAGATCTACAGCAACTACGCCCCAACCAACGAAATCGAAAACTACGGCGTATCCGCGCAAATTGATTATGACTTTAACGGCATGACGCTGACCTCGATCACGTCTGCGCGGGGCCTCGACTATCTTCAGAACGCCGATGCCGATTTCACCAGCGCCGATCTGATTGGCACCTATTTCAACGACACATCCATCGAGACCTTCACACAGGAGCTACGCCTCGCGGGTAGCCATGAAGACGCGTTCGACTGGATGATTGGCGGTTTCTATTTCGACGAAACGGTCGAGATCGAGAACGAAATCTATTATGGCACCGATCTGCGCGGCTATGCCGACATTCTCTCCGGCGGCGGCTATGCGCAGGTCGAAGCTCTGCTTGGACTGCCGGTCGGCACGACATTCGGCCAGCCAGGTCAGGGCCTTGTTGAGTCCTATGGTCAGGACAACCAGTCCTGGTCGGTCTTTGCGACCGTCGACGCCTATGTCACAGACCGCCTGACCGCGACCGTTGGCTTCAACTACACCGAAGATGAGAAAGACGCGTTTGCACAGGTCGCAAACTCCGATCCATTCTCTGCGCTCGACTTCGTCAGCATTGGCAATAGCGTGCTTTATCAGACCGCTGTCGCACAAACGCTGGCAGGCTATGGCATTGACGCAACCGATCCGGCACAGCTCGCTGCCTTTGCCATGGCCAATCCTGCTGCACTCGCGCAAATCCAGTCCGGCGCTCAGGCCTTTGCCGATGCGAATGATGACAACGCCGCCGTGAACCCATTGCTAGGCCTGCAGGCGCTGCAATTCTTCCCACCATTTGTGAACTATCCAAATGCGGTTGAGAGCGGCTCCAGCGACGACGAGAAGCTCACCTACGCTTTCCGTGTCACATACGAAATGTCAGACAATTTTGATGTGTATGGCTCGATCGCGACAGGCTTCAAGGCAACCTCCTGGAACTTGTCGCGTGACAGCCGGCCTTTTGCCGGTGATATTCCGTCTCTGTTCGCTCAGGGCCTTGGCGTGACCAATCTCTCGGCTGGTACGCGCTATGCCGGACCGGAAGAAGCCACCGTCTATGAAGTCGGCATGAAAGCCGCTTTCGACAATCTGGCTTTCAATATCGCCATCTTTGATCAGGAGATCAAAGGCTTCCAGTCAAACGTCTTCCTTGGCACCGGCTACGCCTTGTCGAACGCAGGCATTCAGTCGACCAAAGGTATCGAAGCCGACGTCACCTGGAGCCCGATGGACGGCCTGACCCTGTTCGCAGCAGGCACCTTCCTGGATCCTCTCTATGATGAGTTTGAAAACTCCGGTGCGGGTGACATTTCCGGACAGACACCTGCTGGCATCTCGGAGACCGCGCTATCGCTTGCTGCATCCTACGACTTTACCCTGCCAAATGGCTGGGACGCCTTCGTGCGTGGTGACTGGCAGTATGAGTCTCCGACAGCTCTGACGGACGATCCGGACGAAGTCATTCTGCTGAAGGGTCTGGAGCGCGAAGTCAGCGTCTTCAACGCGGCAGCGGGCTTCGATGTTGGCAATGGCGTGGACGTCTCCATCTGGGGCCGCAACATCTTCAATGATGAGTATATTGCAGAGGCCTTCCCGGCAGTTGCTCAGGCTGGCTCCATGACGGGTTATCCGAACGCACCACGCGCCTTTGGCATCACGGTCGGCTACGAATTCTGATCGCCTGTCAAACCTGTTTAAAATGAACGGGGAATGGTTTGCCGCCATTCCCCGATTTGTCTTGCTGTTGCGCTCAAACCCCCGCATCATTTCGCCATGGACTGGGACAAACTAAGATCATTTCACGCCGCCGCTGAAACAGGCAGTCTTACCGCTGCTGGTGAGCGGCTCCGTATCAGCCAGTCTGCCGTCTCCAGGCAGATTGCAGCGCTCGAAGAAAGCGTTGGCGTCCCTCTGTTCCAGCGCCATGCCCGTGGCCTCGTTCTGACCGAGGCTGGCACCAAACTGCATGAAGCCACATCCGAAATGGCGCATGCGGCTTTTGTCGCTCAGACCATTATTCGTGATGCCAAGGACAGCCCGCAGGGCGAGCTTGTTGTCACCGCGCCGATTGCCTTTGGCTCAACCTGGCTGATGGACCGCCTGCACATCTTCACAGAGCGTTATCCGGACGTCCATTTGCGCCTGCTGCTCGATGACCGCCAGGCTGACCTCCTCAAGCTTGAAGCAGAATGCGCCATCACGCTATGGGCCGCGAACAAGGCCGACCTGATCCAGCGCTATCTGATGCCTGTGAAAACCAGCCTTTATGCCTCGCGTGCGTATCTGGAACGCCATGGCGCCCCGGAAGCCCCTTCCGACCTCGATCACCACCGCGTCATTGTCTATGGCGAAGAACACCAACACATGCAGGAAGCGAACTGGGCACAACGCGTCGGACGCGATGATCAGCCCCCTCGCCGCCCCAGCATGACCATCAACAATGTCCTTGCCATGGTGCGCGCAGCAGAAGCCGGTCTCGGCGTTGCCGACCTGCCGGACTACATGATTTCCGCAGATACCAATCTCGTGAAGATTTTGCCGGATATCAGCATGCCGTCTTTCGAGCTCTACTTCATTTATCCGCGCGATATGCGCCGCTCTACTCGCATTGCAGCATTCCGGAATTTCCTCACCGAAGAGATCAACCGGTTCAAATCTGCCCATAAAGACGGGTAATTCGCGAGGTATGCGTTTGCGCATATCTTCATTACTGCATCGTCTGTTGTGCCATGCAAAAATAAAAGTACATTCAACTCGTGCATGACGTCTCAACATGCAGCCTGATCCTCAATGATTGGGCGTTTCCTCCCCGAGACACACCTTATGCCGGGCGCTTTTTAGCAGCCCGGCTTTCTTTTTCCCTGAACATGATCACAACCGTTGTGCGTTGCAAAAATGAAAAGCGCGCGACCATTGTGGACGCGCGCTTCCTGTTTCTTGTCTGTCAGATCTGACTTAGATGCTCGAACGCAGCATCCAGGCCGTTTTCTGGCTGACATTCATGCGCTGAGTGAACAGATCCACCGTCACATCATCGCCCACCTCGTCAGCTGCATCCAACGCCTCTTTCAGCGTTGCAGACAGCGTGTCATGGCCGGTTGCGAGATTTTCGATCATGGACTCAGCGTCCGGCACGGAGTTGTCCGGCTTGATGGTCGCATATTCGAGAATGGCTTCGGTGTTTCCCGGCGCATACTCACCAATCGCGCGCAGACGCTCCGCAATCTCATCAAGTGCCGTCCAGAGCTCTGTGTACTGCTCCATGAACAGCTCATGCAGTGATTTGAAGCGTGGGCCCGTGACGTTCCAGTGATAGCCATGGGTCTTTACGTAAAGCGCATAGATGTCGCCGAGAACGGCGCGCAGACCTTTTGCGAGTTTCGCTTTTTGATCGTCTGTCAGTGCTGTTGCGTTTTTCATATCGGTGTCCCTTCTGAGGTATCTACCTACCTAATGTAGGGATGCTTCCGCAGAATAAAAATCGATAACACCTATTTTTCATATCAATTTTTTTTATGCATTTGACAAACTTCAGAAAGCGTTGAAATTTGACGTATGGCGCTGTTGTCACTGTGTTTTTTTGTTTCGAGTTTTCCGCCACATGAGCCGCCCCATCAATGATCTGTCCGACTTCCTGACAGCGCTCTATGGTTTGTCAGACGCGCAGCTCCCGGCGGCGGACCGGATGCAGACCGCCAAGCAACTCTATTTTGATTTCGTCCAGCGCGTCGGCATTGAGTTCTGCAACTTTGGTGCCTTCGAACTTCGTGAGGGTGTCGGCCAGTTCAACGAATTCAGCGGTGCCAACCTGTCCGCAGCCTTTCTCGACGAATATGTCGGCGAAGCCATGTATGAGGAAGACGCGATCCTTCTTCGTGGCCAGCAGCTCACGGCCGCCCGCCAGACCGATATATTCGAAATTGGCCGCGATGCGCTGGCAGGTCTGCCCGATGCCCCGTCCCGTCAGAGAGAGGTGATGAGCCGAAGCGCTGACGCCGGCATGGCACATGGGCTGGCCATTGTCGGCAAATCGCAAGTCGCACCGGATGAACGCGATGAACGTTTTTTCGGCTTTGTCTTCGGGGGGGATCGCTCCGCGCTTACAGCGGCCAGAACGCATTTCAGCGAGCTTCACATCGCCACCTTTGCGCTCCTGCAGGCATTAAAGCCGGAATTCGAAGCCATGCGGGAAGGCTTCGCCTTCAATCTTACAGACCGTGAACGTCAAATGCTGGGAGACCTGGCACTTGGAAAGACCCGCGACCAGATGGCGTTCGACAGCAATCTGTCCATCGCGACCGTCGACATGCACCTTCGCAACCTGCGGCGTAAACTGAAAGCACAGACGCTTGCCGAAGCCGTCGCAAAAGGCTTTCGATTCGGCCTGCTCTGAAATGAGGACCAAACACGGTCAATCTATAACTTATTGTAGCTAGTCTGGGAAAAACACTGGGGCCAAATTACGCCGAATTGATTTCAAGGGCTGCGGGGGCAACACGTCATGATGAGAACTTTTCGTACACTCGGATTGGCGGCGTTGCTTATGGGGAGCGGGCTTTCAGCAACTGCGGCGCACAATGACAGTGTAGATAGCCGCGGTTGCTGGGACGGCCTCGATAACTGGGGCGGAGACTGCATGTCCGTCTCCGAGAGTTACTGGCGCGACACCACATTCTACGTGAAATACAAGAACAGCTGCAGCTACCGCATCTATGCGCGTTTCTGTAACGAGAAATCCGATGGCGGAGAGGATTGCGGCGCGGATGGCATTCGGCCCGGCGCCATCAAGACCTGGTACACCTACAACGCCAATGGCCGGTATAATTACAACTGGATCGGCTCTGACAATCCGGGACAGGACTGGAACTGTTCCAACTGGTAATTTTGAAATACCCAACCCATGAACTTACAAAAAAGCCCGGCCAGTGCCGGGCTTTCTTTTATACTGGATTTGGCCGCGCCTATTTCAGCGACGCACAGAAACCCTGAATGCGCTTCACCGCTTCTTCCAGAACATCCGTTGAGGTCGCATAGGACACGCGGAATGCCGGAGACAGGCCAAAGGCGGCGCCAAACACAACCGCGACATTCGCATCCTGAAGAAGCTCTGTTGCGAAAATCTCGTCATTCTCAATGAGAACGCCCTTCGGTGTCGTCTTTCCGATCGCACCTGCACAGGATGGGTAGACATAGAACGCGCCTTCCGGCGTTGGGCAATGGAGCCCCTCAGCCGCGTTCAGACCAGCCACGACGAGGTCACGGCGCTGTTTGAACGCTTCAGCCCGCTCCTTCAGGAAATCCTGAGGACCGTTCAGCGCTTCAACAGATGCCCATTGCGCAATCGAGCACGGGTTCGATGTGGATTGGCTCATCACCTTGCGCATGGCACCGATCAGCTTTTCCGGGCCAGCTGCATAACCGATCCGCCAGCCTGTCATCGCATAGGCTTTGGACACACCATTCATGGTCAGCGTGCGGTCATAAAGACCCGGCTCGACCTGAGCGATCGTGTAATACTCAAAGCCATCATAAACGAGGTGCTCATACATATCGTCTGTCAGCACCCAGACATGCGGGTGACGCAGCAGCACGTCTGCCAGACCGCGCAGTTCCGCCTTGGAATAGGCCGCACCCGTCGGGTTGGATGGTGAGTTGAGAATCAGCCATTTCGTGTTCGGCGTGATCGCAGCCTCAAGCGCATCCGGCGTCAGCTTGTAATTCTGGTTTGGACCACAGGCGACAGACACAGGTGTCGCGCCGCAAATGATCGCCATTTCAGGATAGCTCACCCAGTAAGGCGCCGGGATGATGACTTCATCGCCCGGGTTCAGCGTCGCCAGAAAAGCGTTAAAAATCACCGGCTTGCCGCCCGGAGACACGTTCACCTGGCTCGGCTTGTAGGACAGACCGTTCTCGCGCTCGAACTTTGCGCAAATGGCTTCTTTCAGCTCCGGGATACCATCGACTGGCGTGTATTTTGTCTTGCCATCCTGGATCGCCTTGATGGCCGCTTCCTTGATGTTGTCTGGCGTATCGAAATCGGGCTCGCCAGCGCCCAGACCAATCACATCAATACCCTGACGTTTGAGTTCCATAGCCTTATTGCTGACTGCGATCGTGGCCGATGGCTGAACGCGGTTAACTGCTTCACTCAATTGCAGGACAGACATAATTGTTCCCCGTGGTTACTAATCGCGCGCACTATACGGAGAAGTCGCCAAACGCCAACGCAAATCTTGCGTTTTCACCAGGCAAACGGGTCAGTTTTTGGAAAAAAATTGCTGTACGAACCCGGAATAAAGATAATCATCCGCAAACAGCGTTGCTGCGACCACGAAAAACGACGCGGCCGCCCATTTCAGCCCGACTTTCCATTCGGTATCTGCCACCCGTACGCAGGCAAACGCCGCAATTCCGAGAAAGCAGAAAATGGGAGCAAACTGGCTCATGGCAGCACCTGTCTCGTTATGACATCGTCAGATCAATCACGCGAGACATTGCAACTCTCATACCGGAATGCCCTGCTGCGCTTTAGACAAAATCACCCGTCACTCTGCGTTCTTGACCGACTCAATCTTTGGTCGCACCATCACGGCGCAATATAAGTGAACCCGGGGATGGATTGGGCATGTTTCGTATTTCACTCGGCGCCATAGGGTTTGGCCTGATATCGCTTTTCGCACCGACACCGCTCGCACTGGCGCAGGAATACACGCTGGATACCGTCGTCGTATCGGCGCAGAGACGCGCTGAAATGCCGGGTGTCGTGTTGAAACGCCAGGGCGACTTTCTGTTGATGGATCTGCTCATCGAAAGCGATTCACGAGATCTCGAAACCCGCAAACAGGAGATCGAAAAAACCGTCCAGGACCTGCTGTCACTTGCCGGAAAAGAAAACAATATCAGCGTGAGTCTGGACGCCAATGGAATGGTCTACCCGCTTCAGTCGGCTCAGAACCTGCCCTTAACAGGCGGAAGCCGACCGGACACATCGCTCGCCCAGCTCGTGCTGCGAACGCCAATCCCCGCCAACACGGATGATGTTCAGAGTCTGGCGACGCGTCTCAAGGTCTTTGCAGGAAAAATAAAAGGCATTGGCCGCGCAACGGCGACCATCAGTGGCTCGACGACGATCAGCATCGTCGATCCGGACCAGTACCGGATGGACCTCATCAACCTGATCCTCAGTGAAGTCAAAAGCGTCACCGATCAGCTCGGCCCGGATTACCGCGTCATGATCGATGACCTGGATGACCGGCTGCGCTGGGTAAATGCCGATGGGATAAGCGTCCTGTTCTATATTCCCTATAACTATCGCATTGTCCCGACCAGCATGACATCCATTATGGAAGCCTACTGACCGGCACGGCCCCATGCAAAAACCTGTCAGTATGTGCCGCAACTTGCGCAGCGAAGCGCGTGACGCCGCCCCCGAAGCAAGATAAAAGCGCGTATGGCGTACAATAACACCGTTCCCATGACGCCTCAGGGCGTCGAGGTCATCAAGGACAATCTCAGCCGTCTTCCCGGCAAGCCCGGCGTCTACCGCATGTTCGGTACGGACGGCGAGGTGCTGTATGTCGGAAAGGCGAAGAATCTCAAAAACCGGGTCAGCAATTACGCCAAGCTGGGCGGTCACACCCAGCGCATTGCGCTGATGATCGCGCTGACGGTCAGCATGGAGTTCGTGGTCACAGAGACAGAGACCGAAGCCCTGCTGCTGGAGGCCAATCTCATCAAGCGGCTGAAGCCTCGCTTCAACATCCTCCTGCGCGATGACAAGAGCTTCCCCTATATCCTGATCCGGCGCGACCACCCTGCCCCGCAAATCGTGAAATATCGCGGCAAGAAGAAGCTGAAAGGCGATTATTTCGGCCCATTCGCCAGCGCGGGATCGGTCACACGCACGCTGGATACGCTCCAGAAAGCCTTCCTCCTGCGCACCTGTGAAGACAGCGTCTTCGACAGCCGGTCGCGCCCGTGCATGCTGCACCAGATCAAGCGCTGCTCGGCGCCCTGCGTCGACCTGATCTCGCCGGAGAAATACCGCAAGCTTGCCGATCAGGCCGCAGACTTCCTGCGTGGCAAGGTGGTGAAGCTGCACAAGCAGCTGGCCGAGGAAATGGACGCCGCCGCCGAGGCGCTGGAGTTCGAACAGGCCGCCCGTTTGCGAGACCGCATCCGCGCCATTGCGGCGGTCCGCGCCAGCCAGGATATCAACCCGGAAGGCGTGGAAGAGGCCGACGTGTTCGCGCTGGCTGCCGATGGCGGACAGTCCTGCGTACAAGTCTTTTTCTATCGATCCGGCCAGAACTGGGGCACCAAGGCCTATTATCCCCGCCATGAGAAAGACTCCACGCCCGGCGATATTTTGGCCGCCTTCCTCGTGCAGTTCTATGATGACCGCCCGCCGCCGCGCCTCATTCTCACATCGCATGAGCCGGAACAGGCCGAGCTGATCTGCGAAGCGCTCTCGCTACAGGTCGACCGCAAGGTCGAGCTGCGCACGCCGTCGCGCGGTGGCAAGCGTGAACTGGTCATGCAGGCGCTGAACAATGCCCGCGAAGCGCTCAGCCGCAAGCTTGCCGAAACCGCCAGCCAGACACGTCTTCTGGAAGAGGTGAAGAAGGTCTTCGACCTGCCTGAACCGCCAAAACGCATTGAGGTGTATGACAACTCCCACATTCAGGGCTCGAATGCGGTTGGCGGCATGGTGGTTGCGGGCCCGGAAGGGTTTGAGAAAAACCAGTACCGCAAATTCAACATCAAGGATGCCGATCTCGAACCCGGTGATGACTATGGCATGATGCGCGAAGTCATGCGCCGCCGCTTCTCCCGCCTGATGAAAGAGGCCGGGATTACAGCCGACGGTGCACCGGAGGACACCACAAGCGGCCGCGCAGGCACAGCCGAAGCGGGCGGTCAAACAACAAACAACAGCTCAGACGCCAGCTCACCTTCCCCCACAAGCGACCGCGAAGGCGCAACCAGCCCGAACAGCGAAGTTGGAGGAAACGCTGGTGAGCAGAATGAAAGAAAAAACCTCCTCAAAAAATCGCCGAATTATCCGGATCTGGTGCTGATTGATGGCGGCATGGGCCAGCTCAATGCGGTGATTGAAACGCTGCGCGAGCTTGGCCTGACCACGGACGACATCACGCTGGTCTCCATTGCCAAAGGGCCGGACCGGAATGCGGGCCGGGAGAAATTCTTCCGACCGAACAAGGCCCCTTTTCAGCTGCCGGAGACGGCACCTGTGCTCTATTATCTGCAGCGCCTGCGCGATGAAGCGCACCGCTGGGCGATTGGCGCGCACCGCACGCGGCGCTCTGCGGATATCAAGAAGAACCCGCTCGACGAGATTGAAGGCATTGGTCCGGCGCGCAAGAAGGCGCTGTTGCACCGCTTCGGGTCTGCCAAGGGCGTGGCACTTGCCAAACTCGCTGATCTGGAAACCGTCGAAGGTGTCAGCCAGGCCCTCGCCGAGCGGATTTACGGCCACTTCCACGGTGGATGAAACAGTAAACTACAGTTGACAGATTTGCGTGTGTCCACTACAGTTGACACATGATAAAAGTCGAGCAAACCCAGGTCTTTTCGGATTGGCTCACCAATCTCAAAGACGTGTCAGCTCGCGCCAGGATCATTACCCGAATTCAACGCATCGCCGCTTCTGGAAGCTTTGGTGATGTGGAGCCCGTAGGTGAAGGCGTCTCGGAACTCCGTTTTCACATCGGGCCCGGATACCGGGTCTACTTTATTCAAAGAGGTTCTGAACTTGTCCTGCTTCTGGCCGGTGGGACCAAGAAAAGCCAGAGACGAGATATCAGGAAGGCCAAAGAGCTTGCCGCAGAGCTCTGAACTTGCGGCAAAAGGAGAAGAGAGATGAATCGCCCGACGACTGACTTCAATGCGTCTGACTATATGCAGACCAAGGAAGACGTGATCGCATATATTGATGCCCTACTCGAGGAAAATGACCCTGCCTTTTTCATGGCCTGCCTGAGAGATATTGCGAAGTCTCACGGCATGACCGCACTCGCGCAGGAAGCCGGTTTGTCACGGCAAGGCCTCTACAAAGCGCTGTCTGAAAACGGTCAGCCGCTATTTTCAACGGTTACCGAAATTCTGAGAGCCCTGGGGTTTCGCTTGTCTGTAAAACCATTGGAGACCGCCTGAGTTTATCAACAATTCGCGACTGGTGCGCACTGCACGCGGCGCTCTGGCAAGAGCGTGACACTTGCCAAACTTGCTGATCAGGAAACCGTCGAGCGTGTCAGCCAGGCCCTCGCCGAGCGGATTTACGGCCACTTCCACGGCGGGTAAGCGGGAAAGACGCATAACCACAACCAAAGCCCCCCCTGTTTCATTGCTTGTGCTAATCCAAAAGCTAAAAAGCGATATCTATATGGTTGTGTTTTCTCTACACTTCTTCTCAAATGCGAATCTAACTTGTAATCCTACGCCCTAAAAATTAAGTTATATATTAAATTACGGATTGACACTTGCCTGATATGGTCCTTGGTAGCTGGAAAAAGATCTATGACGGACCTCACGGTGAGGTATGGATGCACGAGCGATGTGTGAAGGAGTTAGGAAAGATAAAAGAAACCAGAATGGAAGCTGGCATTAGAAGCGTCATGAAGAACAAATTCTGCCAATTCGAAGATTTGGGCGATCTTCACAACGAAGAGTTCAGACGTGAGGGAAACAAGCAACGAAATGGTCGCCAACTTCGTTTACATGCATTCAAACGTTACCAACTCAGGGTGTATGGTTCGATCGGTAATGTAGCAAACAACAGAGCGTTTTTTGCTGCAGTTGCCGTACAAAAAAAGGAAAAGAAGCTTGACGGAAATCACGCAGATACTTGTGCTGATCGCTTACAAACCGTCGAGACAGAGATAAAAAATGCAAAACTCTAAGGAGAGCGTCATGGAAGAGAACTTTGAAGCGATCATGGCCGAGGAAGACGCCATTGCTTACGTTCAAAGCATGGCCCTGCGCATACTTCGAGAAAAAAAAATGAAAAAGACTGAACTCGCGAAACGAATGGGGGTATCTCCTGCTTATATTACGCAAATTCTGACCGAAGCAGAACCACAAAACCTTTCGATCAGAAAAGTTGTGAATCTCTTTTTCGCTCTCGGAGAGCCAATCGAATTTTCTTGTGAGCTCATTCGCAGAATGGATGCCAAAGGGTACGAGAAGAAACTTCGCAACAAGGCGATGTTCGAGAGAAATGAAGGTTTTGGAGCGTGGTGCCCAGCGAACGCTGACGATGTTATGTCCGGATTGGTTGCAGCATAGACAATGGCTAGTGATCTAAACGAACTTGTCGGAAAAGCCGAGCTTACACAAGTTTTTCAAGTAAGTTCAAAAACTTGGCGTAGTCCATCCCTTTCACCAAACGTGAGTGACGTCGCCAAGTTCATGAGCAATGAACTCATTGGTTCACCGGAATTCGATGAAGACAGTAATGTCCTTGTAGGCCAAATTCGCTGCCGAATTTGGGTGTCACCTGAAGAGAATGATGACGCATCACAAGAGGAATCTTTTAAATCGGCTCAAATGGCAATCGAGGCTGTTTATGCTCTCATCTTTCAAGTCGAACCGATAGGAGAGTTAGAAGACCCATGTCTTATAGCCTTTTTGAAATCGATTGGAAGAATGACAGTCTGGCCGTATTTTAGAAACTTCTGTGCGAGTTCCGCTAATGAAACCCATATGCACCTCCCTCCACTACCGCTTATGAAGACAAAGTTTCCAATCTCAAATGCTGAGTACAAATCACTCGCACCATAATTTTAGAGTAAATGGTTCGCTACTTTCAAATCCTTCGCAAGATTTGATGAGTGATAGCAGCTAAGCTTCGATTCTCCGTTGCCAAGCTCTTGGGGGACATACCCCCTCCCAACGCCACTCACCGCAGGTTCCAGCGCAGGCTGGAACCCATGCCTGAGCGTTTGAACCGGGCATTTGTCTCACGCTCTGGCATGGATACCAGATCAAGTCTGGTATCGCCGGATTGAGGAGGAAAACCCCCGAAAACCCTCCGCTGTCATCCCGGACCTGATCCGGGATCCAACACAAAAACCAAAAAACTAATCCCACCCCGGCGCGGCACCCCACATACTGGCACGCATGTCAGAGCCCGCATCCAAACCTGTTGATCTGCGCCTCGTTTTCACGGAGATCGCCGCGCGCCTGGCGGGCTTCATGGCCAGGATCGCGGGCTATGCAGAAGATGCTCTGGAGCCGGAGGAAGACCCGGCAAGACGCCCCTCGCACATGATGCTCGGCGCGAAAAATACCCTGATCCTGCAGGTCCGGCGCATGGAATACACGCTGCGATGTTTTATCCTGTGGCTTGCCGCAGAGCTGTTACAGCGCGCAAGAGACGAGCCCGGTTTTGCAGACGGCCTCACCCTCACGCCGCGTGTGTCGCGCCCGGCGCACCCGGATGATCCGCCGCCTAATACCTGGATGATCGAACAGGATCAGGCGCTGCGTGATGCTCTGTCAGACCGCGTGCGCCTGAACAGTTTTTCCATCGCCACGCCTTGCCCGAATGACGCGGCGGGTCGCAAGCCGCGTCGCTGGCGCGCGCGTTACAAATATCTGCCCGATGCGCGCGAAATTGTGGATGCAGGCGCCGTGCTTGCCCGGCTGGCACGCTTGCCAAAACTGCTTCAGCGCGCCGACAAAATGGCCGAACGCCTCGCCGCCCGTGTGCTTCATATGGATGGTTCTGGATCCCGGGTCTTCGCCCGGGATGACAATTTCTCTTCGACGCTTCCTTGTCATCCCGGAAGCCCGAACAGCCCTGAGCCCGCTCTATGCGAACCATTGGGTTCGCGAGAGCAAAACAAGACTCCCCTTCCGCAGCTCTATTTCGAGCCGCTGATACATTGGCTGCCACCCGATGAGCTCTGGCGAAACTGCGCCGATGCAGCCGAACGAGACGACCTGAATACGCTGCATTATCGGGCAAGGTCTGCGCTGGTGGCACTGGGTGTTTTCCCGGAAGCCGAGCCGCCGGACTTGCCCGGTTTCGACCGCTTCAAGCCCCCCGATCCCCCTCAGATCCGATCCTTTGCCTGACACCGCCCCCGCAAAACCGCGTGGGGCGATAGTGGCGCATCCTCTCCACCGCAGATACCAGCGAAGGCTGGTATCCATGCCAGAGTTTTCTCAATTGCCTTGTTTTTTGCGTTTGCTCGCACCTGCGCCGCGTCTTCGACTTGGCGGTGCTGCGCCTTCGCCTTGCTCGTGAGTTCGTCCCTCACGAAACGCGCTCAGGGCTGTGTTTTATTGTGCTCTCGCGAACCTGATGGTTCGCATAGAGCCCGCTCAGGGCTGTTTCCCCAACAGCCCGACCGGGCTGGGCGCAGAGCGGCCGAGCCGCAGGCGAGGAACAAGCTCGAGCAAAACAATACACTCAACTGTTTTGTTTTTTGTGTTTGTTCTCGCGAGCCTGGCGGCTCGCATAGAACGCGCTCAGGGCTGTGTTTTATTTTGTTCCCGTGCGCGAACGCGCACATGGAACAGGCTCAAGGCTGTTGACCGGGTTGGGCGCAGAGCGACCGAGCCGCAGGCGAGGCACCAGCTCGGGCAAAACACCATCCCCCACCAGACACATCTGCTACACCCCGGAACAAAATATAAAAAAGACCAATTACACTATGTTCGAAAGGCGCTTTCACCCCTAACTAGGTCCCATGCAAAGACACCCGCTTTACTGGCTTCCCAACGCTCTGACTTGCCTTCGCTGCTTTATGGCAGGCTTCGTCGCATGGTCGATTATCGCCATTGCACGCCAGGAAGCGCATATGCTGGCCTTTACCTCCGAAGCGGACCTGCCGCTGGCGGCCAAGGAAGCCCATGCCGCCGTGATTGTGGAGTTCCGCCGTTTCTGGGGCATGATCGGTTTTGTCGTCTTTGCCCTGTCGGCCATTACCGACTGGCTGGACGGGTTTCTGGCGCGCGAATGGGATGCCACATCGCGGTTTGGCCGCCTGCTCGACCCGATTGCCGACAAGATGATTGTCGGTCTGCCGCTGCTTGCCATTGCTGCCTCGTCGGACTGGTCCTTTGCCATTACGCTGCCTGCGGCCATCATCGTCTTCCGTGATGTGCTGATTACCGTGCTGCGCTTTTCCGGCTTTGATGCCAGTGCCATGACCGTCACCTTTCTCGCCAAGATCAAAACCTTTGCAGAGATGATCGTCATTGCGATCTTCTTTGTGCTGCTGGCCATGCTGGGGCCGGATTATGTGCTGCGTGATGAGCTGACAGCCTTCTGGCTGATCACGCTCTGGCTGGTCGCGGCGCTCTCGGCCTATACCGGCATCAAATATCTGATCGCGATTGCGAACCCGCCGAAACCGGTGGCCGAAGAGGCTTGAACCCGGCTGCAAACGACCACTTCAAACAAACTGAAAACTGCTCCATATTACGCCCATGCTGAACAAAACCCCACGCCTGCCCGGCGAAGCTCACCTGCTCTATCTCGACAATGACTTCGATGTGCTCGAACCGGGCGACTTCGTTATCTGCGCGACGACGGGCAAGAAAATCCCGCTTCATGCGCTCACCTATTGGAGCATTGAAAAGCAGGAAGCCTATATTGATGCGAAAGCCTGCGCTGAGCGGATGGGGCCTCCTTATGCGGAAAAGTAAGTCTGGCCTGTTTCACTTCGCAGCCGCTGCGCTTCCGGCAGCGATCCTGTCCCTTGGCAGCGCCGCGCTGGCCGAAAGCGCTGCGCCGAGCTGTGACGCCGGTGCGCGCCAGCAGGGCGGGCTTCTCTATTGTACAGGCATTGCCGGCACCATCGTGAAAATGGATGGCAAACCGGTCGCCAAACTGAACCCGGCCGGTCAGGCCACTATCGGGCTTGAGCGCGATGCGCCGTCCAGCGTTTCCATTACGCTTGAAGATGCGAACGGGCAAAGCACCACCGAAACCATCGAGATCGCGACCCGCAAGGATGATTATCGCGAAATCACCGGTCTGGATTGTGACAAGGTCGATGCCCGCACGCAGGAACAGAAAGATCATGCCGGTCGCTCCTGGGTGAAGAAGGTCGCGGCTTTCAAGCGCTTCAATGAAGGCGCAGGTTTTACCCAAGGCACAATCCGTCCGGCCGAAGGTGTGATGTCTTCGCCATTCGGCCCGACGCGCAAATATATCGGCGTATCTGCTGTCACGGGCGAGCCATGCGACAGCGTTTCCGTGCATCGCGGCTATGATATCGCAACCCCTGTGGGCACGCCGCTTCTGGCCCCGGCTGACGGCGTTGTCATCCTGGGCGATCCCGATCTTTATTATGAAGGCGGCTCGATCTTCCTCGATCATGGACAGGGACTCGTCTCTGTCTTCATGCATCTGAGCGAGGTGGATGTCGAAGCGGGCGATGTCGTCAAAGCAGGCGATGTGATCGGCAAGACAGGCAATACGGGGCGCACAACCGGTCCGCATCTCCACTGGTCTGTCAAATGGCGAAACACCGCCAGCGATGAGCGTGACGGTGATTTCTACATTGATCCGGCGCTGATCCTCGCGCTCGACGAAGGCAACTGAGACTAGGGCACCAGAATGGTCGATCCGACCGTTTTGCGGCCTTCCAGCGCCTTATGGGCTTCGGCCACGTCGGACAGTTTGAAGCGCTGGCCGATATCGGCCTGAATCGCGCCGACTTTCAGCGCGCCGAACACAGCCATGGCCGCGCGATCAAGGTCTTCCTTGGTCGAGATGAAGTGAAACAGGCCGGGCCGGGTCATCATCAGCGATCCGCGCTGGTTCAGCATGACAGGCGCAATCGGGTCCACCGGACCGGAGGCATTGCCATAGGTGACGAACAGGCCGCGGGGCTTCAGGGAGTCGAGGCTCGCCATGGCACTGTCCTTGCCGACGCCATCGAAGGAAATATCAACGCCTTTGCCGCCGGTGATCTTCTTCACTTCGGCTGGAATATCAGCGTCTGACAACAGAACATGGTCGGCGCCATTCGTCAGAGCGCGCTGCGCCTTGCCTTCGGTGGATACTACGCCGATCACCTCTGCGCCGAGCGCTTTCGCCCAGCGCACCAGAACGGAGCCAACACCGCCGGCAGCGGCCCAGACCAGAAGACAATCGCCCGGTTTGACGGGCCGGATCTCGAACAACAGCATCCAGGCCGTCATGCCTTTCATCATCAGGGCAGCGGCATCTTCATCGGTGACGCCTTCGGGGATTTTCACCATCCGGTCAGCCGGCCCAACCAGATGGCTGGCATAGGTCGCTTTCAGCGCCGGATAGGCGACGCGGTCGCCAACAGCCAGATCGCTCACGCCCTCGCCGACGGCTTCAACAACGCCCGCGCCTTCAAAGCCCGGAATGGTCGGCAATCTGGAGGGATAGAGCCCGGTGCGAATATATGTGTCGATGAAGTTCAGCCCGATTGCCGTCTGGCGGACCAGAACCTCTCCGGTCCCCGGCGCATTCAGCGTGATCGCTTCCTCTGTCAGAACGTCAGGACCACCATGCTCATGAATACGAATTGCGCGGCCTTCAACCATTTGAATCACTCCCAGACTCACTGTTCTTTGTTGCCATGACGAAACCATACCTTCTCTGCGGTGTCGATGAGGCGGGGCGTGGCCCCTGGGCCGGGCCGGTCTGCGCCGGCGCTGTCATTCTGCATCCGGATCACCCGATTGCGGGGCTGAATGACTCAAAGAAACTGACAGAGAAGAAGCGGCTCAGACTGGAAACCGAGATCCAGGAGAAAGCTCTCGCCTGGGGGCTTGGCTGGGCCAGTCCGGAAGAAATTGATCAGCTCAACATCCGGCAGGCGACACATCTGGCCATGCGCCGCGCCATTGCGGCAATGAAGGTTTCTCCGGATGAGATCCAGATTGACGGCAATGATGTCCCGCTTGATCTGCCATGCCGCGCCAGCGCTATCATCAAGGGCGATGGCAGTGTGGCCGAAATCTCTGCTGCATCCATTCTGGCAAAGACCGCGCGTGACCGGCTGATGGTGGAACTGGATGAAACCTATCCCGGCTATGGGTTTTCCGGCCACAAGGGATATGGCGTGAAACTGCATGCAGAAGCGCTCGCAACGCTTGGCCCCTGCCCGGTGCATCGGATGAGCTTCAAGCCCGTTGCTCTGGCCGCGCAGCGCACTGCCTGAACAGCAAAATCAGTCCCCTCCCCATTTCGGGTGATAAGTTTTCTGAATTTCCCACTATGATGCACTTGAGTGTATACTTCGGGGAGTTTTGACATGCGTCTATTGGCTGGGATTTGCGCGCTGGCTGCGCTGACAACACCTTCTGCTCTGGCAGAAGACGCGACACCATCCTATTCCGATCCGTTTATCGGAGAATGGCAGATCGCATTCCCGGACGAGCCGGGCGTCATCGTCAATGTACCGGACGCAACCTGCGAGGCGCCTGCGGTGATTTCGGCCTCTGACACCAGCGAGAACCCGAACGCCGTCGACATCTCAACACCAGGCGGCAGCTGGGGAGAATGGCACGTCCGGTCTTTCGACGGTCGCTTTCCATGGTGGCAGTTCGATCCGGAGAAGAATGATTATACGGATATCACCTTCGTGGCGGACTGGACCTCGGAAGACACATTCCTGCTCGCCGGCAAGGATTCCTCAGGCTGGCGCACAGACTGGACCACAGCCAAAGAGTGGACACGCTGCCCGACTGAAGCGGACTAATATCCGTCTAATGTGATTATTTCCTCAGCATTGGTTTAGACCAAAGCATTGCCTACCATTTGGAAATGGTGCCTTTCCGAGAATGGGAGGTCACGAACGCATCGCATCGCCCTATATGAGGCTCGGAACACAAATGACAGGAGCTCACAATGTCAGAGCCTTATGAAATCGCGATCCTTGTTGGCAGCCTGCGCAAAGGGTCTTTCTCCCGCCGTCTCGGCGATGCCCTGGTCAAACTCGCCCCGGACACGCTGACCTTCAAATATGTCGAAATCGGCGATCTGCCTTACTATAACGAGGATCTGGAAACCGAAACGCCACCGGCTGCATGGACGACCTTCCGTGACGCCATCGCGCCAGTTGACGGTGTGCTCTTCATCACACCTGAATATAACCGCTCCATCCCGGCTGTTCTGAAGAACGCGGTCGATGTCGGCTCACGCCCATATGCCGCTGGCGTGCTCAACGGCAAGCCTGCCGCGATTGCGGCGCAGACACCGGGCACAATGGGTGCATTCGGCGCGGCGCATCATCTGCGTCAGATGCTGGTCGCCCTCGGCATGCCAACCATGGCGCATCCGGAGCTGTACATTGCCAAAACGCATGAGCTGGTCACCGAAGACGGCAATGTCACGAATGAAGGCACTGAAGCCTTCCTGAAATCCTTTGTCGATGCCCTGGCTGTCTGGGTCGGCAAACACAAGCAAAGCTAAGCTGATTTGCTAATCAGGATTGCAAAGCCTCCTGCCCTGCGGGAGGCTTTCTTCCGGTTCGAATACTGACCGGAAAACCACGAAGTCCAGTTCAGGACTGATTGTTCACTGAAGAAGTAGCGATCGAATATTTGCAATACTCCCCGCAGGAAACTCGACGTCCTGACCTGCGGAGCATGCAGAACAGCCAAACACTAGAACACTGTTTTATATTATAATTTCTTCGTTAATTTCGCGATTATGCGCATTAAAACCGCGAGTAGATATACACGTTCAGGAGCTGCGTGATATATTCAACACAAATGAGTGACCGTTCGATCCCTTCTGATCCTGCACGAGATCCGCTTCGCCATGCCGATCATGTTCGCGCAATTGTCGCGTCCAAACGCGCGGCAGCGACGTCGCCTCTGGCTGCCTCCTGGGTCCGCTCACTCACCACGTTCGGGCTGGATCCGGAACAGACACGCAGCACCGACCGTCTCGAGAACCGCAAGCTCCGCGAACACCGCGAAGCCGCAGGCGATATGCTGAACATTTCCCAGCCGGTCATGGATCGCTTGTTCTCCAGTATCGGTCTGGCAGGCTGCAGCGTCTTTCTGACCGATTCCGATGGCGTGGTGCTGGATCAGCGAACCCCTGCCAGCGAAGACAAGGTCTTTGAACGTGCCGGTTTATGGGCAGGCGCCGTCTGGTCTGAGTCCGTGCAGGGCACAAACGGCATCGGAACCTGCATCTCTGAAGCGCGCTCTGTCCTCATTTATCGCGATGAGCATTTCCGTGTCGGCAATACACAAATGAGCTGTATGGGCGCACCGATCTTCGATGCCTATGGACGCCTTGCCGCTGTGCTGGATGTCTCCTCCTGTCGCGAAGACGTCAATCGACCACTCGCCAAACTCATCCATCAAAGCGTCTGCGATGCGGCCCGCCAGATTGAGGCCGATAACTTCCATTCCACCTTTGCCAGCAAACGCATTCTCCGCCATCCGAGCGATGGGCAGAAAGGCGCCGTCCTCTTTGCCATCGATCAGGACGATCTGGTCGTCGGCGCAACACGCGGCGCGCGTCAGGCATATGGTCTGACAGATGAGAGCTTCCAGGCCCCTCGTCCGGCTGGTGACCTGTTCGGAGACAATGAGGCCCGCGGGGTTGGTCTGGAAAGTGCAGAACGCCGCGAATTACGCCGCGCCCTTGCCCGCTCCAACGGCAATATGACGGCCACGGCGAAACGACTCGGCATCAGCCGTGCAACGCTTTACCGGCGTCTCGAAAAGCACGGTCTGACCGACTAGCGTAATTTTACTCTGCGAAATTCGAGTTTTTGATCGAAAGTGTCTCACCGCTGAGACACTTCCCCTGTTCGACCTGTTCCCGCCCCGCTGACAAGCACAGCTGAGGCATATCAGATGACCCTCAAGAAACTTCGCGCCCCAAAGCCGAAGGATAACTGGAGGAAAATATGGCTGATACCCAAACGCTTTCAAATTCCGGCATGCGTTCACCTTTTCGCGGACGCTATGACAACTTCATTGGCGGCATGTTCATTGAACCTGCGGCTGGACGTTATTTCGACAATACGTCTCCAATTACCGGCAAGGTGATCTGTTCGATTGCCCGCTCAGACGCCACGGATGTGGAGCGCGCACTGGATGCCGCGCACGCAGCAAAAGACGCCTGGGGCCATACCTCGACAACGGACCGGGCCAATCTTCTGAACAAGATTGCCGACGTCATGGAAGACAATCTCGAACTTCTGGCGACCGCTGAGACCTGGGACAATGGTAAGCCGATCCGCGAGACCATGGCCGCTGACCTGCCATTGGCGATCGACCATTTCCGCTATTTCGCTGGCTGCATTCGCGCGCAGGAAGGCTCAATCTCGGAAATTGATCAGGACACCGTCGCCTATCACTTCCATGAACCGCTGGGTGTCGTCGGACAGATCATTCCGTGGAACTTCCCGCTCCTCATGGCCGCATGGAAACTGGCGCCAGCTCTGGCTGCAGGGAACTGCGTCGTCATGAAACCGGCTGAACAGACACCTGCGTCAATCATGGTGTTTGCAGAACTGATCGCTGACATTCTGCCAGCTGGCGTTCTGAATATCGTCAATGGTTTCGGGCTGGAAGCTGGCAAACCGCTCGCCTCTTCCCCGCGTATCGCGAAAATCGCGTTCACAGGTGAAACGACGACGGGTCGCCTGATCATGCAATATGCATCGGAAAACCTGATCCCGGTGACACTGGAGCTTGGTGGCAAATCACCGAACATTTTCTTCAAGGATGTCTGCCGCGAAGACGACGATTATCTGGACAAGGCGATTGAAGGCTTTGTTCTGTTCGCGCTGAACCAGGGCGAGGTTTGCACCTGCCCATCCCGCGCGCTCATCCATGAAGATATCTATGATGAGTTCATGGAACGTGCGCTGAAGCGCGTTGCGGCGATCAAACAGGGCAATCCGCTCGACCCGACGACCATGATTGGTGCTCAGGCCTCATCGGAACAGCAGGAGAAGATCCTCTCCTATATCGACATTGGTCGTCAGGAAGGCGCCGAACTTCTGATTGGCGGCGAAGCGGCCAGGCTGGAAGGTGATCTGGCGGGTGGATATTATGTGCAGCCAACGGTCTTCAAGGGCCACAACAAGATGCGCATTTTCCAGGAAGAGATTTTCGGACCTGTCGTCTCGGTCACGACCTTCAAGGATGATGCAGAAGCCCTCGAGATCGCCAATGACACGCTCTATGGTCTTGGTGCTGGTGTCTGGTCGCGTGATGCGAACACCTGTTACCGCTTTGGCCGCGCCATTCAGGCGGGACGCGTCTGGACGAACTGCTATCACGCTTATCCGGCGCACGCGGCGTTTGGTGGCTACAAGCAGTCTGGTATCGGCCGCGAGAACCACTCGAAAATGCTGGATCACTATCAGCAGACCAAGAATATGCTGGTGAGCTACGCACCACAGAAACTGGGCTTCTTTTAAGGCGCCGCCTGGCAGCAGGCTGTGTTCTGGATTGCGGATGTCTCCTCCCTGATTGCTCACAATCCGGTCACATCTTTCGGTCTGCTGCCCTTTGGCAAACTTGCCTTCCTTTGACGTGAGGGTCTTCGCACACCTTCCATCCCCTCACGTCAAAGGGTCTTTTTTGAAACGCTGGAATAGCCTCATGCCCGAAACGCCGCCCCGCGTTAGCGCAACGCCTGCTGCCCGAGACCTGATCGCAGAAATCTGCCGGGACGTGCCGGATATTCTGTTCCATCAGTCCGGCGGTTGCTGTGATGGCTCAAGCCCGATGTGCTATCCGGCTGATGACTTCAAGGTCGGGGAACGCGATGTAAAACTCGGCACCATTGATGGCGTACCGGTCTATATCTCGGCCAGCCAGTTCGAAGTGTGGAAACACACGCAACTCATTCTGGATGTCGTGCCAGGTCGCGGCGGTATGTTCTCACTCGACAATGGACGGGAGAAGCGATTTCTCACCCGCTCACGTGTGTTTACTGAGGACGAACTGAAGTCTCTGGGCGACTGACTATCGGACGGGAAAGTCGAAATAGGTGTCCGGATAGGGCTCATCATTGAGCGTAAAATGCCACCATTCTTCTTTCAGACCGCGAAATCCGTGTTTGGTCATGACAGACTGCAGAAGCGCGCGATTGGCTCTCTGCTGCGCGGTCGGTCGTGGATCAGATGGCCAGGAAAACGTGTCAAACAGGTCGAACGCCGATCCCATATCCAGCGCTTCACCGGTGTTCAGATCCATGATGGTCAGATCGACCGTGCTGCCTCGGGAATGGCCGGATCGTTCAGCGATATAGCCAAGCCTGAACAGGTCTGACTTTGGAACATTGGGGTAATATTCCGGCTTTGTTGCCTGATCATCCAGATCCTTTGCCCATCGTGCAAAGTGCGCCACCGATGTTGCCGGACGATAGCAATCAAAGACTTTCAGCCCGAGGCCGAATGTCTTCAGTTCCGCCTGAACCAGCGCCAGCGCCTGTGTGGCGGGTTCTGTCAGAAGACAATTAGGGGCCTCATAGGCATCAATCGGTGCGCCAACAAAATTCTGGTCGGTCGTATAGCGCATGTCGACAAGGAGATCAGGGATCGTCGCGCCCGCATTTGCAAATCCGGGCTCGCCCGTTTTCGCGGCCTCTGGCGGCTCCTCAGCATGGGCACAGGCCGATAGCCCAATGGCTGCGATGATCGTCAGAAAAGCTTTCATGATCTCTCCCCGAGTTCCACTCCATGGCAGATCAGCACAGCTTTCCGGCGATCCAAACAGCTTCCCTCAAAAAGAGAGGTATTCAACGATGATCAGCTATTCTTTTTGCCCTTCAACTCATCGAGTGAAGGATTGCGGAGCAAAGCCTCGATTTCATGTGGCTTGAGTTCTTTCCAGCGTCCTTCGGGCAAACCACCAAGCTTCAGCGCACCAATGCGCACCCGGACGAGATCGATGACACGCAATTCCACCAGATCGCACATGCGCCGGATTTGCCGGTTGCGGCCCTCACGCAGCACAAATCGCAAGGTCTGATCTGCAACGCCTGTCACGCGCGCAGGCTTCAATTCGCGGCCATCAAGTTCCAGCCCGTGGCGAAGCAGCTTCATCTTGGTGCCTGTGATCTTGCCACGAATGCGGACAATGTATTCCTTTTCGAGATCGGCTTCCGGACCGATCACGCCTTTGGCGACGCGTCCGTCATCCGACATGATCAACAGTCCGCGCGAATCCATATCAAGGCGGCCAACCGGCGCGAGACTATCGCTTCCTTTCACAGGCGCAGCTTTGCCGACCATATTGTCCCGGGTGAGCAGGCGAACGGCAGGAATTTGCTCCTCTTCCGGCGTGCCGGACACAAAACCAACCGGCTTGTTGAGCATGATAGTACGCTTTGACGCCAGTTCGCCGGTTCCGGCTTCTGAGAGCTTCAGCGTCTGACCGGGAAGAATTTTGCGCCCTGCATCCTCGACCTTTTCATCGTCGATGAACACGGTCCCGGACAGGATCAGCGCTTCGGCCTCACGGCGCGAGCAAACACCGGATTGCGCAAGCCATTTATTGACGCGCACGGGCTCATCACCGGAATAGGTTTTCTCAAAACTCGTCATGCTTTCTCGCTACGCGCCTCAGCAGACCAGATCAAGCAAAACAAGGGAGGTCGCGGACCAATCACGACGTGTTTCAAGGGGCATCCCAGCGCCAGACAATATCGTGCCCAATGCAACGGAGGAAGCCTGAAGAATGAAGCCGCGAACGGGCCTCTCAACGCACCGGGTCCGGACAGTATCAGCCCGGATCACATTATTTGTAACAATCGAAAATCCCTTTGTAGCCCATTGTTATCTGGTGTATTTTACAAGGGTTGAAGCGAGGTGCTTCAGCGCTTCGCGAGCCAGTCACGTGCTCGCATCAGGGCGACTTCAATGTCCAAACCTAAAGCTGGCAAACCGTCTAAACCAGGTACGCCATCTGTAAAACCAGCTCAAACCCCAGCAGCTGGTAAGCCTAAGGCGAAAAAAGGCCGCTAACGGTCTTTTCAGCCCAACACCGTCTCGACACATATAATATCTTCGGGGTGCGTGAGGCTTCATGCACCCTTTTTCTCGTGATTAACGGCGGCCGAACAGGCGCTCAATATCCGCCAGTTTCAGCTCAACATAAGTTGGGCGGCCATGGTTACACTGGCCCGAATACGGCGTCGCTTCCATCTGGCGAAGCAGCGCATTCATTTCCTCGGATGTCAGTCTGCGTCCGGCGCGAACCGAACCACGACAGGCCATATTGCCCATCACGTCCTCAAACCGCTCCTTCAGGCTGAGCCCTGCATCATATTCGGCAAAGTCATCCGCCAGATCCTTGAGCAGGCCCTGAACATTCATATTGCCGAACAGCGCAGGCGTCGCCCGCACGCAGACAGCACCGCCGCCAAAAGGTTCAATCTCCAAACCCATTTGCGCAAGTTCCTCCGAGCGCTCCAGAACGCGCGCTGATTCATCTTCGGTGAGCTCGACAATTTCCGGGATCAGCAAGGCCTGGCGACGAACGCCAGACTGAGCCATTTCGCCCTTCATGCGCTCATAGACGAGCCGCTCATGCGCAGCGTGCTGGTCGACAATGACAATGCCATCCTGCGTCTGCGCGATCACATAGGTTTCGTGCAGCTGCGCCTTGGCCAGCCCCAGTGGCAGAGCTTCCACATCCGGGCGTGAGGAATCTGCTTCCACACGCACAGACCAGGGTTCAGACGAGGTCCGCTCGGGCATGGGTGATTGCGGCGCAGACTGTTCTTCAAAGCCGGACGGGCGCGACACGCCCGTTTCGGGCAGATCATTTGCCTGATACTCGGCTGCCCAGCCCGGAGAGTGCCGGGGCGGCATTGGGCGCCCCGATGGCTCGGCATGAAAGCTCGAAGCCTGCCAGAGGCTTGGACCTTTGCGCTCCTGCTCGACCTGCGCCTTGTTGAGCGCAGCGCCTGCAACGGTGGTGGAAGCGCGGTGTCCGGCATCTGCCAGTGCATGGCGGAGCGACCCGATCAGCAGTCCACGCACCAGTTGGGCATCACGGAAGCGAACTTCTGTCTTGGCCGGGTGGACGTTCACATCAACCGCTTCAGGTTCGAGATCGACAAAGAGGGCCGCCATTGGATGACGGTCGCGCGCCAGGAAATCCTGATAAGCCGCGCGGATCACGCCCGTCAGAAGCTTGTCCTTTACCGGACGGCCATTCACGAAGAGATACTGATGCTGCGCATTCCCGCGATTGAGTGTCGGCAAGCCTGCAAAACCGGTGATCCGAACGCCTTCTTTCTCAGCCTGGATCGCCATAGCGTTCTCATGAAACTCACGCCCCATGATCGCACCCAGGCGTGCCAGACGGGCCGTTTCCGGGTCGCCGCGCTCTGCCTTCAGGCGGAACACACTTCGTCCATTCTGGATCAACTCGAACCCGACATCAGCCCGCGACATGGCAAGACGGCGACAGGTATCTGAAACAGCGAGCGACTCAGCACGTTCGCTCTTCATGAATTTCAGGCGTGCGGGCGTGGCATAGAACAGGTCTTCGACCGTGATCACCGTACCGTGTGGCTGCAATCCGGTCCAGGCCGCAGGTTTCGGCTCTGATTTTCGCCCGGCATCGACGCGGAGTTCAAAAGCCTCATCGCCGCTTTCAGAGCGGGACTTCAGATTCATCCGGCCGACAGAGCCGATGGATGGCAGCGCCTCGCCGCGAAAGCCCAGTGTGGAAATGTTCAGAAGGTCTACGCGGCCGTCTGCGTCTGACGAGAGCTTGGAGGTCGCATGGCGCTCAACCGCGAGCGACAGCTCGTCCGGGTCCATCCCGCAACCATCATCCGTCACGCGGAAGAAAGAGCGTCCGCCGTTTTCCGCTTCAATCACGATGTGCCGCGCACCCGCATCGAGCGCGTTCTCGACCAGTTCCTTGATTGCGGCAGCAGGTCGCTCGACCACTTCGCCAGCCGCAATGCGGTTCACAGCATCCGGCGGCAACAGACGAATGCCACCTGCCCGGTTGGCACGTGAGGAATCTTGTGTGTGAGGAAACGAATCGTCAGCCATGCGTATGAGTGTAAATCATCACAGCGGCTGACGATATGTTCGCGACTGCAAAGCTAGTCGAATGTCTCCGGCTTCACCTTGTTCTCAGAAACCGGCCATTTTGCGAAAGCCAGATAGATGAATGAGATCAGGTTCGCGATCGGAACGAACATCAGAAGCGACCAGGCACCGCTGAAACCAGCCTTGCTCCAGATGCGCCACCAGCAGACGATCATGAAAATAAAGATGACCAGGTAAAAGATACCAACGCCA
>NZ_JBHSSW010000004.1:0-76455 GCF_042659465.1 Ponticaulis profundi | reverse complement strand
AGCGCCAGAGCCCGAATAAGAACTACCCATTTTATGCCCCCAATAGAAAAGTGGCGCGTTCCGTATGAAACGCGCCACGAAGCTTGAGTGACAACTCAAAAATTGGCAAGCGGTCTAATCAATCTCGTTCTCGTTTGAATCGAGCGGGACCGGCTCATAGTCCTCGCCAGCCAGATATGCCTCAACCATTCCGTCAATCTGAGACATGCCCACAGGCTGTCCAACGGTCACGAAGGTGAAGTTTTCCGGTTTCAGATAAGACGCAGCCACGCGCTTTACATCTTCCAGCGTGACGTCGTTGATCTTGTCATTACGCGTCGCGATGTAATCCATGCCGAGATCAAACTGTCGAATGCCCATCATTTGTGAGGCAATCTTCGTATTGGTGTCGAAACTCAGCGGATAAGCACCGGTGATATAGGCCTTGGCATCGTCCAGTTCTTTCTGAGTTGGACCTTCGGTTGCCATTTTATAGAGCTCGACCTTTGTCCGTGCGATCAGCTCGCCGGCCTTTTCATTCATCGTCTGCGCTGAACCCGCCCAGCTGCCCAGATGCTCCATGGTCGAGAGGCTGGTATAAATACCGTAGGTCAGCCCCTGCTTTTCGCGGATCTCATCCATCAGACGCGCGGAGAAACCGCCGCCGCCAAGAATGTAGTTCGTCACATAAGCTGCGAAAAAGTCCGGATCATCGCGCATCAGTCCGGGCGCCGAGAACACCACGAGCGTTTGGGGTTGTTCCAGTTCCTTCAGAATTGGCTTTTCCAGCGCCGGCTTGAACATGACGTCAGCGACATCTGTTGTCTCACCGGTTTCAGGAAGCACAGAGAATGTGTCTTCCATGACGGCTTTCAATTGTTCCGGCGTGATGTCGCCGACAGCCGTCACGACCATTTTGTCCTTGGTCATAATGGCGTCGCGGCGGGCGATGGCGTCTTCAATGGTCACAGCATTGACGCTGTCTGCTGTCTCATACCGCGTATAAGGATGCGCTTCCGGATAGAGCTCTTCCATCAGCGCGCGCGCGGCAATCGTCCCCAGCTGGGTTTCAGAGCGTTTCACAGCGATCTGGGTTTCTTCGACGGCCCGTGCAAACGGTGCCTCATCGAAGCGCGTTTCCGACAAACCAAGACGCACCATATCCATGGCGTCTTCGAAGTTTTCCGAAAGCGTGTACATGGAGCAGCTCGTCCAGTCTTTGCCGGTCGAACAGCCGAACGTCATGTTCAGCTCTTCCATGCGCGTTGCATAGGCTTTGCTGTCCAGATCCCCGGCGCCCTCATTCATCATGTAGACCATGAGCTGAGACGCACCTTCCTTGCCTGCCGGATCATTCACTTCACCGCTCTTCCACGCCATTTCCAGCGCCACAATCGGAATGGAATGTTCGCTGACAAGCCAGGCAGAAACGCCGTCTTCAGTGACAACTTTCTGAATATTGGAAAGTCCGGTTTCTTCCTTTTTCTTTGCCGGTGCAGCCGTTTGCGACGTTGCGCTTGTTTCCGCAACCGGCGCATCGGTGGTGGTGGTTGCACATGCACCCAACAGCAAGAGGCAGGAAACGCCTGCTAGAAGCCCTGTTTTCATCTTAGCTCTCCGGCTCAAGCAGTTTCGTTGTGATCGATGGCTGGCCCTTCACATATTTGGCCAGCACCTCACGCACCTGTTCAGCGGTGACGGTCTCCATCACATCATTCCAGTTCATAATGCTTTCAAGCGACTCGCCGCGCGCCCGTGACGCGCCATAGAGACGGGCCATGGAGGCCTGACTGTCTCGCTCAAAGATCGAACTTGCCACAAGGTTGGACTTGGCCCGTGCCAGTTCTTCTTCTGTTGGCCCGGTTTCGATGAAATCATCCAGAACCGCCTGAGCTGCTTTTCCGACTTCATCCAGATCAACACCACGTGCCGGAGACACACCAAGCGCGAACGGACCGCCCGCTTTTAACGTCGTCCAGCTCCAGGCATAGGCATCCACCGCAACTTTCTGCTCTTCGGCCAGTGTCTGATAGAGACGGCTGGTGCGGCCGCCGCCAAGGATCTGCGCAGCGAGGTCCAGCGCGTATGGATCAATGCCGGCATCCGGCAGGCTGTAGGAGGTGCCCTGCCAGTAACGGCCCCAGTCTTCCTGACGAACCTTCGGGTCTGTGTGCGTAAGGGTCTGCGATTCTTCGAGCGGCTGAACCTGTGGCCAGACACGCTTGGTCAGATCGCCTTTCGGGGCAATCGCGCCATAGATGTCTTCAGCCAATGGGCGAAGTTCCTCGGCGGTGATGTCACCTGCAACGATGAGGATCGCATTTTCAGGCCCGTACCATTCGCCATAGAACTGAACGGCGTCCTCGCGCGTCAGGGCTGCGACTTCGTCCATATGGCCGATAACCGGAATGCCGTAAGGGTGATCCTTGTAGAGCGATTCCATCGTCATTTCGAACAGGATCGCGCCCGGATCGTTTTCAATGCGCTGACGACGCTCTTCCTTCACGACATCGCGCTCTGGCAGCACCTGATCATCGGTCAGAAGCAGGTCCGTCATGCGGTCTGCTTCCATCCGCATCATGGTTTCCAGACGGTCTTTCGCGACGCGCTGGAAGTAGGCGGTGTAGTCCCAGCTGGTGAACGCATTGTCCTGGCCACCATTCCGGGCCACGATTTTGGAGAATTCACCGGCAGGAATATCGTCTGTCGCCTTGAACATCAGGTGTTCAAAAAAGTGCGCAATGCCGGACTTGCCTGGCAGTTCATCTGCCGCACCGACCTTGTACCAGACCATATGGGTGACGACAGGTGCGCGGTGGTCCGGAAGCACAATCACCTCCATACCATTGTCCAGCATGAAGGTTTCCGGCGCCCATTCCTCACTCGCCTCTGATGCGAGGGCAGGAACCGCCGGTATGGCGGTGGACAGCAGGAGGGCCCCTGCGAGGGCCATGAAACGAATGGATCGCATTGGGACTCCCCGAATTTTGCAGATCAACTGTGTTTAAGTACCAGGGAGCTTATAGCCGCCTTTGCCGCGCTCGATCACAACCGGCTCGCCACCTGTCGCAGCATTGACCGAGTTGATCTGTTCAAGGCGTGTTGCTTCCTCGTCAGCGTCCAGCGGGTTGCCTTCAGCGTCCGTCTCGGAATTGCTGAGCGGTACGAAGTTCATGATCTGGCTGACAAAACCGCCATTCTTGCGGACGATTTCGGCATCTTCGTAATCAACGCGCGTACGGATGGTTGCGTCCGTTGCGGTTGCACCGGCGGCAGCAACGAGTGCCATTTCGCCAGCAGACGCTGTCTGACCTGTGTCGCGACCGAACAGAATGGTACGTCCGCGGGAGCTTGGATCCAGTTCGCGCGGCAGCTCTGCACCGGTAGCCGGTGGGCGCAATGCGAATTCCGGCGGCACGACCAGCGGCGCTTTCGTGACGACGTTGAATTCGTCCGGTGTCTTCTTACGAATGCCAGCCGCATTGCCAAGCGTGTTGCATCCGGTGACCGCTACTGCAGCGATGGCAACGCTACACAGCGCAAACGCCCTAGAATTCATGATACCTGCCTTTTTACTCATAGCTCTTCATAGCCTTAGCGCGCTTTTTTCAAAGCTTCCAGCCGCCTATTCATGACGATGGAGTAAGAATTGGTCCACCAGAAGCAAGATTGCCCCCACTGTAATCGCAGCGTCGGCAATATTGAAGACATAGGGAAAGCCCAGTCCGAGGCGTCCATCAAGGTCCCAACTGGCGGTAAAAATACCTTCGACCCAGCGTAAAGCCTGCGGAAGGTCAAACTCGATCCCGAACCAGGGACCCGAGAAATTGAAGAAATCCACAACCGCGCCGAATCGGAAACGGTCGACAAGATTGCCAAGCGCACCGCCAACAACGAGCGCGAGTGAAAGCGCCGTGATGCGATGCTTCGCCTTAAGCAGCCATGCAAAGAAAAGACCGCCGACAGCAAGCTGAAGGACAAACAGCGCCCAGCGCCCCCAGCCTTCAGACTGTGCGATCCCGAAGCTGAAACCACGGTTCCAGACCATAGACAGATCCATGATGCTGGACAGTTCGACATGGCCACATGGCCCCGTGCGCGCCAGACACTCATAGGCATTGAAGACATCGGCCCGCAAAATCAGGTGCTTGGTGAGTTGATCCACCACAAACACGACCAGAATGATGGTCAGCGCCCAGATGGCGCGAGCCGGTATCGTCGATTTAGCCATTATGTGTCGCATCCCATTCGCGAACAGCATCTGCATCGCGTGGCGTGATGTCCGGAAAATCCGGATCGGCATCTGCCGGATTGAAGTATTTCCAGCTGCGTGCGCATTTGCGCCCTTCTGCCTTGCCGACAACGACAGCGACGCCAGCAATGTCTTCCAGGCGGAACGCAACGCCCGGTGATGGCGCATCGGTCAGAATGGCATCCGATGTGATGAAGATGTCTTCCGGGCTTTCCCCGTCAAAGGCATCGCGTAACGCAGAGTCTTCAATGTGTACGATCGGAGCGGCCTCAAGCGATGAGCCAATCGTTTTCTCGCGACGCTCAATCTCCAGCGCACCGGTGACAACGCGGCGGACCTTGAAGATCTTCGCCCACTTTTCAGCGAGCGCATCATCTTTCCAGTCAGCCGGTGTTTCCGGGAATTGCATCAGATGCACACTGTCGACCTCGTCAGCAAAGCGGCTTTGCTGGAAGGCTTCTTCCGTCGTGAACGGCATGATTGGCGCGAGCCAGACACAAAGACGCTGCAGCAGAATGTCCATGACGGTGCGGACCGAACGGCGGCGCGTTTCGCTCCACGGGTCGCAGTACAGACTGTCTTTCCGGATGTCGAAATAAACCGCCGACAGATCCACACCGCAGAAATTGATCAGCGTGGACATGATCTTCTTATAGTCAAAGTTCCGGTAGGCCGTCTCAACGATCTTGTCGATTTCAGCGACGCGGTGCAGCACCCACTGCTCCAGACCCGGCATATCGCTTCGGCCGACATGTTCGCGCACGGTGAAGCCTTCAAGCGCGCCCAGCAGGTAGCGGAAGGTGTTACGGAGGCGGCGATAACTCTCGACATTCGCTTTCAGGATCTCGTCCGAAATACGAAGATCCTCTGTGAAGTCTGACGTTGCCGTCCACAGGCGCAGGATCTCGATGCCGTTCTTTTCCGCGACTTCCAGCGGGTTCACCGTATTGCCGAGAGATTTGGACATTTTGCGTCCCTCCCCGTCAACGATGAAGCCGTGCGTCACGACAGTCTTGTAAGGTGCCATGCCACGCGTTGCACAGCATTCCAGCAGGCTCGACTGGAACCAGCCACGGTGCTGGTCAGAGCCTTCCAGATACACGTCAGCCTGACCGGTCTCATCATCGATGACACCGCGCTCACGCAGACAGAAGGCGTGCGTCGTACCGGAATCGAACCAGACATCGAGAACGTCCGTGACTTTTTCCCATTCGTCCGGATTGGCATCCTCGCCGAGCAGGTCTTCCTTCGGCGTGGTGAACCACGCGTCCACGCCGCCTTCCCGGATGGTTTCCAGAATACGGTCATTGATGGACGATGCCATTTGCAGAACCGTATGCGGCTCGCCTTCGGCATTCACAAACAGGGTCAGCGGAACGCCCCAGTTGCGCTGGCGAGAGATCAGCCAGTCCGGGCGTCCCTCGACCATGGAACGGATGCGGTTCTTGCCCGCAGCCGGCACGAACTGTGTCTGCTCAATGCCTTCAAGGGCTTTCTGACGAAGCGTCTTGCCGGCCTCATCGGCCTTGTCCATCGCAATGAACCATTGCGGCGTCGCGCGACGAATAACCGGCGCCTTTGAACGCCAGGAGTGCGCATCACGCAGACTTGTCATGCCGCGCGCCAGCAATCCGGATTGCTCCATCAGGGCTTTCAGGACTTCTGCGCCCGCCTTGCCATCCTGACCGCGCTTCTTGCCGGAGGTCCGAATGATATCGAGCCCGGCAAAACGAGGGACGAAATCACGATAGCAGCCATTCTCATCAACGATGTCGCGAATGTCTTTCGCGGTGTGGCCATTGTTCAGATAGACGAGATAGTCATCCTCACCATGGGCCGGTGCTGTGTGCACAAAACCGGTACCGGCATCATCGGTGACATGGTCGCCGTTCAGCATCGGGATAGGCTGATCCCAATACCCTTCGGCCCAGTCCGCACCATGAAATGGGTGCTTCAGCTTCCAACCTGTCGGATCAACTGTTTCCAGCTTTTTCCACTCGGTTGCTTTTGCGGCTTTGAAAACACTTTCTGCCAGCGCGTCAGCAACGAGGATCTTGTCACCCGGCGCGACCCATGGCTGGAAGCCGAGCTCTTCTTCTGAAGCAACGGCTGTGGCTTCATAAAGCCCGTAAGAAATCTTAGAACTGAAGCTCACGGCCTGGTTTGCAGGAATGGTCCATGGCGTCGTTGTCCAGATGATGACCGATGCATCTTCCGGACCGCCTTCAGCCACCTGGAACTTCACCCAGATCGTGGTCGCCTTGCGATCGTGATACTCGACTTCGGCTTCCGCCAGGGCGGTCTGCTCGACCGGAGACCACATGATCGGTTTCATGCCGCGATACATCAGACCGGACATGGCAATGCGCAGGAATTCTGAAACGATCTTCGCTTCGCTCTCATAGCGCATGGTCAGATAAGGACCGGTGTTCGGGTCTCCATCCTGTTCAAACCATTCGGCCTGAACGCCTATGCGTCGGAACTGCTCGCGCTGAACATCGATCCAGTGCGCTGCATAATCACGGCAGGCTTCGCGGAACTCAGAACCGGAGACCTGCTCCTTGGTTTTGCCCTTGGCGCGGAACTGTTCCTCGACTTTCCACTCGATCGGAAGGCCGTGGCAGTCCCAACCGGGAATGAAACCCGCATCATAGCCAAGCATCTGGTGAGAGCGACAGACAATGTCTTTCAGCGTCTTGTTCATGGCGGTGCCGAGGTGAATGTCTCCATTCGCGTAAGGCGGTCCGTCATGATAAACGAATTTCGGGCGGTCTTTGCTTTTTGCCCGCAGGCGCTCGTAAAGCGCCATTTCATCCCATTTCTCAATCCATTTCGGCTCGGCCTTCGGAAGGCCCGCGCGCATTGGGAAATCGGTTTTCGGCAGAAACAGCGTTTCGCGATAGTCGCGGGCGCTATTGTCGTTTTCGGGTGTCTGGTTCACGTCCTGCTCAGCCATTTGTAGATCGTCTTCCTGATCAGCAGACAAAAGTGTTTTTCAAAGAGGGTGCAAAAACAAATATCCCGACCGTAGCTGACTGTCAGCGTACGGCCGGGCCGCTAATTCGATTGACGTCTATGAAAGCGGTTCGGCTCATGGCGCTTCGGTTAGCAGAGCGCCACGGCCTTGTCACGCAGGAAGCGTCTCTGAAGCGTCTGCCGACTACTCTTCGACAGCCTGTCCGGTTGCGACTTCCATCGCATAAGGTGCAATCGCCAGAAGATTGCGGACGTTCACGCCCAGATTTTCCATCTGCATGCCGCCATCAAGAATGAGATAGCGGGAGATGCCCAGCGTTGAGCCGCTATGCCAGACGCTGACAGCTGCGCGCTTCACATTCGCATCATTGATCGCAACATAATCCGGCGTATCGACCGTATAGCGAACCTGCATGTTCACACCATAGCAACGACCGGTCTCGCCGCATGCTGTGCCTTCGAGAATATAAACGAGGCCATTGCTGTCCTGCGCGCGCACAGACACATCACCCACGACACCCGTCGAATCAATCGTATGGCCGAGATCGGTCACGACCTCTTCCAGGTCAGCGAGCGTGATCTGACGAATGATACGTGAATCATCATCGATTGAGTTTTGAGCCATCGCCGCCATCGGCATAACGGCCAGAACGGAAGCAGCAAGAACAGAACGAAGCATTTGGAATCCCCTTGGTTAACAGCCTGCGCATACTGCCATACCCCCACGGTATAGCGAGTGCAATTGCATGCGCACCCTTCATAATTTCATGAAAGGCGTATCATAGGAAGTCAGCAATAACAGCTGGCAATTCTTTCTGTGGTGCAGAACCAAGACGCTCACGCGCATCTGATGCGTCGGTTGCGATCTGCGTGGTCAGCGCTTCGAAGCTGTCGAACTTTTTCTCTGCGCGCAGGAAATGGACGAAGGCCACATCGAGATGCTTGCCGTAAATATCCTGATCGAAATCAAAGAAATGCACTTCCAGAAGCGGTTCGCGCTCGCCGGTCGTCGGTGTTCGACCAAAATTGGCGACACCCGGACGCCAGACGTCGTCGCCCTCGACCTTTGCCCAGACGGCATAAACACCGAACATGGGCTGGATCAGATTGCCGATGCGCAGATTGGCTGTTGGAAACGAAATCGTACGGCCGCGCTGTTCGCCCTGTTCAACCACACCGTCGGCGGTCCAGTAATGGCCCAATAAATGCGCAGCGTGTTCTGGCTGACCTTCCTGAAGATAGGTCCGAATCGCGGTGGACGATATTTTTTCAGAGTCCGCTTTTACCGCATCCATGACAGAGACCGTAAAGCCGAACTCTTCACCCAGCTGTCTGAGTGTGTCCGTGTCGCCTTCGCGGCCTTTGCCAAACCGGAAATCAAAACCGACGGCAAGATGTGCCAGTCCAAGACCCTTGACCAGAACCTGCTCAACAAACGCTCTCGGCGACATGCTCGCCAGTTCTTTGTTGAATGGCAGCTCATAAACAATATCGACGCCGATCGTCTTGAGCGCCTCCCGGCGCTGTTCAGGCCGCATGATTCGAAATGGCGGGCTGTCCGGTTGGAAGTAACGACGCGGCGGCGGTTCAAAGATCAGTGCGGCGAGCGGCACACCGCGCGCGTCCGAAACCTGCTTTGCGAGATCGATGACCGCCCGGTGTCCTGCATGAACACCGTCAAAATTCCCAAGCGCAACGCTCGCCCCGCGCTGCGCTTCAGGTACGTTCTTATAGTCGAATATGATCGACATGGATCAGATCAGTCCTTTCGGCGCGGCGCCACAACCTTTGCAACTCCCTCAACGACGGCCTTGCCTTTGACTTTGCAGACCACTTTGAGAGACACGCGACTGCCCTTGTCGATTTTCTCGGCAACTTCTGCGCGGGCTGTCACTTCGTCGCCAATACGCACCGGGCGTTTGAACTGCAAGTCCAGATCCGTGAAAATAGCGCCGGGTCCCGGCAGATCATTTCCGAGAATGCCAGAAATATAAGAGGCCGTCAGAGCGCCGTGTGCGATCCGGCCCTTGAAGATGGTCGTTTTGGCATATTCTTCGTCCATATGCAGAGGATTACGGTCGCCGGAAACCGCAGCAAATGCCTCAATCGCTTCCTCTGTAATCGTATGAACAGTCTCATGAGACATGCCGATTTCGAGATCTTCGTAGAATTTTCCGGTGTATTCAGTCACGTTCTGGCTCCGTGTTAAAAATCTGATCGACGCGGTTTACCGTTTCTTTGTGCTAATCCGCTAGTCCTTATCCCAGACCTAGAACAAAAATGGATGATCCTGGGGTAAAAATATGGCTGTTGATTTGTCGATGCCGGTCCTTGTCGTAGATGACTACAAGACCATGATCCGTATTATTCGCAATCTTTTGAAGCAACTTGGCTTCGAAAATGTGGATGATGCTGCAGACGGGCAGGAAGCGCTCGAAAAAATGCGCGAAAAAAAGTATGGGCTGGTCATCTCTGACTGGAACATGGAACCCATGACGGGTTACGAACTGCTTCGTGAAGTCCGTGCGGACGATAAACTGAAGCCAACCCCCTTCATCATGGTGACCGCCGAATCCAAAACGGAAAACGTTGTGGCGGCAAAACGTGCAGGCGTGAACAACTACATTGTGAAGCCGTTCAACGCTGCAACGCTCAAGTCCAAGATCTCTGCCGTTATCGGCGACTTCTAAGGGCTGGTCATCTAGCGCTGGTGGAGACGTCCTGTGGGTAACGTCAGACACCAGCAACCGCAATCACGAGTAAGATTGCTGGGGTCGGGGACCAAACGTAAGGAATAGTAACATGTCCGCACAAAACGCTGCGCTAAAGGTCAAAGAGGCCATAGACAATCTAAAAAGCCGCAACGTGCGGGAGCGACAGCTTGTCGAAGTGCTGGAACTTTCTCAACACCTGACAGGTGCGATGGAAAGCTTCTTCACGGCGCTGGACACATCGATCAAAGACGAATTTCGCGATATTGCGGGCTTCATACAGAAAGCTCGTGATGAAATCGGCGATCTGCGTCCAAGCGATATCCAGCAAAACCGCCTTCCGAGAGCGGGCGAAGAGCTGGAAGCAATCGTAAACGACACAGAAGTCGCGACCGAAAAAATCATGCAGACGGCAGAAGACATTCTGGCGATGGATCCGGACACGACCGAGAATTTCGCGACCGAAGTTCAGGATCGTATGCTGGTGATCATTGAGGCCTGCTCCTTCCAGGATCTGACAGGCCAACGTGTTTCAAAAGTTGTCGGCACCCTGCGCCAGATTGAAGATCGGATCACGAAGTTCGCATCTGTCATGGGTATTGAGCACGAATCTCCGGTCGAAATGACGGAGCAGGAAAAACGCGCTCACGATCTGCTGCTGAATGGCCCGGCCATTGGCGGCCCTGAAACAGCACAGGCCGATATCGACGCCATGTTCGCGTCTGATGATGGCGATGCCAATCAGGACGACATCGACGCGATGTTCGATAATGCAGGTGAAGACAGCGAAGAAGCATCGCAAGACGATATCGACGCACTCTTCAGCTAAAGATTGGTATCCGGCCAGTATTGAGTGACCTCTTTCTGGCCGGTACCGCTTAAACTTCCATAATCCGGAAGAATTTCCTGAAATACGGGTCTGAGACCTTGCAGCTCTCGCAAGGGAAAGCTAGCGAGCACGCGACTATCTCTTCGTGACGCGAGCCAGACCATGATCGATTCCCTCTCTCTTAACGCCGAACATGCGCCGGAATGGCGCTGGACTCAGCCAAATGAAGACGGCAAGGGCTTTGCGGCCCTGATCGGTCCCATCCAGTATCGCCGTGTCGGAAAAGGCAAAGCGCAAGCCCGCTTTCTGGCGAACCCGGACAAACACAGCAATCCCCTTGGCGGTGTACACGGTGCCTTTCAGGCCGCTTTTGCTGAACTCTGCCTGGGGCTGCCTCTGGTCGTTGAGAACACGCTGCCGGCTGGTGGATGCGTCACGGTCGACCTCTCTTTGCAGTATTATGCCAACTCTGCACCGGGCGAGCCGCTGATTGCCGATGTTGAACTGGTCAAGGAAACCGGCCGGATGGCCTTCATTCGCGGCACACTCAGCCAGGGCGGCACGCTGATGACCGGCTTTAATGCGATCATGCGAAAGCTGTCAGCTCCCGTGAGTCAGACATCCGCGTAAAACCACCTCTTGCAATCCAGGCTGAGAACGTATATATTGTTTTTCGATAATTAATAAACGAAAGGCAATAAAATGAACGCTCGCTACCATGATGGGTATGACAGTTACGACTATCGCTCGGGTCGCACCGAAGCGCGTGACGGAACTGCGAGCAAGATTATTCTGATCCTGCTGGCTGTTCTCTTTCCGCCCCTCGCCGTTTTCTTCATGTACGGATTTCGCGGTGAGTTCTGGCTGAACCTGCTGCTGGTGATCTTCTTCTACATCCCCGCTCTTGTTCACGCTGTCTGGCTGATCGCCAAACGCTGAGCGGGTCTCAATATCTGCTTGCATCGGTCGCTTTTGTCGTCCCTGAAGCGACCGCGCTATTGGCTTTGACGGCCATTCCTGCGAAAAACAATCCATGACCGACTCACATCTGGATTGTGCACCTACGGACATCGATGCAGCCATGGCGGAAGCCGAGGCGGTTTGCGAATCCAAAGGCGCGAGACTGACCAAGATCCGCCGTAAGGTGCTGGAGCTGATGCTGGAACACAAAGAACCAGCAAAAGCCTATGATCTCTTGCAGAAACTGGATGGTGAAGGCGCGGCAAAGCCTCCCACGGTCTATCGCGCGCTCGAATTTCTGCTGGAAATGGGGCTGGCACACAAGATCGAGAGTCTGAACGCATATGTTGCCTGTGGCCATTGGGGACACAAGCACATGGCGGTCTTCCTGATCTGCGACAATTGCCATCGCGTGTTCGAACTACATGCAGACAAAACGCACGCAATGCTCGATCAGGAGCTCGCAGACGCCAATTTCGAACGCACATCCAGTGTGATTGAGGTTCACGGAAAGTGCGCGAGCTGCGCCGCCTGAACACCTGATCAGATCATGAGGGGGAGAACATGATCGAGCTTTACCGAGGCAGTGTGAACACCTGGGAATGCGACGAGATGGGGCATATGAATGTCCGCTTCTATGTCGCAAAACAGATGGAAGGCCTCGCCATCCTGGCCCATTCTCTGGACCTTCGACAGGCCTTCCGGCCCGGCAATACCTCCACCCTCCTCCCCTACGACCAGCATATTCGCTTCATGAAGGAAGTTCATCCGGGGCGCCCGATCTATATGGAGGGCGGGATTCTGGATGTAACGGACGACGCAGTCCTCGTTTATCAGGAGCTGAAACACGCCGTCAGCGGGGAAACAGCCGCGTCCTTCCGGACATGGGTGCGCCATGTGGAATCAAAGACCGGAAAGCCATTTGGCTGGAAGCAGTCAACGCTCGCCGCATTTGAGCGTCTGCGCGTCGAACAGCCCGCTCATACAGCGCCGCGCTCGATTGATCAGAACAAAGCGCCCCTCCCGGATACGGAAACACGCATTGAACACGCCGAAGCACTTGGTATCCCGGTCATCGGGCGCGGCGCCGTGCGCATGACGCATTGCGACAGTCATGGCCGGATGATGCCTGAGAACTTTATCGGTCGTGTGTCCGACAGCGTCCCGAATCTGCTGGCTGCCTGGCGCGATGAAGTGGCCGCAGCCTCTGCTGCATCCGGCGAAGAGGTCCGCTCTGGCGCAGCCGTTCTCGAATACCGCCTGCGCTATCGCAGCTGGCCACGTGTGGGCGATGTAATTGAAGTCCGCACCGGGCTTGGCACGGTTCAGCCCAAGGTCCACAGCCTGGTCCACTGGATGCTGAATCCGGATACGGGTGAAGCCTATTGCACGTCAGAAGCCGTTGCGGTCACCTTCGACCTCAACACCCGGAAGGTCATTGAGGCCAATCCGGAACACATGGCCATGCTCGAAAAGCGGGTCCCGAAGGGCTTGTCGCTCTAAGCCTTCAGATCACTGAAAATCAGACAAAAAAAAGATCCTGGCAGCCAGACGGCCATCCAGGATCAAGGGTGCATTCAATACTCAGCGTACTGAGGTGCTTCGCGGCACCTCACAAGGACTTTGAGATGTTTTCCACCATGTTTTTGGCGTCATCGAGCAACATCATTGTGTTGTCATTGAAGAAGAGTTCGTTTTCGATTCCCGCATAGCCGGAAGCGAGCGAACGTTTGACGAAAAGAACGGTCTTTGCCTGCTCGACATTCAGGACTGGCATGCCAAAAATTGGCGATGATGGGTCCGATTTTGCAGCAGGGTTGGTGACGTCGTTCGCGCCAATGACAAACGCCACATCAGCCTGCTGAAAGGACGAGTTGATGTCTTCCAGTTCAAAGACTTCGTCATAAGGGACGTTTGCTTCGGCGAGCAGAACGTTCATGTGACCCGGCATACGGCCTGCGACAGGGTGGATGGCGTAGGAAACCTCCACGCCCTCTTCCTTGAGCTTTTCGGCCATGTCTTTCAGAGCGTGCTGTGCCTGCGCGACCGCCATGCCGTATCCAGGCACAATGATCACCTTGGTCGCATTCTTCATGATGAAGGCAGCATCATCGGCCGAACCGCGCTTGACGGGACGGTCCACATTGCTGCCAGCGGCAGACGCGCCGGGGCCATCTGCTGCGCCAAAGCCACCAAGGATGACAGACAGGAAGGAGCGGTTCATGCCTTTACACATGATGTAAGACAGAATGGCACCCGAAGCACCGACGAGCGCGCCCGTCACGATGAGCGCAAAATTGCCCAGCGAGAAACCGAGAACCGTCGCAGCCCACCCTGAATACGAGTTCAGCATTGAAATCACGACCGGCATGTCGGCGCCGCCGATCGGGATAATGAGCGTGATACCAAGCGCCAGCGACACACCGAGAATGACCCAGAACGCAACATCCTGATCGCCGCCGGAAACAGCCAGCCAGCTGATCATACCGATGACCAGCAAACCCATGGCAATGTTCAGGAAATGACGTGCCGGCAGCAAAATCGGAGCACCGGAGATATTTCCGTTGAGCTTTGCGAAGGCGACGAACGAACCGGTGAGCGTGACCGCACCAAGCAGCACGGACAGTGACAGTTCAATCACGGAGCGCACGCCGATATCACCATTTGCCTGCACAAGCGCAAAGGCATCCGGCGCGTAGTAGGCCGCCGCTGCGACGAGCATGGACGATCCACCGCCCAATGCGTTGAAGGCAGCAACCAGCTGAGGCATTTCCGGCATTTTGGCGCGCAATGCGAGCACAGAGCCGATACCGCCGCCAACGACAACACCCGCAACAATCAGACCGATCGTGACTGGCCCTAGGGTCGGCGCCAGACTCACCACCGTGGTCGCAACGGCAATGATCATACCAATCATGCCAAGGCGATTACCGCCCCGTGCCGTTTCAGGATTGGACAGGCCACGAATGGCCAGAATGAACAGAATGGCTGCAACGAGATACAGCGCAGCAGAAATCGTGGGTGTCATGATACTTATTTTCTGTAGCTGGAGACGCTCTGCAGGGAAAAACCGCGAAGCGTACCTTCATCAACGGGCGTAAAGCTGACCGTGCCGTCGTCATTTTCGACATAGCGAATGCGACGTCCAAGGATCTCGCACTCACCTGGCTCTGTCACGTCGCAATAAAGCGGATCATCAATACGCTCATTCTCGACATAGACGCGAAACTTCGGCGCGCCTTTGCGCATGCCGTCATACTGCACGCTCAAACGTCCCGTCGGAACGACCGTCTCTTCAGTCGGCGGCGCGTAGGAAAGCTGCTTCGTCAGACCCGAGAGTCCACGCAGCCATCCAGCGAGAAACTGCGTGTCGAAACCGCGTTGATCGGAATAATATCCGCCTTCGAACAGGCCATCGTCATTGAAGTCCTGAAAGCACTGAACCTTACTGACAGGCGCGTCATAGTCGATGGCCGGGCAGTAAGCGAGGCCAGACGCAAGGCGAACGCCAATCAGCGTCGTCTCGGCTGGAATGCCATCGACATTTGGACGACGACGTTCTTCCACGTCATCCTTCAGCACGACGATATGAAGCGGACGGAAGGTTTCTGCCCAGAGGACATCACCCTTTTTGAGCGTCAGTTCCTGGCCGACAGTGTTTTCCGTGCCGAGCAGAGCAAGCTCAACCGCACCTGTATCAGCGGCGCGTACCTTTTGAGCATGAGCGGTGCCGCACACAGCAAATGCCAGGAGCGAGAGGAATGGAATAACCTTTTTCATAATCACTTCCCCTTCTTTTTATACATGGCCAGCATGCGGCGCGTGACGAGAAAGCCACCGAAAATATTCACCGATGCGAGGATGAGCGCGAGCGTGCCGATGCCGCGTGCGATCCAGACATCCTGTGTGGTTGCCCCCTCGGCGGTCATGCCTGTTGCGGCTGCTGCCATCACAGCACCCACCACAACCACACCCGAGATGGCGTTGGTGACAGACATGAGTGGCGTGTGGAGCGCTGGCGTCACAGACCAGACAACATAATAGCCTACAAAGCAGGCTAGAGCGAAAACCGCCGCAAGATACACGGCCGGATTGATCGCCTCAGTCCCCGTCGACGCCGATGCCGGCATCGCGAGGATACAACTCATCCCAAGCGCAACTGCGCAGTTTATGACCTTCATGGTCTTTCTCCTCGAGACAATTCTCTCGCAAGCTCTGACGGCTTGCTTGTTTTTGGTTCGCCTATTGTACCCGGTCGCTGACGGTTTCGCCGTTCTGGGTCAGCACCATGGCCGCGACGATCTCGTCGTCGGTATCCAGTACAAGCTGACCGTCTTCACCGGTAATCAATGGCAGGAAGTTCAAAAGGTTCTTTGCATAGAGAGCGGATGCGTCCGCTGGCAGGCGAGCAGGCAGATTGGTAAAGCCAGCAATCCTGACCCCGCCAATATCGACCACTTCACCTGGCTTGGTGAGCTCACAATTGCCACCGTTCGCAGCGGCCATATCAACGATGACGGCCCCCGGCGACATGCTCTCAACCATTTCTTTCGAAATCAGTTTTGGCGCCGGACGCCCCGGAATCAAAGCTGTTGTGACGACAATGTCCTGCTTGGCGATGTGGCTTGCTGTCAGTTCTGCCTGCTTCGCCTGATACTCATCAGACATCTGCTTGGCATAACCGCCCGCCGTTTCCGCAGCCTTGAACTCCTCATCCTCAACAGCGATGAATTTCGCGCCGAGTGAAGCAACCTGCTCCTTGGCGGCGGGACGGACGTCTGTGGCAGATACCACCGCGCCCAGTCGACGCGCTGTCGCGATCGCTTGCAAGCCTGCAACGCCCGCGCCCATCACAAAGGCCTTCGCAGGCGCAACTGTGCCAGCAGCGGTCATCATCATCGGCATGGCACGCCCATAGAGCGCAGCCGCCTCGATCACAGCCCGGTATCCGGCCAGGTTCGACTGGGAAGACAGAGCATCCATGCTTTGCGCACGCGTGATGCGAGGCGTGAACTCCATCGCAAGTGCAGCAATTTTTTTGGCGTTGTAGGGCGCAAGGGCATCTTTGGCCGAGAACGGGTCGAGCAGTCCAATCACCACCGCACCATCCTTCAGACCTGAAATCAGAGCTTCATTTGGACGCCGGACGCAAAACAGAATATCACCTTCGCCCAGAGAATCGCCCAGGCCTGCAGGCGCAATACTGGCGCCTTCAGCTTCAAAAGCGGAATCAGGGAAGCCTGCCGCAACCCCTGCGTCAGTTTCGATAATGACGTCGTGCCCGAGCCCGATCAATTTCTTGACCGTGTCCGGAACAGCCGCCACCCGAAGCTCCCCGGCTTCGGTTTCTTTGGAGACTAGAATTTTCATTTTAACCGTGCGTGACTTATTTTTGCCCGCAGACAAGTACAAAACCCCTCGCAAACGCAAGATTTTTTTTGCAATGCGGTAAAAGCGCGCCGGTCATTTCGTGTATGAAGCTATCACAATCTCTTGAATAGCCCCATAAAACCTTAGTCTTTTAGTCCGATTTTCGAATCCAAATTTCTTTGGACTCGTCCTTCTTCACCGGCCTTGAAACCCTCTACAAGGCGAGACAGGAACTGAGATATGGCATCTCTCACAACGTAAGGTCGCTCCATCGGGACGAAGTGTGTCGTTCCGGCAGCGTCGATGAAATAGGTCTCCGGTTTGATCCTGCGAAACCGCGACGCGGATGATCTTGGGCAGGTCGAACCCTTCTCAGCCCGGATCAGAATGATGGGACATTCAATGTTTTTCAGCGCGGTCCAGGGACGGTGGCGCTGCCCACCAAAGTTCGCAGCTTCCCACTCAGGGTGACAGGCGAGATGCCAGGAATCGGTCTCTTCATTGAAGAGCACACCATCGGCGACATAATCCTCAAGAAACGGCTTTCGCCATGTTTTGAAAGCCCCTCGCCCGGTCAGCTTTTCAATCGCATGTTCCTGCGAGTCGAACTGATTACGACGGCGGCGCGCGCCCTTTGCCATCGGCGTTGTTCGCTTCAGAAGGCTTGGAAAGGCCGGCAAATGCGCCCAGCGATATGTCGGAGCAGGCAATAGCACCGGATCGACCAGAACCAGCCCCTGCACCAGATCCGGGCGCTTTGCAGCAGCCAGCAGGCTGGTTGTTGCCCCCATGGAATGACCCGCGAGTACGGTGCCATTGGGCGCGACGGCTTCAAGCACCTTGATCAGATCATCGCGATAGACATTCCAGCCTGTCTGCTTTTTAGGATTGGCCGGCGCGGTCGAGCGACCATGACCACGCAAATCGATACCGGCGACATGCGCGCGCAGACCGAGTGGCTCGAGAATGGACTGATAGGTATGTGCATTAAAGCCGTTCGCATGCACGAACAGGCTATCAACCGTGCGATTCTCATCACCGAATGCAATGCCTGCCAGGTTGCCATCCCCGACATCGACCGTGAATCGACGCATGTCCTACCCCCCGAAAACCCGGCGCAACAAATCGGTGGAGCGTTCGACCGGATTGTTCCGAATGCTCTGTTCTTCTTTCGCAAGATAGAAGAACAGGCCATCTAGTGCTTCGCTGACAGCATGGTCAATCAATTGTGTGCGCGCATTAGCGCCGAGTTGACCGACGCCATACTCCTCGCTGACCTGATCAATCATGGAAAGCGCGCCTGCGTCCTGAAGGGTATCTTCGACATAGGGCCGCAAGAGCCCCATCAGATCTGGCTCGGTTTTCGACCGCAACAGATCCGTCGCCGCGGTGTCTCCGCCCTGGACCAGTGCAATCGCATCCTCAATTGTCAGAGACTGCACCGCGGACACCACCAGATCAGCAGCCTGAGGCGCGGCCGCTTCAGCAGCGCGATTCATACGAAGCTCGAGATCATCCAGCTGGCCGGACAATCCGAATTTCGAGAGCTGCTTCTGAACCTCTTCGAGCCGCCCCGGCAATGGAATGTGGATGTTCCCATCCTTGAAGTATCCATTCTCGGCAGAGAGCTGCTGGCCAACGGCTCTCGCTCCGACAATCAGGGCTTCTTTCAGCCCCGCCTGAGCTTCCGATTGCGTCAGGACAGACGCGACAGACGCGCTGCGGTCAGACGGCTGGATGACCGTCTCCGAGCTATCGCGTTCCGGCGCCTGTTTGTTCTCACGGTCTCCGAAGAGCCCACCGAGAAGATCGCCAAAGGATTGCGCCTGAGCCGCTGACGTGAGGCTGAGCCCCGCAATCACTGCAATAGAGAGATATTTCATGGTCATTCCTCGCGATTCACAGCGCATCGGGGGCTAAATTAGCCGCTGACGCGGATCAGGGCCACATCGACAATGGTTTTTTCCTTCGCTTTTCAACTCCTCGCTAGGCAGACGCCAGAGGAAAGGTATGCTCCCCGGAAAAACGGGAGAGCGAAATGCTGAAGGACACTTACGAATTTTTTGCGGTCGAGATCGAAGACAAGATCGCACACATCCGGCTGAACAGCCCGCAGACAATGAATGCGATGAACAAGGCGTTCTGGAACGAACTGCCAGACATTATCCGCGCCATTGATGGCGGAGCACTCGCACGCGTGATTGTGCTGTCTTCCACCGGCAAGCACTTCTCCGCGGGCATGGATCTGTCTGTGTTTGCCGACAGTGCGGCATCGGAAAAGAACCATGACCGCTATGTTCTGGCGGAAGCCTTCCGAAGCAATGTCAAAGCCATTCAGGACAGTTTCAATGCGCTCGAAGAGGCACGCATTCCGGTGCTAGTCGCATGTCAGGGCGGCGTTATTGGCGGCGCAGTCGATCTAATTTCAGCCGCCGACATTCGCTGGTGCACAGCCGACACCTTCTTTTGCATTCAGGAAATCAATATCGGCATGACAGCCGATGTTGGCACCTTCCCGCGCCTCCAGCGCCTCATCCCGGAAGGCTGGGTCCGCGAGATGGCATATACGGGGCGGCGCCTGCTCGCAGAGAAGGCCGTCGAAATTGGCCTCGTCAATGAGATCTATCCCAATCAGGAAACCATGCTGGATGCCGTTATGGCGACAGCTCGCGAGATTGCCAACAAGGATCCACTCGCTGTAACTGGCTCCAAAGTGATGATCAATTACGGCCGCGATCACTCAACCCGCGACACGCTGGATTATGTTGGTGTCTGGAATGCGGGCATGTTCCCACCGGAGCATATGGCCGAAGCCTTCACGGCGCGCACAGAGAAACGCACGCCAAACTTCCCGGATCTCGCCCCGGTTCGCCGGACCGCGATGTAACGCAAAAGGTTTCATTACACCGTGAAAGCAGGCTAGAATGGTTGAAAGGCCTGCTTTTGCAGTGCTCGTAAAGAAAAATACACGCTCTTGAAGCGAGAATGGTGTGATGACCTTTCCAACGAAGACCCGAAACCCGGAAACAAGCCGGGGCGAACTCCATACACTTGCGCCAGCGCCACATGTGGACGCGCTGCTGCGCATTCTGGAGGACACAGACCGCGCGCTGGAACCGCTGATGCTACGCGGCATGGATGGGCGGACAGCTGCGGTGCTTCGTGAGATCGAGAAAACCGGTGCGATTGCGCTGACCGTCGAAGGGGATGACATCTGGGTCGATGTCATTGACCGCAAGAAAGCGCTGTCTGTGATCGACAAGCTGATCGCACGACTGACCTGAAATAGCCGACCTATATCAGCATATGCACCCGATCAGTATGGCTGAACGGGCGGGATGCCATCATCCTGATGTTCATCCCAATCGAGCACGTCCTTCGTTTCGGATTTGTCGGCGCGTTCCTGAAAATACGTGAAGATCGCGATGCTGATCCAGCACATGTGAAACAGCAAGCCGCAGAGAAGCGCCAGCTCTCCCGGAATCGGGCCAATGGCGGCGCGATCCAGAAACTGCTCATATGTTTTCAGATCCGTTGGATGGATTTCGATCTTTCCGAAATAAGCCAGCACCTGGATGGCAAAGATGAAACCATAGTTGCGCCGGATACGCTTCCCGACCGCGCGAAGATAGCTGATGCGAAACTTCGGCCGCACATAGTCATCAGATAAGGGCGTGCCGCGATCCTGTTTGATCTCGGCGCCCTCACCGCGCAGGATGGGCACGAAAAAAGCGATTTCGAGAATCCGGGCGCGAAAGCGAAACACGTCGAAATAGCGGTAGCGACGGGCTTCCAGATGAAGAAACATCGCGACCAGCAAGCCCACCAGAACCAGCGGCAGGGCTGAGGCTTCCTTACTCGAGAACGTCAGAGACAGGGCAATACCGGTGGTCACAACCGCCCAGTTGGTTGTCATATCGAGTCGCTGGCGCCAGATGGTCGAACGGTAGGCTTCCGCACGGTATAAGTGCGCAATCGCTCCGACTTCCTTCGATCCACTTACGCTCGTGTGCTCTGACATGCCTTCCTCCTGGCGGCCTTTTAGACGAGTTCGTCGCTCGGGAACACCGTAACACCAATAGGTTTCATTTGTTTTCAGATGTTTCGATGGCAAGACACATTTCGTGTCATCGCCTTCATCGTCTCAGAAAACGCAAAAAACCTGACCAGCTGACTTTGCGTGACCTTGGACAAGGCGGTGAGTTCGCGTTACCTTCCTACACAAGAGGAGAAACGCCCCATGTTCCTGAACTTTTTTTCAGAGCTTCGCGCCGCCAAGGTTCCGGTGACACTCAAGGAATACCTGTCCCTGATGGACGCCATGGATCAAGGCGTCATCGATATGGATGTCGAGGAATTCTATTATCTCGCCCGCACGGCACTGGTCAAAGACGAGCGCAATATCGATAAATTCGACAAGGTGTTCGGACATACTTTCAAAGGGCTCGAAAGCATCGGCGAAGGCATTGATGTGCAGGAGCTGCCGGAAGAATGGCTGCGCAAGATGACCGAAAAATTCCTCACCGAAGAGGAAAAGAAGGAAATCGAAGCGCTCGGCGGCTGGGAAAAACTGATGGAGACGCTGAAAGAGCGTCTTGAAGAACAGAAGAAACGCCATGAAGGCGGCAATAAATGGATCGGGACCGGGGGCACCTCGCCTTTCGGCGCCAATGGCTACAATCCAGAGGGCGTGCGCATTGGCCAGAACAAATCCCGCCATCGCCGCGCGGTGAAGGTCTGGGACAAGCGCGAATACAAGAATCTGGATGATTCGGTCGAACTCGGCACACGCAACATCAAGGTTGCCATGCGCCGTCTTCGCAAATGGGCGCGCACAGGTGCCGCTGAAGAGCTCGATCTCGACAATACCATCCGGGCCACAGCCAAGCAGGGCTATCTCGATCTTGTCCTGCGACCGGAGCGTCGCAACGCCGTTAATCTGCTGCTCTTCCTCGATGTCGGCGGCTCGATGGACCCGCACATTCGCGTCTGTGAAGAGCTGTTTTCAGCGGCGCGGACAGAATTTAAAAATCTCGATTACTATTACTTCCACAACTGCATCTATGAGGGTGTGTGGAAAGACAATCGTCGCCGTCATGCGGAAAAGATCCCGACCTGGGACGTGCTTCACAAATACTCGTCTGATTACAAGGTTATCGTCGTCGGCGATGCCACAATGAGCCCTTATGAGGTCACCTATGCCGGCGGTTCTGTCGAGCACTGGAATGAAGAACCGGGCGGGCTCTGGATCCAGCGTCTGGTGCAGCAATATCCTGACCTTGTCTGGCTGAACCCATCTCCGGAAAACTCCTGGGACTATAACTCGTCGGTCAAACTGATCCGCGACCTGATTGGCCCGCATCGCATGTTCGAGATGACACTTGGTGGTCTCGAAGACGCGATGAAGGAATTGTCGCGCTAGCCGCAGCGCAGGCACGTGAAAGAATAGAAACCTCCCGGCACCAGTCGGGAGGTTTTTCGCATAAGGGATGACCAGCAAGGACGTAACGCCTTCAGAAAGCCCGCCTTCCCCCGACGTCTATCTCGACACGCCCTGGGAAAGCCCATAAGGCAGACAGGTATTGCACCGCATCGGGGGATTTCGTGGCCAGAACGCACGGCAAGAATGCCTTTCTGTTTGTGATCGTCACGGTCGCACTGGACTTGCTGGCTTTCGGCATTTTCATTCCAGTCGTCCCAGACTTCCTGACCGAAATCACCGGGAAATCCGAGTCCGAGACCGTTGCCATTTCAGGCTTTCTGACAGCCACATTCGGCGTGGTGAACTTTCTGATGATGCCGACGCTCGGCAATCTGTCAGACCGGTTTGGTCGCCGCCCTGTGCTTCTGACCTCCATTGCGGTCCTCTGCATCGACTTTCTGATCATGGGCTTTGCACACAGCCTGTTCATCCTGTTCATCGGGCGCGCGCTGGCAGGTCTTGCGAGCGCGACCTATTCGACGGCAAGCGCCTATATTGCGGATGTGACAGAGCCCGAGAACCGCAGCCGCGCCTTCGGCATGATTGGCGCCGCTTTCGGGTTCGGTTTCGTGTTCGGCCCGGTCATTGGCGGCCTGCTGGGCGACATTCACACGCGCCTGCCCTTTTTCGTTTCGGCAGGCATTGCCGCCTGCAACTTTCTCTATGGTCTGTTTGTCCTGCCAGAGTCTCTGGACAAGGAGCATCGCCGCCCGTTCGACATCAAACGGTCAAACCCGCTGGGCGCGTTCACGCACTTTGCGAAACTGCCAAAAATCGCATGGTTCCTCGTGGCCGTTTCGATCTTTGGTCTGGCGCATGCCGTTTATCCGGGCTCCTGGAACTTTTATGGTGCCATCCGTTACGGCTGGGACTCCCAGCATATCGGCCTGTCACTCGGTTTTGTCGGCATCAGTTCTGCGATCGTTCAAGCACTGCTGGTCGGCCCGATCACCAAGAAGATTGGCCCCGAAAAAGCAGCTTATGTCGGATTTTCCTTCAGCGTATTTGGCATGTTCGCCATGGCCTTCGCATTTGAAGGCTGGATGGCTTACACGGTAATCGTGATGTCTGCGCTTTCCGGCATCGCCAATCCATCGCTGCAGACGATGATGACAAGCGTGACGCCCCGCAACGCACAGGGTGAACTCCAGGGTGCCATGGCAAGCCTCCAGTCACTATCCATGATCATTGGCCCGGTCATGATGACCCAGATCCTTCATTATTTTACCCAGCCGGAAGCGCCGATCTATTTTGCGGGCGCAAACTTCCTGCTGGCTGGCACACTCGCAGCCATTGCCATGGTCCCGCTTATCATCGGCATACGATCGAACCATGATGAGATTCAGCACGTTGTTGCCAAAGCAACCGATACGCCGGAGCCGACATGACCCCGAAACAGCCTCGCCCTGCCCTGTTTCTTGACAGAGACGGCGTTCTCAACATCGACAAATCCTACGTCCACAGCGTGGACGCGTTCGAATGGGTGGAAGGCGCAAAACAGTGCGTGAAGACCTTCAATGAGCGCGGCTGGTGGGTGTTGGTTGTGACCAACCAGTCCGGTATCGCGCGCGGCTATTACACAGAAGAAGAGATGTTCGCGCTGCACGCCTTCATGGAGCGCGAACTGGAGGCTGCCGGCGCGCATGTCGACCGCTTTTATCACTGCCCCTATCATGAGGACGGGGAGATTGAGCGCTATCGCAAAGACAGCTTCGATCGCAAACCCAAGCCCGGCATGCTGATGCGTGCCATGGGCGATTTCCCGGTCAAACGAGAAGCCAGCTTTCTGATTGGCGACAAGGAAACCGATATCCAGGCTGCTCATGCAGCCGGTGTTGGCGCCTTTCTCTTCAAGGGCGGAAACATTGCGACCTTCGCAGAATGGGCCCTTGCAAGCTTTGAAGACGGAACCCGGTGACGCGTTAGAGCCCACCCATTCGGCAGACTTCCTCCCATTCTTCCGGCTTGACCGGTTGAACAGACAAACGAGAGTTCTTCACCAGAACCATATCCTCGAGTTTCGGGTTGGCCTTGACGTTTTTCATGGAGACCGGCTTCGGCATCGGCTTCACAGCCTTGATGTCTACACATTCCCATCGCGCGTCGTCTGTCGTCGAGTCCGGATGTGCTTCGGCACAGACCTCGACAATGCCAACAATCTCGAGGCCCTGCCGGGAATGGTAAAAAAAGCCCTGATCACCGATCTTCATCTCACGCATGAAATTGCGTGCCTGATAATTGCGAACGCCGCCCCACTCTTCGCCAGCGTCTCCCTTCTTGACCTGCTGATCCCAGCTCCAGGCATCGGGTTCTGATTTGAAAAGCCAATAGGCCATAAGACAACTCCAAAGCTCAACGCGCCGACCGCACGGGCTCAGCGATCACTCGACGCGAAAGATATTCAGATACATTCCGCTCTCATCGTTTCCGAGCAGAAACAGTGTCTGATTACTATAGCGGAATTTATACTCGATCGCGTCGTCATACTGTTCAAGGCGGTCAAACAAGAGAACCGGACAGGCATGAAGATGGCCTGCCATGTCGCGCACATCGTCAAAGCTATATGTTTCAGCGTCCGTATTGTCCCAATAACACTCTACGGAACTGACGCCTTTGCGCATCCCTCCAAGACCGACCTCCTCCAGCCCCATGATCGCGGAACATTCAGTTTCATTCGCGCCCAGAACAGGCGTATCTGTCAGACCGTTTGGTGTGTTCGTCTCAACAGCTGCCGCGAAGGTTTCAAGCTGACCGCACACATCAGCGGCAGCGACATGTGAGCAGGCAAAAGCCCCGACCAGCATGGCAATGGCATATTTCATGATGATGTCCCCCGAGATTAGTCGTGACGTAATCTACTGAATTCAGGCGGCTTCACAATCATCAGGCGCAGTTCGCAATATCTCGCGCTCAATCCTGTTTCAGAAAGCAGGCGCGCATCACATGCTCATAATGATCCCAGCCCTTATAACGGCGCAGGGAGTCTTCGGTCTGGTTCCAACTCTCCGTGAACGCTTTCCGCCACGCTTCATTTGCAAGAATAGGCGACAAGGGATCGGTGCAGACACGGATGCAGAACAGGACGGCGCCTGTTCGCGTGAGCTTGCGGACCGTCTGGCGCTCAACCCGCAAATGCAGACCGGGGGCGATTTCTTCGGGCCGACCATTTGCCAGCGCCAGCTTCATGGGCTCGGCCGTCGGCGTATAACGTTCCGCGCCATACTGAACCGTCCAGTTGAAGCGTTCCAGCACCATGCCCGGCTGCAGACCATCAAAGACGCGGTTAATGCGGTCTGAGAGCTCAGGCGCGCCGCCTGGCACGGGCCCGTGCAAACCGGCGAGCGGCTTTCCGATGTTTTCCGTCAGCGACCAGAATGTCGGTGCACACAAGCTTGCGGCGGCGAGTTTGTATTCTCCGGCCTGCTTGATCATGACACACACATCATCACTGATCAGACCGGAGGCATTTTCAAACTCGGTCGGAAAGATCAGCTGATCGACAGATGTTGGCCCCAGGGCGCGGTGAATATCCCTTGCCGCTTCCTGCATGGCGTCTTCCGCCCAGGTGCGCGCCGCAAACACCTCATCGCGTGCCTTTTCCATGAGGTTTCGCTTCGTCGGCAGCCACGCTTCAGCCTCCGTATCCGGCGTGAGCCAACGCTCCATCGGAATCGGCTTCAGAAGTGGTGCAACCCGGGCAGGTCCATCCAGAAAAGGGAGATAGGGCGGTGTTCGCATCAGGCAGAAACGGCTTGCCCCCAATAGGCATACCCCATGATCTTCGGCGTGTTGGGCAGATACATAGTGTGCCCCTCCTGCACGCGAAAACCTGTCTGAGCGAGCATATCGGTCGGCACACGCGTCAGATGACATCCGCCTGCCAGTGCCTTTTGCAAGGGTTCAAACCGACGTTGCCATTTCGCCACCCCGGCATCCGGTGAGCCACCGTGCTCAGAATACAGAATGCGTCCACCGGGCTTCAAAACGCGGCGCGCTTCCTTCAACGCACCGGCCCAGTCCGGAATGGTGCAGAGGGTGAATGTAAAAATGACCGTATCGATACTGTTGTCGTCGAGCGGAACCGCCTCCCCGCCTGTCTCCAGAAAGCGGATATCGAGACCTGCCATGTGCTCTGGCTTTTTCTGTGCCTTCTCGATCATTTCAGCATGCGGTTCGAGCGCGAAGAGCGTGTCGACTTTGCTGCGATCATACAGTGAGAAGTTGGTACCCGAGCCGCATCCGACCTCCAGAACGCGGCCATGCGCGTCGGGGATGATTTTTTCGCGCTGCTTCATGATCGGCCTGGACGAACAGGCGCAATCAATCAGGCATGGCAAAATGTAGCGGCTATAGATTCCCATTTGCAGGAGAATAGCCGCCAGTCGCTATTCGGCAAGCTGATCTTTGTCCATCAAAGACGTCACCGGAGATGCAGGTGCCGCGTCACGTCGCGGAACCCAGTCGTGCAGCCCTTTGCGGGCCGCTTCGTTCAGAGGTCGCGCGATGAGGCCATTCTGCGTCATGATGATTTCGTAAGACGCCCCGGCAATCATCGGCACATAGGTTCCGGAGCCATAATAAGCATCGACCGCCTTCAGCCAGCCGCCCCGCTTCTTGACCAGCTCGAAGGTATCCACCCCGCGCTCATCGTGAAGCCGATAGACCGTTCGCGGTTTCTGAAGATCTTCCTGTATGTCGGTGTACTGTCCAGCCAGTCGATCCAGACGATAGACCGCGTCATAGCCGATGATGTTCGCCCAGGGTGACCATTTGATGATCCGCGCCTTGAACTCGATCTCATCGCCGCGCACTTCGTACGGCCTTGGCTGCACTTCATGGGCCAGTCGTACATTCGCGAGATAAAACTGCGGCTCCAGATAGGCGACATCAATGGTCGCGATGGTCTGTTCATGCGTGAGGCGCGAATAGGTCTGTAAATTGAGGCCAAGCATTGAGAGAAAGCCAGCAAGCGCCAGGACACCACCGCCTGATAACAGGCGTGTCGTGCCAGCCATGAGCCGGAATTTTCCGAAACTTCCAAACGCCGTAAGAAGGATGATGACGCCGAACAAGCCAACGGCACCGGGCAAGATCCACCAGACCATTTTGTCTCCCTTCCCAGTACGGTTTCAACCAGCTCTGATTATACCAGAGCTGGTTGTATAGAAAACGAATGGGGCAGGAATTGGTTGCTCAGCCGCAATCAGGCACTGTGGCGACGGGCAAACACGCTTTTGTGACCGTCGGCAGCGGGCTGGTAAAAGTCTGAATATTCCTGAGACGCCGCAAGGAAGGCCTCTGCCGCATCTTCAGACTTGAGCTCAAACGCATCGAAGCCGGACCGGATCATGTTGAGGAGCTGATCGCGCAGCACGTCACCCACGGCGCGCAACTCGCCTTTATAGCCGAGACGACGACGCAAAAGCTGTGCCTGGCTGTAGCCGCGCCCGTCAGCATAGCGCGGGAAGCTGATCTCAATGACTTCCAGCTGGCCCAGAAATGGTTCCAGCGCCATTGGATCATCATCCGGCATCAGACGCACGCTGCGTGCGTCTTCAGGGTCTGCTCCGGCCATTTCAAGGAATGGCGTCAGGGTCAGCACTTCACCGTGCGTGTTCGTTTCGATCTTTCCGTTCTTAACCAGCGGCATAGAGCGCCTCCTTGAAAGGTTCGTCGCCAAGGCGCTCCAGCGCATCGATAAAGCGTTCAGATTTGTCCGCGCGAAGGTTGCGGTAAGCTTCGACCACGCGCTCCAGCGCGTCCGGCACATCTTCAGCTCGCAGACCCGGGCCTGCGATCTTGCCGATGGCGGCTTTCTCATCAGAGCGACCACCAAAGGTGATCTGATAGAATTCCTCACCTTTCCGGTCGACACCCAGAATACCGATATGGCCGACATGGTGGTGACCGCAGGCATTGATGCAGCCGGAAATCTTGATCTTCAACTCGCCAATGTCTTCCTGACGCTCGATATCTGCGAAACGGTTCTGGAGATCCTGCGCAACCGGAATGGAGCGCGCATTTGCAAGATTGCAATAATCCAGACCCGGGCAGCAGATGATGTCCGAGATCAGTTCATAGTTCGGCGTCGCCAGTCCGGCAGCATCCAGTTTCTGGTAGACCTCATAAAGATCATCCAGCTTCACATGCGGCAGAACCATATTCTGCTCGTGTGTGATGCGGACCTCACCGAAGGAATAGGCATCCGCGAGGTCTGCCGTCAGATCCATCTGCGTATCGCTGACATCCCCAGGTGGTTTGCCGATCGGCTTGCAGCTGATGGTGACAATGCCATAGCCCGCCTGATTGTGTTCGCGCAGATTAACGCGTGCCCAGCGGGCAAAGGCCGGATCTGCAGCCTTGGCGCGCTCAAACGCATCGGACTCGGCTGACAGGCCATCTTCGAAGGCTGGCGGCGCGAAGTAGTTCTCAATGCGCTCGATCTCAGCCTGAGGCAGTTCGATCTTTTCGGAATTACGCTGAGCTGCGAACTCGTCTTCGACCAGACGGGTGAATTCCTCAGCGCCTGTCTCGCTGACGAGGATCTTGATGCGCGCCTTGTACTTGTTATCGCGGCGACCAAAGCGGTTATAGACCCGCATAATGGCTTCCAGATAATCAAGCAGGTTTTCCTTGGCGATGAAGTCACGAATGGTCGTGCCGACATGAGGGGTACGCCCCTGACCGCCACCAACGATCACTTCGAAGCCGGTCTCGCCTGCACCATTCTTCTTCATGTGCAGACCGATGTCATGCACGCGAACAGCGGCCCGGTCATGCTCAGCAGCCGTCACAGCGATTTTGAACTTGCGCGGCAGATACGTGAATTCCGGGTGGAAGGTCGACCATTGGCGGATGATCTCACACCAGGGGCGCGGATCTTCAATCTCTTCGGCCGTCGCACCTGCAAACTGGTCCGACGTGGTGTTGCGGATACAGTTACCGGAGGTCTGGATGGCATGCATTTCGACGTCTGAAAGCAAGTCGAGAACGTCCGGAATGTCTTTCAGCGCGACCCAGTTGAACTGAATGTTCTGGCGGGTCGTCCAGTGGCCATAGCCCTTGTCATAGTCACGTGCGACACGGGCGAGCGCGCGCATTTGCCGTGCGCTCAGCGTGCCATACGGAATGGCAATCCGCAGCATATAGGCATGCAGCTGCAGATAGACACCATTCATCAGACGCAGCGGTTTGAACTGGTCTTCGGTAATCTCGCCCTTCAGACGGCGCTCAACCTGCCCACGGAACTGGGCAACGCGGTCTTTGACAATCCGGGCGTCGAATTCGTCATAACGATACATGTATCAAGCCTTTTCTGACCAGACGCCGAGCTCATTGCCGGCGGGGTCTTCGAAATGGAACCGCCGTCCACCCGGGAATGGGTAGATGTCGCGGATGATCTTGCCGCCAGCGGCTTTGATCTGATCTCGTTTCTTCTCGAGTTCTTTGGAGTAGAGGATCACAAGCGTGCCAGGCTTCGAAACCGGCAGTTTGTCCTGCCCGTTAAAGCCACCATCAATGCCTGCGCCTTCAAAGCTGATATAGTCAGCGCCCCAGCGCTGAAAATGCCAGCCAAAAACCGTCTCGTAAAACATGATGACCGGCTCCGGGTCCGTCATCGGAAGTTCAATGTAATTGATGCTGTTTTCTGCACGGCTCATAATGCTGCTCCCTCGCGCGGCATGGCGTGGCCAATACCCAGCGCATGCTCTGTACGACTGACCCATCGTTCTACGGATGGGAACTCGCCCAGGTCAAATCCGCCCTCATGTGCAAGGCGCGTATAAGCAACCAGAGCAATATCTGCGAGTGTCATCTCATCACCGACAATCCAGTCTGTGTAGGTGAGCTGCATCTCCATCACGCCGAGCGCACGGCGCCCTTTGGACAGAAGATTTGGATCGATCTCGTCATCAGATTTTTTGAGATAATGCTTCTGAAAGCGACGCACAGCGATCGCCGTTTCATGTGAGTACTGCTCCCAGAACAACCAGCTCATCATCTGAGCCTTGCGGAACGGGTCCACTGGGATGAGATCGCTTTGCGCGCTTTCGGCAAGATACAGCATGATAGCATTTGACTGCGGAAGGACGCGTCCATCCGGCCAGCGCGCGAATGGCACCTGGCCGACCGGGTTGAGCGCCAGAAAGGCTTCGGTTTGCGTATCGCCGGCGAGAATGTCGATCTCGACCCAGTCATACGAAATGCCCAGCAGGTCAGCCGTCCATTTCGGCTTCATGCAGTTGCCGGAAATCGTGTTTCCGTAAAGCGTCAGTTTTTCAATATCGCGCTGTGGCATGGACACATCTCAGACCGTTTTGTGATACTCAGGGTGTGTCGTCGGCCCGCGCGCCCGAATGCTTTCGCGCAGGGTTTCACGACCATTCACAGCGCCATCTTCCGTCACTTCCATGACATAAGGATCGAGCACAAGTGTCTCTTCTTCCTTGGCCGCGGCAAGTGCGCTTTCGGCGTCCTCTCCCTTGAGGATGGCTGCATCGCTCAGGCTTTCAGACCAGTCCGGCCTGGACGTGCGATAGACCGTGACACCAGTGCGCACATCCCATGCGGTGATGACTTTTGGCGTATCAGGAGAGAGTTTAGGACGAACAGAGGTCATGCGGCGTGTTCCAACAAGGTTTGTGCTTCAGCGATTGCGTCTTCTGACAGGCTTGCCACCTCACCAATGATGAGAAGCGCAGGCCCGCGAATTCCGCGTGTTTCGATCAGTTCGGATAAATGTTCGAGGCGCCCGGTTGCCCGGACCTCATTGTCGCGTGTGCCATTTTCGACGACCAGAACCGGCGTCAGAGCCGACCGCCCAGCCTCGATCAGGTGTTTCTGGATATCCGGCGCCGTTCCGACGCCCATATAGACCACGACGGTCTGATTGGCGCGTGCCAGAGATGGCCAGTCGAGATCCGGCGCTTCACCATTCTTGGCGTGCCCCGTAACGAACGTCACAGACTGCGCCAGATTTCGATGCGTCAGCGGCACACCGGTACTCGCGGCGCAGCCGAGCGCTGATGAAATGCCCGGAACGACATATGCATCAATTCCAGCTTCCCGCAGGGCCAGCAATTCCTCGCCGCCGCGACCGAAAATAAACGGGTCGCCGCCTTTCAGACGCACAACACGTTTACCGGCGCGCGCCGCTTCAATGAGATACTCATGGATTTGCGGCTGCGGAACAGAATGATTGCCCTTGCTCTTTCCAACGCTGATACGTTCAGCGTCACGGCGCACGAGGTCCATCACACCGTCACCAACCAACTTGTCGTAAAAAACAATGTCAGCATCCTGCAACACGCGCAGCGCTTTCAGCGTCAGAAGCTCCGGATCACCCGGACCCGCGCCGACAATGTGAACAACGCCTTGTTTGTTGCTGGTCTCCTCAAGCTCGCGCAGCATGCCCATACGTGCATCGTCGGTTTCACCCGCAAGCACCTTGTCGGCAATCGGACCAGAGAAAACCTTTTCCCAGAATGATTTTCGGTCAGCTTCATCAGCAAAGCGGGACTTCACAGCACCGCGAAAACTCCGGGCAAAATCTGCAAGATCACCGAGACGCTTCGGCATGAGCGCCTCAAGCTGTGCGCGGATCTTCCGTGCCAGAACAGGCGCCGCACCCCCGGTTGCAATCGCTCCGACAACACTGCCACGATCCAGAATGCTCGGAACGGTAAAGTCACAAAGCTCCGGACGGTCGACAACGTTCACAGGCAAGCGTGCCGCTCTCACATCCGCCAGAACGGCCTCAAGCCGGTCGTCCTCTTCCAATGCGACGATGACGAATTTTGCGTCGTTTAGAAGCTCTGACAGGTGTTCGAACGGGGCTGTCTCGATGCGTCCCTGGAATTCATCTGCAAAGGCAGGCGCAAGCTGATCAGCGCAAACATGAATGTGTGCGTGGGTTTTCGCGAGCAATCGAACCTTGCGACGTGCGTTCTCACCACCGCCGACAACGACGACGGAGACGTCTTTTGTTCCGAAGAAGACAGGAAACAGGTCCAAAATTGCCTCTTAATTCCTAGGTTTTGAGCTCATTGCGAAAATGGCAACTTGCAAAATTACCACAAGGTGACACCTCTAAGACGACTTGTTAGATATTCTCATCCTAGCCTATGGCAGCTTCAGGGCATTTCGCGTACCGCCATAGCTCACTCAGGAGCCTGATCATAACATGCCTGACTCCAAAGATCGCCTGCCGCCGCTGAATGCGCTGAAAGCGTTTGAAGCCGCCGCCAGACATCTGTCCTTCACCAAGGCAGCTGACGAGCTTGATGTAACACCTGGTGCCATCAGTCAGCAAATTCGTTTGATGGAAGAATACACGAATGTGCCGCTTTTTAAACGCACGGGCAGACAGGTATTGCTGACCGATGCGGCGCAGGCTGCCCTGCCCATGGTACGGGAAGCTTTCGATAAACTGATCGAGGCTGGCAGGATCATGCGTGCCCCGGCGCGCAAGGGTAAGGTGATGATCTCCTGTGCACCAAGCTTCGCCACGAAATGGCTGGCGCCAAAGCTCGACCGGTTTCATCAGGAACACCCTGAAATCGAGGCCTGGGTTTCGGCGGATATGGGGCTGACGGACTTCAACACCGCCGATACCGACCTCGCCATTCGCTATGGCCGCGGTGTCTATGAAGGCCTGAAATCAGAAAAACTACTCGAAGAGACGGTCTTGCCGGTCTGCTCTCCGCGCCTGATGGAAGGCCCGGATGCCATCAATCGCCCGGCTGATCTCGCCCGGCATACGCTTTTGCACGATGAGAGCCCTGAAAAAGACCCTTCCTGCCCTGACTGGACCAGCTGGCTGCGAGCGCGCGGCGTCGAGGATGTTGATGCGACGCGCGGCCCGCGTTTCAACCAGGCTGTTCTGGTGATTGAGGCCGCTGCTACAGGGCGCGGCGTTGCGCTTGCGAAAAAAGCGATTGCAGCGGCCGATCTGGCATCCGGACGTCTGGTGGCTCCCTTTGCTGACGGCTCAACCGTCATTGATTTCGCGTATCACATTGTGTGGCCGCGCGGACGCACACAAACTATTGAAGCACGGACCTTTATCAAATGGCTGAAGGCTGAAGCTGTTCGCGACGAAATCGTCGGAGTTTAGCTAATCTCACAAAGCCTTTCACCGCAGCGTGACTTGATGCCTCGTTGCACAAACGCATATGCGTGGTTAGAAGCCAGTTGATAAAAGTTCGCAACTTGAAAGAAGAAACATTGAGCGTGACACAGACCGCAGGTAATCCGCCGAAGAAAGTCAGCCCGAACGCGCCGACCGAACAGGAAGTGCTGTCCGTCCACCACTATACGGACCGGCTGTTCAAATTCCGGATTGAACGTCCACCAACTTTCCGTTTCCGCTCGGGTGAATTCGTGATGATCGGTCTGCCAAGGGAAGACGGCAAACCGCTTCTGCGCGCTTACTCTATTGCGAGCCCTGCATGGGATGAGGAACTGGAATTCTTCTCGATCAAGGTTCCGGACGGTCCGCTGACTTCTCGCCTCGGTGATATCAAACCAGGCGATAAAGTTCTGCTCGGCAAGAAGCCAACCGGCACGCTCGTGCATGACGCTCTGGTACCAGGCAAGCGCCTCTATATGTTCTCAACAGGCACAGGCGTTGCGCCTTTCGCCAGCCTGATGCGCGATCCGGAAACGTATCAGAAGTTTGATGAAGTCATTCTGACGCAAACCTGCCGCGAAGTGGCAGAGCTTGCATATGGCGAGGAACTGGCGGCAGGCCTGAAAGACGACCCGCTTTGCGACGAGTATGCGCACCAATTCCGTCTGTACAACTCAGCCACACGCGAAGACTATCCGCGTCAGGGGCGTATCACTGACCTCATCAAGTCTGGAAAACTGTTTGAAGATCTGGGCGTTCCGCCACTGAACCCTGAAACAGATCGCGTCATGATCTGCGGTTCGATGGCCATGTTGCAGGACACCAAAGCCCTTTGCGAGGAAGCCGGCCTTGTTGAAGGTTCTAACGCGACGCCTGCGCAATTCGTTATCGAAAAGGCGTTCGCTGACTAATTTCAGCGATATCTAAGCTGATAGTAAAGCAATCAGCTTCCATCATCGCGCGAAACCTTAAAAAGCCGGCTGAAAAGTCGGCTTTTTCTGTGTAAACAAGTTAAGCGAACGATCTAAATTTGGCGCGCCCCAACACAGCATATTAATCTGATCTGTTTACTCAGGTACTCGAACGAAAGAGGCCTGTGACGACTTCCCGATGATCAATGTAATTTCCTGTATAACGCTTGAACATGACCTGCGGCTCGTAGCTCTGGCTGCGTTTATCTGCCTGGCCGGGGGACTGACACTTATTCAGCTGGTCCGGCGTGCCTATCAGGTCAAAGGACGTGCGCGCATTGCATGGGCGGCGATCTCGTCCATCGCGCTGACGGTCTCAGTCTGGTGTACCCACTTCATTTCCATGCTGGCTTTTGATGCTGGTGTGCCGGTGACGATTGACCCGGTCCTCACAATGCTTTCGCTGCTGCTCCCGACATTCGGCTTCTTTATCGCAATCTGCCTGAACATATCGAAACCAACGCAGCTCAATGCTGTCCTTGGAAACACGCTTATGGGCCTTTGCATCGCGACCCTGCACTATGTGGGCATGATGGCATATCGTGTTGACGGGCTGGTGTCGTGGAAACTGGAATACATTGCAGCGTCCGTCGCGCTGGTTTGCGCGTTCTCGATTTTGTCAGGCTTTGCTTTCCTGCGTTACAAGGAGTCCCGCTTCAACATCCCGGCAACGCTTCTGTTCGCAGCCGGCGTCGTATCCGTTCACTTCACAGGGATGGAAGCGATGCAGATCTATCCCCTGCAGCTAAGCGATGCCCCGATGGATGCAGCGACGTTTCAGGCGCTCTCTATTGCGACAGCGATTGGTGGTATTCTTGTGATTGGCCTGGGCCTGGCAAGCTTCTTCCTGGACCATGACACCCGTCAGGATAACTATCAGCAGCTGCTGAAAATGGCGATGACCGACTCCCTGACCGGTCTGCCGAACCGAAACGCCTTTATTGAAGATCTGGATCGCAAGATCGAGAAAGCACACGGGCTCAACAAGAAACTCGCTGTCATCGTCATTGATCTGAACCGCTTCAAGGAAATCAATGACATGTATGGCCACCGCGCCGGGGATGAGGTTCTGAGCACGCTCGCCACATCGCTGATCGGTGAATTGTCGGCGGACATCAATATCGCACGCATGGGCGGCGATGAATTTGCAGCCTCAGTCGTCTACGACAAGACAGCAACGCTGGATGCGTTCATCGCACGCCTGGAAAGCGCGCTGAACATTCAGGCCATGTTTGAAGAAACGCTCATTACGACGAGCGGCAGTTTCGGCGTCGCCAAATTTCCAACTGATGGTCAGTCGAGCGACGAGCTACGCAACAATGCCGACCTCGCCATGTACCGCGCCAAACTGCACCCATCGCGCAAAGTGTGCTTCTATGAGCCGTCCATGGACGCTGAAATCCGTCAGAAGCGCGAGATTGCCAATGCACTCAGCCACGCCATGGAACATGATCAGCTTGAGCTTCACTATCAGCTTCAGGCCTCGGTTCAGTCCGGCAAGGTATGCGGCATGGAAGCATTGCTGCGCTGGACACACCCGACCATGGGGCCGGTTTCACCCGCGGTCTTCATCCCGATTGCTGAAGAATACAATCTCATCATTGCGCTCGGCGAATGGGTGCTGAACCGTGCATGCCGGGATGCGGCGAGCTGGAAAGATGGCCAGAAAGTCGCCGTCAACCTGTCTCCTCTGCAGCTGATGCAAGTGGAACTCCCGCGCATCATCCATCAAAACCTGATTGAAACCGGTCTTGCCCCGCATCGTCTGGAAGTCGAACTCACCGAAACAGCCATTCTGTCGGACCGGGACCGCTCCTTGCATATTCTTCGCCAGATCAAGGCGCTCGGCGTATGCGTTGCGCTCGATGATTTCGGCACGGGTTATTCATCGCTCGAAATTCTGCGCGCCTTTCCGTTCGACAAGATCAAGCTGGATCGGTTCTTCATGACAGAGATCGAAACCAGCAATGCGTCCAAGGCCATGGTTCGCTCGGTTCTGTCACTCGGCAAGAATCTCAAGATTCCGGTGCTGGCCGAAGGCGTCGAAACCGAACTGCAGCTCGACTTTCTGCGTGAGGAAGGATGCGACGAAATTCAGGGCTTCCTGCTGGGTCGTCCGGAGAAACTCGCAGAAGCCATTCGTAACTCGGTCAACACGCTTGCCATACAGGAGCCTGAGGACTGCGAAGATGATGACAAGGTTTATCAGGCCACAGAGTTTGTGAACTGGGCGCGTTTTGCACGCTAATGCAGCCCATCTGGAATGATTACGCGGCGCACCTAGACGCCGCGGCCAAAACATTCCAAATGGAGCCCAGTTTATTCCATCGTCGAAGCGAGTTTTCGAATGACAAGTTACCCTTCCGATCCGCGCAAACACACGGCGCAGTCGGCAGAAACCATGGCGGATGTACGCTATGAAATTGACCGCATCGATCGCGTTCTGGTCGCCATCCTCGCAGAGCGCCAATCCTTCATGGACGCTGCGGCCCGCATCAAACCAAATCGCGGCGCGGTACGTGATGAATGGCGCATTGAAGACGTGGTCCAGAAAGTCCTCGCAGCTTGCGAAAGCGAAGGCCTGAGCGCGTCCATTGCAGAACCCGTCTGGCGCACGCTGATCGATCGTTCGATCGCCTATGAGTATGCCTCTTACGACGCCCGGAAAGACCCCGACACAGAAATTTCGTGACGGATTTTCGCCACCTCATCGAGCGTTGGCATCAGACAATCGCGAATATCGTTGAGCAGAACCGCCGCCTTTGTTGCACTTGGCGGTTCATCGGAGCGGCCCGCCTGTTCAGCGACTTTACAGGCATCGGCCAGCTGTTCTGCCCCGATCCCGAGAGCGGCGCCCTTGATCGTATGGGCCGCATCTGCCCATCGGCTGGGCTCATCCTTTGCGTTGAGCATTTTGCCCCAGAGATCAACCTGTTCCAGGAAGATGCCAAGCACTTCATCCGCCAGTTCAGCATCGCCGGCGGTGTTTTCGTGTAGTTTCCTGCGTGCAATCAAACCCGACATCTCAGCCTCCATCCAGAGACGACTTTTAGTCGCAATCCATTAACAGGGTTTCATCAAAAACCGGCTGCTGGAAACTTGTTTAAACTCCCGTTTTAGGCGATAGTGCAAGCATCCATACTGGGGTGGAGAAATCGAGATGGAAGTCCTCATAATCGTTCGTGATGTGATCCTGGCAGTTTTGCTAAGCTGGATTGGTGTTGATTACACCGAATCGAAGACGGAAGAGGCACAACCAAATGTTCGTCTGAACATGCAGATTTCTGAGCGTTCTTCTGAACAGGAGTTTCTTGTTCTCAAGGCATCTCATGTGGAATCGAATTCGCTTTGCCGCGAAGAATGGTTCCGTTCGTAACATTTCCACCTTTAATCTGGCATTTACCGCACAGAATGGTCGCATCGTCTTTTTTTATGGGGCATGATGCTTAACCATGTCTCGTAGTAATGATGAACACTATCTTCAGGCCCTGAAAGACACGCAAAGTGAGCTTCAGGCCATCCGTGAAAGCGGGAACGCACTTCTTGCAGGCGGTATCATTGGCGCAATGGCCATCTGTGCCGGTGTCGCTGCAGGCGCTTATGCCATTGTCGGACCGTCCAATTTCGCAAGCCTCGATCCGATCTGGTTCATTGCTGGCGGTTGTCTGACATTCGGCTCCGCGATCGGAATGGTGATGGCAGGCTTTCTGGGCCGCCAATCCTTACGAAACTCTCGCGCAAACATGCTGATCCTGCGCGCATCGCATCTTTTGCTGATGCCAGCCGAGGCCGCTGGGTCCCGCGTCGAAACACTGTCTGAATCGGTCAAGACTGAGACTGCAAAGGTGAACGAGCTGATTGAAGGCTCATACGCCTCCCTCGCCAAGCTCAAGGATACGCTGACGAAAGAGCGCGCTGACGTCACCAAGAATGTCGAGCGCAATCGCGCCTCTATTCAGGAAATGATCGAGAAGCTGACCGCGGACCGTCTGGCACTCAAAGAGCTGACGGAAGCCGTCGAACAGCAAACCGCCACCATGTCAGACGCGATTCCGAAACAGGCCCGCATCATGGTGGAGGCCGCCCGTGAAGCGCAGCAGGAAGTTTCCAAAGCGGACGAGGCGCTTCAGAGCCGACTGACCGCGCTCGACAATTCCGGCCGCATGCTGGGCGAGCGACTGGAACGCCTCGACGCCATGACGATCGAAGGTGAAAATCGCGCCAAAGAGATTGCCGCGCTGATTGTTGAAGTCGAGAACCGCCTCAAGAAATCGGCTCAAACCGTCGACTCGGCGGTCAAGGCCAGCGAGATTGCCGTCTCTGCGGCCGCTGAAACTGGTGACAGCCTGAACGCTGCCGTCGCCAGCGCGCTGGACGGCACACGCGAAGCCGCAAACTTTATCCGTGAACAATCGCGGGAAGCTGTCGAAGATGCCAGAAAGGCGATGGAAGAACTGAAGCAGGCGGGCCTCTCTGCTGAAGCGGCGACGAAATCGGCTGGTTCTGAAGCTCGTGCTCAGGCTGAGCAAACCGAAAAGCGGATTGAAGAACTGAGCGACCTGATGTTCCGCGCCGCGACGCGCGCAACGTCTGCGGCAGAAGCCGGTCTTGAACGCGCACGCCTGCGTATCGAGCGCGCCTCAGCGCTGTTGAATGGTATCTATGATCCGGGCGCAGATGCGCCGGCACAGGAGCCCCAACAGCCAACGCGCAATGAGACGCCTCCCCCGCCCGCTCCGGAAAAACCTTCACTGCGGCCACGCCAGGACGAAGACGTTACGCCGCCCAAACCCGTGACCGGTTCACCGAGCAGTCAAGCCCAGGCAGCGGCGGCACAACCCAAACAGCCCGACCCGCCAAAATCAGATGCCGCTCACGTCAACCGGGAAGACGATGATCAGGACGATGACGATACACCGCCCATGCCCATCGCAGCGCAGCTCGCGAAAGAAGCCTTTTCACGTGCGCCCATTGGCGAAGAACCGGACGATACCGATCCGAGCACGTTCAACATGGTCGAACAACAGCCTGCAGGTCTGAGCTGGAAAGATCTGCTGGCCGGTCTGGAGACGCCCGCCGAAGAGCGCGACGAGTCCGCTCGCTATGTGCTGTCTGAAATCGAGCAGCTGGGCATCACGCTTGCTGGCATGATCAACGCCAAGGAGATCCGCAAGATTGCGAATGCTGCGCGCCGTGGAGACATTCAGCGCCGCCGGACCGTACGAGAGCAAACAGGCGCCGCTGTTCAGTCCATCATGTTCCGCCTGCAGGATGACGCTTCCTTCCGAAATGCGACGGAGCGCTTCGTTTCGGTCGAAGAACCAGACGCGCTCCGCGCCTTGTCGGAATCAGAGAAAAGCCGCGCCGCCGCGTCACCGCGCCTGACGGCTTATTTGTTGCTGGACTCGGCTTTCAGCTCGATCTCGTAAAGGTATTCGGGAAGCTTCACCGCGACCTCATCAGCGGCCTGACGTGCCGCCCGGATCAGCGCCTGTACGCCTTCACGGCTTGCCTGACCTGAATAAGGTTCTTTCACCACAACGGGGAACTGACCGATCACCGTGCGACGACGTGCAGAAAGCACTGTTGCCTGGAGTTTCACGACAGCGCTGTCGTCCCGAATAACAAAATTCTGGACCTGCCAACGCAGCTCCGCACCCGTGCGTGCGCCAGCTCGCTCGCTGACCGCGACGCCTTCTGAGTCCGGCGACAGTTTGGACAAGCGCTCCAGCAATCGGATTTGCAGAAGACGTGCCGCATCATCGCTCCACTGAGCGGCTTTCAGAAGCGACAATGAGCCATCATCATCTTCAAAGACGAAGTTCTCGCTGAGCAGAAGAACCGGTCCGTCTGGCTCATAGATCGAGATATCCACCGGCAAGGTGATCTTATCGACCGGCCCGATATCTTCTTCAGGTTCCAGGCGATAAAGCCCGTCAGGGATTACCGGCTCCGGAAGAACCGACACACAGCCTGTCAGCAAGAGTGGAGCAAGAACCAGCCCCCAGGTCGTTTTCATCATCTGTCTCGATATGGTTTTGGTGAGCCCTGAATCAGGGTCTGTGGGTTTTGTTCGATATCGGTTGCCACGCGGTCGAGCCTGCGAACCAGAAGCCTCAGATCCTGCGCCAGCAGCTGAATTTCTTCGATGGCCTCAACCGTTGGGTTCTGAATGGCTTCGCGGGTCTCACGCAGCGCCGCTTCGCTTTGCCCGATAGCGGCTTCCGCACGTTGAATGGTCTGGCTCGCATCCGCAAACAGCGTCTTCGCGGACTCGGTGATCTCTCCCAGACTCGCCTGCGCATCCGTACCGAGCGTATTGAAGGAATTGGCCGCATTGCCGACCGCCTCGCCCGCGCCTGTCAGCGCCGCCATGGCATCCTTGGCACTGGTGATCAGTTCCTCATCCTCTGCAAACGCGCCGCTGATCGTTTCGATGTTTGTCAGAATGGACTTCAGGCTTTCCCGGTTTTCCTCATCCAGCAGCTCGTTGATACGGTTCACCGTGATCTGAGCATCAGACAAAACGTTAGCACCGCTGGAAAAGAGCTCAGCGAGTTGCGTCTTTTCGGTATCAATCGTTGGACGGTTATTCCCTGTCCGCTTTGGCAGCAAAGGCGAACTCGCCTCACCCGGCTTGATCTGAATAAAGGTCACACCCGTCAAACCGGCAAAATCCAGCGCCGCTTTGGAATCCTCGCGAACCGGCGTCGCCGCATCAATCCGTATCTGTGCGATGACACGGTCTGGCTGTGTGCGATCAAGATGAAGGTCCGTGACCTCACCGACATTGATGCCGAGATAACGCACCTGCCCGCCCTCAGAGAGCCCGTTCACAGCCCCGACAAACACCACATCGTATTCGGCGTAGGACCGATTGAACTGAACCTGCCCAAGCCAGAGAATGAAGCCGACAAACGCAATGACACCGGCAATGATGGAAGCCCCGACCAGGGCGTAACTCGCACGTGTTTCCATGACTAATCTACCACCGCTCGACCGCGCGGGCCGCTGAAATATTCCTTGATCCACGGATCATCAATTCGAGCTATCTCCTGCAACGGACCGATGTATTTGATATGCTTGTCCAGTATGACAGCAATACGGTCACACGTGGATTTCAGCGTGTCGAGATCATGGGTCACGAGAAAGACAGTTAAACCCAGGGTTTTGCTGAGTTCGCGCACAAGCTCATCAAATCTGCCAGCCGTAATCGGATCAAGTCCTGCCGTCGGCTCGTCCAGGAACAGCAATTCCGGGTCCAGCGCCAGCGCGCGGGCCAGTGCCGCCCGCTTTCGCATGCCGCCGGACAGTTCTGAAGGACGCTTGTTCACGGCCGTGCTTGTCAGCCCCGCCATCAGCACTTTCAGATCGGCCAGCTCCTTCATCAGGGTCAGAGACAGATCGGTATGCTCGCGCATCGGCGCCATGACATTTTCCCGAACGGTCAGATTTGAGAACAGAGCACCATCCTGAAACATTACGGCCCAACGCCGTTCCAGCGCATGACGCTCACGAGATGACAGCTGGTTGAGCGTGTGGCCGAACACTTCGATATCGCCTTCTGCCGGTTGAAGCAGGCCCACAATCTGATTCAGCAGAACCGATTTGCCGCAACCTGATGGCCCGATCACACCGATGGTTTCACCGCGCTCAACCTCGAGATCGAGGTTCTCATGCACCACATGCGAACCGAACTGGGTTTTGAGCCCTCTGATATGGATGACCGGATCGCTCAAATGCCCAGCTCCATAAACACCATGGCGTAGATGGCATCCGTGACGATGATCAGGAAGATTGCCTGAACCACAGATGCCGTGGTTGCCTTGCCGAGCGATTGCACATCACCGCCGACCAGAAGGCCCTGACGGCATGCAATAATCGCAACAATCAGCGCAAATACCGGCGCCTTGGACAGGCCAACCCAGAAATTCCGAACCGGCACCATTTCCTGCAAGCGTGTGATGAACAGGATGGGCGAAATATCGAGCACCAGCCAGGAGATCACCAATCCGCCAAACAGGCCGGACAGCGTTGCCGCGAATGTGAGGAAGGGCGTCATCACCAACATGGCCAGAATACGCGGCACGACCAGCACTTCGACCGGGTCGAGACCAAAGGTCTTCATCGCGTCGACTTCCTGACGCATCCGCATGGAGCCGATCTGGGCGGTAAAGGATGAGTTTGTTCGCCCGGCCAGCAGAATGCCGGTCAGAACCACCCCGAATTCACGCAGCATGGCCCAGCCAACCAGATCGACCGTGAACACTGTCGCACCAAAGGTCTGACCGAGAATGGTCGCGCCGATAAAGGCAATCACAACGCCGATGAAAAAGGAGAGAAATGCCACAATAGGGAGCGCATCGAGACCTGCCTCCTCCATAATGGCGACCACGCTGGTCCAGCGAATACGATGCGGCGTCAGAAGCAGCTTGACCGTGGTGACAGCCGACCGGCCGAGAAAGCTGAGCGTCGAGCGCGCTTCGCGCAAAAACTCCAGCCCGCCTTCGCCAATGCGCGCAAGCAGATCAATGACGCTGAAACGATAGGGCTTGGCATCCTCACCGGGCTCAAACGCGGTTTGCACCAAACGGAACAAGGTCTCAGCCTGGGGGTGATCGCCAATCAGATCGATATGCTCGGGCGCTTCCGCCTCTATTTCAGAAACCGTACGCGCGATCAGGAAAGCGCCAGCTGTGTCCAGCGCACCAAGATTGGAAACGTCGACCGAGATATCCTGATGGAGCGATGGCAGTGCCACCAGATCCTTCTCAAGGCGGCCAATGGTATCAATGGTCCAGTCGCCTTCGACCACCAACACGTTTCGGCCATCGTTCTGATTTAACTGAAACGCACTCAATACCCGTCCACCCGAACAACCCTGCTCACACCGACGCTACATAACGCGACGCCCTTCTACTACCCTTGTGTGCATCACAGTGGCAATAAAAGGGCGATCTTCAGGAAGCCGGGTGAGGTGATCCTATTTCGCTGGGTCTAGAACGTCCTTGAAACCAGAAGGTTCATGCGGACCCATGAAAAGTTGTTCAAAGGCACCAAATCCATTGTGAGTTTTGCCGTCTGGATCGGTCAGAACCACTTTTGAGATCGCCTGAATGTGCGCATTCGACGGCTCCATCCAGTTCAGCTCCGCTGGCTTGTATTCCTCGCGAACATAATTCACCGCCTCGCCATGATAGCTGCCGTGGCCCCATTCCGGGTGGGTGTAGCCAATGCCTTTCATCTGGAAATGATGGTGCGGGGTAATGTCGACCTGATAGTCCCGGCCAGCCTGATCCTTCATCCGCAGAACAGCGCCAGATGCGCGACGCGTTCCGGATTTATAGGTCACATCGATCGCGCAAGCCGACATGTGCTCCAGCTCATCTGCGCTGGAACCATCCATCACATGCATGGCTTTCGTGTTCCAGGATTTGCCCAGTGCATCGTCATTGACGTGGAAATAAACAGCGCGGTCTTCAAAATTCAGCGGCGTCCAGATCCAGTAGAACTGGAATTCCATCGCCGGGATAAGAGGCTGTGCATCAGCTGCACCAATTGGCCGGACACCCCAGCTGCGGTCCCGTGTGCCGAAGAAATCCCGCGAATCGACTTTGATCACTTCGCCATCAACCCGCAATTCGCCGGACCAGCGGCCATTCTGCGTCATGCGTGTGACATCCATCAGCATACGCGGCCCCTGGCGCCGGGTGAACCGTGGCTCCTCGATTGGAAAAGCGCGGCCTGTAAACTCCAGCGTCGCCCCAATACCTTCGGTTTCTTCAATGGTGATGCGGACTTTCTTGAGCGGCTCCAGCACCTCGATCTTCATCGGACCAACCTGAGTGTCCATGCGCTCCATATTCAGCGCACGCGACAAATGCAGGCTGCGTTGCTTGCCGTCCTTCAGGATGGAAAAGGCGCCATCCATGATGTTCAGATGCGGATAAACACCAAATGCACCGCCGAAAAAGACCGAACCATCTCTCGAATAGCCATTGAAGAAGTAACGGTCATAGAAATTCCGGTCGCTGCCTGAAAACGCAACCGGTTCAGGTGTCTGGTGAATTGGATACTCGTCGCCTGCTGTCAGCATATGTTTCCTCCCTATATCCCTTATCAATTCCGGCGCCTGAGACGCTCTAAGTCATTTGTTTTATCTGGTGTGGCATTGATAAGCCCACGCCGCAATGCCTTGGCGGCGCGATGCTCAGGCGATACACCGCCGAAACGTCATGCGTCCAGTATGACGCCGGGGCACCCTGTTCTTTGCCCCGCGTCAGGCTAGAGTGCGCGCCAGAATAAGAAATCGGGGAGATGGACATGGCCGTAAATCTGACCACGCAGGAGGTGAATGAATTTTTCGCCAGGGCATTCGACGGCGAACGCACGCGCCCGGAAATCATCGAACTCGGCGATGGTATGGCGAAGGTCCTTCTGCGCTTTCGCAATGATCTGCTTCGCCCAGGCAATGTCATTTCCGGTCCGACACAGATGTCACTCGCCGACACCGCAACCTATGCCGCCATCTTCACCAAAATCGGCATCACCCCGATGGCTGTCACGTCAAATCTCAATATGAGCTTTCTTCGCCCCTGCCCGGCCGAAGATGTCATCGCGACAGCCAACCTCTTGAAGATGGGGCGACGCCTTGCCGTAGCTGAAGTCGACATTAGAGGTGCTATGCAGGATAAAGCCGCAAGCCACGCTGTCGTGACCTACGCCATTCCGACGGAATAGCGGCGCATTTTTTTCCGGCGTCAGTCTCAGGAGTTTCTCATGCCTATTCTCGCAATTGGTGCCCTTTTCGGTTTGCTCGCTGTCGGTCTTGGCGCATTCGGCGCACATGGCCTGGAAGGCAAGCTCACGGAAAAGGCGGTCGGTTGGTGGGAAACAGCCACCCTTTATGCGCTTGGTCACGGCGTCGTTCTGACAGCGCTTGGCCTTGCGAAAAAACTTGGGCTCACTGGTCTTGATGGCCCCGGCGTCATGTTCGCTATCGGTATCATCCTGTTTGCTGGTTCGCTGTATCTGATGTCGCTTGGCGCACCGCGCTGGTTTGGCGCGATCACCCCGCTTGGCGGTGTGTCATTTCTGATTGGCTGGGGCTGGCTTATCTGGATCGGTATCACAAAATAAAAATCCGGGAGGACACATGACGCAGATCGACTGGGACAAGCCGAAAACCTTCAAACGCGACGGACTGACCTTCGCCTATTGGGAGGCAGGCCCAAAAGACAGTTCCTATCCGACGCTGGTGTTTTCTCACGGCTTCCCCGAGCTTGCCTTTTCATGGCGCTTTCAGCTCGAGGGCTTAGCAGAACGCGGCTTTCACTGTGTCGCGATGGATCAGCGTGGTTATGGTCAGTCAGCCTGCCCTGAAGCAATCGAAGCTTACGACATGGAGGCGCTCTGCGCTGATCAGGCTGCACTCTGCGCTGAACTCGGCCTGACCGAGGTGATCTTCGTCGGCCATGACTGGGGCGGTCTCATTGTCTGGCAAATGCCGCTTCGCTATCCCGAGCTCACCAAATCGGTCATCTGCCTCAACACGCCCTACACCAAGCGCGCGCCGATGGAGCCGAGCAAGCTTTACGCAAAGCGGTTTGGCGAAGATTTCTACATGGTCTGGTTCCAGAAAGAAGGCGAAGCTGAAGCGCTGCTCGATGACGACGTCCGAAAAACGCTCACCTATTTTGCCCAGAAGCCGCCGGAAGCGGACGGAAACTCGCCCGACACGCGCGCAGGCAGCAGCCTCAAGGATACGCTCAAAACCTTTGATACAAGCACGGCCCGCCCCCTCGTCATGTCTGATGAGGCGTTTGACTTCTATGTCCGGGAATTTGAGCGAACGGGCTTTCGGGGCGGCATCAACTGGTATCGGAATTTTGACCGGAACTGGCACGAGACGGCCAATCAGGTCGATCTTGTCGAACAGCCCTGTCTGATGGTGCTCGCTGAGCTTGATCCGGTTCTGCCACCAGCGGCGGCTGATGGCATGGAGAAATTCGTTCCGAATCTCGACCGTGTTCTGATCAAGGGTTCAGGCCATTGGACTCAGCAGGAAAAACCGGATGATGTGAACGAAGCGATCGCCGACTGGGTGCAGAAAAAATTCTGACCCCGGCTCAGGAAATGGCGTTCAGATCATTCTGCCATGCAGCAGCCAGATCGTCAGCCAGTCTGCGTGTGGTTTCGATCTCAGCATCGAGACCGGCAAGCGTGCGGTCCATCTCGACACTGGTTGCCAGCTCATCCTTGGCATCGGCAAAGGATTTACGGCATTTCTGAGCCGCGATCAGCGCATCCTCAAAGCTTGCGACATCCGCTCGCTCTGGCTGCATCTCTCCTGCAAGGGTCGTCTCAGCCGTTGTGTTCAGTTCCGTCAGCGAAGCGGTTGCGCTGGCCATATCGGCCATAAGCTTCTGACGGTATTCGGTCTGGCTGGCAGAGTTTTCTTTCAGCTGTTCGACATATTCCGGCGTGTTGTCACCCGCATCACTGGATGGAAAGAGCTTGGACTGAAGAAAGGCGATTGGGTCGCTTTTCTTGATCCACCCTTCGGCTTCCGCATTGTCGGCAAAAGCTTTGGCTGATTTGGTGAGTTCGGACTGCTCTTCATTGAGCGACATCGTAAAATTGGCGGGCTGTATGGTGACAGTCGCACATCCGCCAAGACAGAGAAATGCTGCAGCAAGGTACAGATTCCGCATGAGATATCGCCCAGAAAAAATTATGTGTTTCTTTAACGTAAGTGGTAACCCTGTTGTTCCCACTTCGTCCAGACTTTATCTCACATTAGACTTTGTATAGGTGAAGCAGTCATGAACAGAATGCCCACCATACGAAGAAAGCTGTACCCGCATGTCGAGCCACGACAAACGGGACGCATCAAGGTCTCTGACCTCCACGAACTTTACTGGGAAGATGCCGGTCCGGTAAACGGCATCCCGGTCATCGCCCTTCATGGTGGCCCGGGTGGCGGTGCCAACCCGGACATGCGCCGTTTTTTTGACCCGCGATACTTTCGTGTCATCCTCTTTGATCAGCGCGGATGTGGACGATCCACACCCCGCTCCACGCTCGAGGAAAACACGACCTGGGACCTCATCTCGGACATCGAGAAGATCCGGGAAATGCTGGGCATTGAAAAATGGATCGTGTTCGGCGGCTCCTGGGGGTCCACGCTTTCCCTCGCCTATTCCATCACGCACCCGGACCGCGCGCTTGCCCTGCTCCTGCGCGGGATATTCCTGCTGACGAAGTCCGAGATCAACTGGTTCTACCAGCATGGCGCAAGCAATCTCTTCCCCGATGCGTATGACCGCTATATCGCTCCGATTCCGGAAGCCGAGCGCGGCGATCTGCTCAACGCCTTCCACAAACGCCTGATGGGGCCTCACGGCGACGAACGACGCGATGCAGCACGGGCCTGGGCCTGCTGGGAAGGCGAAACGCTTTCCATTCGGGGGCCATCTGCGCGCCCGCCTCAGTTTGACGATGATGCCTTCACCGACGCCTTCGCGCGCATTGAATGCCACTACTTCAAGAATGGTGGCTTCTTCGAAACCGATGGCTGGCTGCTCGATAACGCCAAAGTGCTGAACGGTATTCCGGGCACGATTGTTCATGGGCGTTATGACGTCGTCACGCCGCTCTCATCGGCTTGGGCGCTTCACAAGGAATGGACGAGCTCTGAGCTGAAAATCATTCCGGACGCGGGCCATTCAAGTCTGGAGCCCGGCATCGTCAATGCGCTCATCGATGCCACGGACGAGTTCGTTCAGCGCTTCCGCTAGGCCGCAGCTGAAAGACACAAGAAAAAAGGCGGCTCCTGAGAGCCGCCTTTCTTATTTGATCAGCTGAATTTGCCGACAATGCCAACGATCAGAATGATGCTGATCGCGATCGGAACCACAAAGCGCAGCAGGAACAGAACCCCGTTCAGCACGAGGCCGTCTCCGAGTTCCTTGATCAGAATGTGTTTCGGCACGACCCAGCCTGCAAACAGACCAATCAGAACACCACCAAGCGGCAGCATGACCGTTCCGCTGAGGAAGTCGGCATGGTCAATCAGATCACCGCGGAAGATATAGCCGGTGGCAATCAGCAGCATCAGAACCCCAAGACCAATGGCGCCTTTTACGCGGCCAATCGCCTTTTGATCTTCCAGCCAGGAAACACCAACCTCAAGCAGGGATACGGCGGATGTGAAGGCTGCAAACAGCGCCAGCGTGAAGAAGACCGCACCAATGAAGGTCGGCATCTGACCAAACGCGATTGGAAGCGTCACGAAGAGAAGGCCCGGACCACCTGCTTCATTGAGGCCGAAGGCAAACACGATCGGGAAGATGGCAAAGCCAGCAATCAGCGCCACAAAAGTGTCTGCGCCCGCAACCAGTGCTGCGTTCTTCGGAATGCTGGTCTCTCGGGTCAGATAAGCGCCATAGGTGAACATCACGCAGCTACCGACGCTGAGTGAGAAGAAGGCCTGCCCGACAGCTGCCAGCACGGTATTGAACGTCACTTTGCTGAAATCCGGCGTGAGCAGGAAGTTCGCAGCACCTGCGAAGTCACCTGTCACACAGGCATAAACAACCATGCCAAGCAGCATGATAAAGAAAGCCGGCATCAGGATTTCCGCAGCCCGTTCAATGCCGCCATGGACACCACGCGCGAGAACAATGACGTTCAGCAGCAGAAAGATCGCCGTATAGATGAAGATCTCGAGTTTATTGCCGGTCGTCTCTGCGAACCGGCAGGCTGACACATCACCAACCGAAATATCACGCAGCACTTCTGCGCCATCCACTGTCTCTGCAACACGCGTGATCACGCCATCGCTGACAAAGCTGCAAGCCCCGGACAAATGAACGCTTTTGATCTGTTCATTCATCACCGCCACGGACTGCCCGATATTGGCATTCAGCAGCTCAACTTCATCGCTGAACAGGGAGAACGCGCCGCTGAAGCTTTGCGGGATGTAGTCGAACACCCAACCGGAAATCACGATGTAAAAGGAAAACAGGATCAGAGAGGCCAGCGCCCCGAGCCAGCCCATACCAACCCAGGCTGACGGCTTTTTCTCTTCGGTCGTGATCTTGCGCAGTGTCGCAATCGCAGAGCGTTGACCGTGACGGCCCAGCGCATATTCCGCCATGAGCACGGGCAAACCGAAAAGAAGCACGCTCGCCAGATAGATCAGGATGAAGGCGCTTCCGCCGTTCTCACCCGCTGTAAAAGGAAAGCGCCAGAGATTTCCCAGGCCGACGGATGAACCCACCGCAGCCATGATGAAACCAAATCGCGACCCCCAATGGTCAGACTTTCCGCTTACGGATGGCAACGCCATATACTACTCCCCCAAAGACTAGCGGGGGGCGTTTGCCACCCGTTGGATACCACACAACATGACGAAACCGCACAAAAGGTCAATTGGCCCCGAAAAGGGAAGCGCTGGATTGTAATCGCGTCAGAAAAAGCTGTTAAAGGTCATCTGGCGCTCACGATCGAGATTGGTTGCACAGATGACAGCAAACGCTGCCATCACCGTGAGCATTGCCGTCCCGCCATACGAGATCATGGGCAATGGAACACCCACCACAGGCAACAAGCCACTGACCATGCCGATATTGACGAAAACGTAGAAGGCGACCGTCACAACAGCGCCGGAAGCCGCCAGATATCCAAAGGTAGACTTGCTGCGCCCGGCGATGATGAAGCCCAGCGCGAAGATTGCGAGCCAGGCCACGATCAGCCCAATCGAGCCGATAAAACCAAACTCCTCCGCAATCACGGTGAAGATGAAGTCCGTGTGCTGCTCGGGAATATAATCAAGCTGGCTCTGCGTGCCCTGCATGAAGCCGCGACCATCATAGCCACCCGACCCGATGGCAATCTCGGCCTGCTGAATCTGATAACCCGCACCAAGCGGATCGCGGGATGGGTTGATCGCTGTCAGAACCCGCTCGCGCTGATAGTCCTTCAGCACGTAAAAGAAGGCGAGCGGCGCTGCGACCACACTGGAAATCAGACCCAGTCCGATCACCCAGTAACGAAGCCCGGCAAAAAACATGACGGCAAAACCCGTTGCCGCCAGCATCAGGGCTGTACCCAGGTCAGGTTGACGGAAGACCAGCATGACAGGCGCAATGATCATCATGAGCGCCGGAAGGTGAAAGACAAACTTCCGGTCTCCGCTGGACAGCACAGAGTGATAATAGCGCGCCAAAGCGAGCAGCAGCGCCAGTTTCATGAATTCGGATGGCTGAACACGGATCGGCCCAATCTCGAGCCAGCGCTGCGCGCCGCCCCCTGTGGAGCCGAAGAATTCAACGCCGACAAGCAGCACCAACGCGCCGAAATAGACCGGATAAGCGATAGCGGCCCAGAAATTCAGCGGCATCATGCCCAGTATCAGCAGGAAGCCGAACGCCATGACCACACGTACCGCATGTTTTACCGGCAGCAGGCTTTCTGCTTCATTGGTGATGGTCGCCGAATAAAGCACCGTCACGCCGAACAATGACAAGCCCAGTACCAGCAGGATCATCACCCACGGCATGCGCAGAAAGCGGGAGAGCAAATCATCATTCAAAGGCGCATAGCTGGCCATCAGATCTTCTCCCGGCTGGAAGGGCCAGTCGCATACTGGTAATTTGGCTGACGCGCTGAATTGCGTTCAAACGCTTCGCGCATCACCTCGCGGGCGATCGGATAGGCGTTACCGGACCCACGCACCGCGTGTTCAGCGACAACAGCAACGGCGTAGCGTGGATTGTCATATGGCGCAAAACCGACAAACAGACCGTGGTCACGCAGACGCCTTGGCAGATCAGCGTTTCCAATCACGCCGGTTGCCCGTTCTGCGGTCGAAATGACACGCACCTGCGCCGTACCGGTTTTGCCCGCCATCCGTATGCCCTGATAGCCGATATCGCCAGCGCGCAGCGCCGTACCGCCCGGCTCAGACGTCACCGCATACATGGCCGCGCGAAGACGATCGAGAATATCGGTCGACGGCATGGTGCCATATGGCGTGTCCTTGTCGAAGGATGGACCATTGCCGATCAGTCTCGGCATGATCTGGCTACCATCTCCTGCCGCGATCCGCGCGCACATCACAGCCAGCTGCAACGGCGATGTCGTCAAATAGCCCTGGCCAATGCCATAGCTGAGCGTCTCGCCCGCATACCATGGCTCACCAAAGCGCTTGCGCTTCCAGGCGTCGGTCGGCACGACGCCTTCACGTCCGCCCGTCATGCCTAAAGTGTAGTCATGACCGAGCCCGAACGTCTTGGCCTCTTCTGCGATGAGGTCTGGCCCCAGACGACGTGCAACTTCGTAAAAATAGACGTCACAGGAGCCCTGGATCGCCGTGTGCAGGTCGACATGGCCGTGACCGCCTCGTTTCCAGCAGTGGAAAGCACGGCCACCAAACGGATTATAGCGTCCGGAACAATAGACCCGCTCATTCGGCGTCACGACGCCAGCGCGCAGCGCAGCCGAACCGACGATCATCTTGAAAGTGGAGCCCGGCGGGTAAACGCCATCATAGGCTTTGTGGAAGAGCGGAGCGCGTTCATCATCACGCAACGCCGCATAGTCCGGAACCGAGATGCCGTTCACAAAGTCATTCGGATCGAAAGCCGGCGTCGAGGCGAGCGTCAGAATATCGCCATTCTCAATATCGATGACGACCGCCGCGCCTGTCTGATCCTCGAAATGCTCAATCGCCGCCTTCTGCAGGCCCGCATCAATCGTGAGGTGGATATCAGAGCCCGGCTTTGGCGCCGTTTCATCGTCCGGCAGACGTTCCAGAATACGTCCCTGCGCGTTCTTCACGAAGCGATAAACACCCGGCGTGCCGCGCAGCCAGTCATCAGCCTGCTTTTCCATACCCAGGCGGCCAATGCGCATGGTCGGGTGTTTGTAGACCCGTTTGATCCGGTTGATCTGTTCCCGGTCCTTTTCCGGATCGAGATTCTCAATCGCCTGATCAATCTCGCGCTGGTTGGGGCGCGCCACATAGCCGAGCACATGGGCAAAATCGCGCCCACGTGGATAGGACCGCGCCTTGACCTCATCAATCGCCACACCCGGAAGACTTGGACGCTCAACGCTCAATCGCGCAAACTGCTCATAGGTGAGGTCCGAGAGAATCGAGACCGGAATGAAACGCTGCTCACGGGAAAAATCGCGTAGCACCCGCTCGATTTGCTCATCAGAGAATTCGACGATCTGCGAGATCCGCTTCAACAGCGCTGGCACATCATCGATATTTTCGCGCGCCGCATAGACGTTCCAGGACGTACGGTGCGTCGCAAGGGGTTCCCCGAACCGGTCGTAAATCAGCCCGCGGCGTGACGGCGCAGGCTCACGGCTCAGACCGTTCTCATCGGCGAGACGGACAAACTTGTCATCGCTGAACAGCTGCAGATAAGCGAGGCGCGATCCGATACCGCCAGCCACAAGCCCACCAACGCCCCCTGCGACGAGTAGGCGGCGGGTCACATCAATATTGTTATCTCGTGACCGACTGCTCATAGGCCCACTCGCTCATCATTGGTCAGCAGAAAGAAGGATCGCATGGGAAAATAGAGGAGCCCTGTCGTCAGGAAGTTTCCCAACAAATCCTGCGTGGCCATACCGCCAAGGTAACCGCCGATAATCCATCGCGCAAAGAAGAAAGTTGCAGCAAATGCAGCGACATCCCCAAGTGCGCGGAACACACCGGTTGTATCGGTCAGCGTGCGGGTACGAAAAGCCGACGACACCAGATATCCGATCAGCTGGATCGCCGGCCAGCAGCCAAGCGGCGCCCCCTGAGACAAATCCATCATCAGACCGACCAGAATGAGTGCCAGAACCGGTCGCATTGATGCCCGGCTCGCGCCCCAGCCAATGGCAGCCCATATGCCCGCGATTGGCCAGAGATACTGAATGCCCAGCGGCGCCGCATAACAAATGCCGACAAAGCCGATCAGCACGATGATCGCTGTGCCGACAAGCATGCGGCCCGTGCGCCCCATCTTGTCCCAGAACGGAATGGGGACATTGCTGGAGGAGACGCGGTTCATTGCCCCTCTCCCGTCGCTGCAGGCGCAGCTTCCGGCGTTTCACTGGCAGCTTCTGTGGTCGGCTCGGTCTCTTCCGATGTGTCAGGAGCTTCGACATCGCTCTGCGCAACCATATCGTCTTCGGGCTTCGGAATGGAGACAGCGGGGAGAATACGTACGAAATCGACCGGCGCTTCAGCAAGTGCAAGCGCGACGGCCCAGTCATTTTCCAGCTCAACAATGGTGCCAACACGCAAGCCACGCGGGAAGGCATTCCCCTCGCCCGTCGTCAGCAATTGTTCGCCGGGAATGAACCCTTCGCGTTCAGGCGAATCAAGCAGCTGTCCGTATTCACGCCCCTTGCCGCCAGCCAGGATCGCACGCACACCGCTGATCTCGCCCATAACGGGAACGCGGCTGTTAAAGTCGGTGACGAGCAGAATACGCGACGAGCGATTTCCCACCCGCACAATGCGTCCCAGAACGCCCTGGGTGTTGATCGCAATATCGCCGACCTTCACGCCATTACGCGCGCCAGCATTTGAAAGGCGTGTTTCCGCGAACGGACCATTGGTCTCGGTCACGACACGCGCTGACACACCGTTTGGAATCAATTCGGATTCGAGATTGAGCAGTTCTTCATATCGCGACATGCGCTCGCCCATGGACGTCGCCGCATCGCGCCAGATCGAAAGCTGGCGATTCTCGACGCGCAGCGCTTCCAGCTGACGGCGCAGTTCTTCATTCCCACCAAAGCCCCAGCTGGAAACTCTCGGCAGGTTTGATGCACTTTGCACGACAATATCGTCCATGCCTGCGCGCAGGGGCGCAACCGCCTCGCGCACGCGTGGTGATGTCTGAACAACTATGAAGCCAAGGGCCAGGACGATCGCAACAATTACGCCGGTTCGCCTGACCTGACCCCCAGCCCTTCGGTCCCGTCCAAGCGTTGCCATTACGGCTTCCCCGTTTTTATCGCGTCCATCAGACTTCCGGCGACAGAACGCCTTTCATTGAAGTAAAGTTTTCGAGCACCTTGCCCGAACCGAGCACGACGCATTTGAGTGGATCATCAGCGATCGTGACAGGCAATTGTGTCCGCTCACGGATGACAACGTCAAGGTTGCGAAGCAGTGCGCCACCGCCCGTCAGAACGATACCCTTATCGACGATATCGGCTGCCAGTTCAGGCGGCATGGCTTCAAGTGCGGTCTTTACCGCATCAATGATCTGCTGAACCGGCTCGGAAAGCGCGTCAGCAACCATGGCTTCGGTGATCTCGGTTTCTTTCGGCACGCCGTTCATCAGGTCACGGCCCTTGATCTCAATGGACATGCCCATCGCATCATCCGGCACTTTCGCCGTACCGATTTCCTTTTTGATTCGCTCCGCTGACATTTCACCGATCAGCATATTCTCATGGCGACGCAGGAAGTTCACGATCGCTTCGTCCATACGGTCACCACCGACACGTACGGAGCGGGAATAAACAATGCCGCCAAGCGAGAGCACAGCAACTTCGGTCGTACCGCCACCGATATCGACAACCATCGAACCTGATGGCTCATCAATCGGAAGACCGGCGCCGATTGCGGCGGCCATTGGTTCTTCGATGAGCTGGACCTGGCGGGCACCGGCCTGCAGAGCAGACTGGTGAATGGCGCGGCGTTCGACCGGGGTCGCACCGGTTGGCACACAGATAATGATCAGCGGAGAGACGAAGGCGCGGCGATTGTGAACCTTGCGAATGAAGGCCTTGATCATTTCTTCGGCCACTTCGAAGTCGGCGATCACGCCATCCTTCATGGGACGAATCGCTTCCATTGCGATTGGCGTCTTGCCAAGCATGGCTTTCGCCTCAGCACCGACCGCGTAAGGGATCTTACGGTTGCCTTCCTTCCGGTATGCAACAACCGAAGGTTCGTCGATCACAACCCCTTGATTTTTAACGTAAACAAGCGTGTTCGCTGTTCCGAGGTCGATCGCCATATCCGTAGATAAAAGGCCGAGAAGGCTACCAATCATTTTAACCGCCGCATTCCACAGGGAGGTTTTGCCCCTGTATTTTACTCATACTCACACCCCAACCTTCTTTGCTTGTGCCGGTTTACAATTTGTAAAGCAAGAGGGGAGATGCGGAGTTTTTTCTTTATAATGGAACACTCCGTTCCCTCTCGACCAAACCAAAGAAAGCCCAGCAATTGCTGGGCTTTCGAGGAAATTGCAATACTGTGGCAGCTTTTAGGCAGCGATCCGCTTCTGTCGACGGATTTCCAGTTTGTTCAAGGCATGCAGATAGGCCTTGGCGCTTGCGACCAGTGTGTCCGGGTCCGCAGAGCGTCCTGTCGAGACAATCCCATCTTCCGCCAGACGCACGCTGACCTCAGCCTGAGCATCTGTGCCCTGCGTGACAGCACTCACCTGATAGAGCTCCAGAACCGCTGTGTGCGGAACGATTTCACGGATGGCGTTGAACACAGCGTCGACCGGACCATTGCCACGTGCCGTGGTCCATTTCGTTTCGCCATCAACTTCCAGATCAATCTCGGCTGTCTGAGGTCCCTCAGAACCGGCGACCACGCGCAGACGTTTGAAGCTGATGCGCTCATCACCGCGTGAGAGCTGCTCATCAACAAGCGCCATGATGTCATCATCAAAGACGTGCTTCTTGCGATCTGCGAGATCCTTGAAACGCTTGAATGCGTCATTCAGCGCTTCGTCCTGCAACTCATAGCCAAGTGCTTTCAGCTTGTCGCGGAATGCATGGCGACCAGAGTGCTTGCCCATCACCAGAGACGTCTTCGAAACACCGACATCTTCCGGGTTCATGATTTCATAGGTTTGCGCGTTTTTCAGCATGCCATCCTGGTGGATGCCGCTCTCATGCGCAAAAGCGTTCTTGCCGACAATCGCCTTGTTGTACTGAACCGGAAAGCCTGTGATCTGACTGACCATTTTCGAAGCCCGCGCGAGCTTCGTCGTGTCGATCTTGGTTTCACATTTCAAAGCATCGCGGCGTACGCGCAAGGCCATGACAATTTCTTCCAGCGCCGCATTGCCTGCACGCTCGCCAAGGCCATTGATCGCACATTCGATCTGCCCGGCCCCGTTCTGGACCGCGGCCAGAGAGTTCGCCACAGCAAGCCCCAGATCATTGTGGCAGTGCGCCGACCAGATCACCTTGTCTGCGTCAGGAACCGTTTCACGGATTTTGCGGAACATGGCGCCATATTCTTCCGGGTGCGCATAGCCCACCGTATCCGGCAGGTTGATCGTACGCGCGCCTGCTGAGATCGCGACATCAACCGCGCGGCAGAGAAATTCGAAATCGGAACGCGTCGCATCCTCGGCGCTCCATTCGACATCGCCGACCAGATTGCGCGCCTGCGATACCGAGCGGCCAATCGCTTCAAGCACCGCATTCTCACCCATTTTGAGCTTTTGCTCCATATGGATCGGGCTGGTGGCAATGAATGTATGGATACGCGGATTGCCAGAGGCACGGACCGCCTCACCACAGCGGTCAATGTCCTGCGGGGTGGAGCGCGACAGACCACACACGATCGTATCGCTCTTTGCGGTCTGTTCTGCGATGCGGCGCACGCAGTCAAAATCGCCTGTAGACGCTGCCGGGAAGCCGGCTTCGATGACATCAACGCCCATCTCGCAAAGCAGCTCAGCCAGATCGAGCTTCTCGCGCATGGTCATGCTGGCGCCAGGCGACTGTTCGCCATCGCGCATGGTTGTGTCAAAAATTCGGATATGTGGTTCGGCGGTCATACTTGTTCGCTCACGCTTGTTCAGTTGATCTTTCGGAAGACATCCCCTGACCGCGCGGACCCGTGCACCGAGTCCTTAAATAAGACGCGGACAGGGGCCACTAAGGCCCCCGGTAAGACGAAGCAGGAGAACAAGTTCGTTAGTCATAATGGGCTTATCGTCGCGAAACCTGAGTAAAGTCAAGAATGCGACCGCCGAATGCGCAAGAATTTTGCGGTTCCATGTCGATTTATATGAGCGACGACACCTTTTTACCGCGACAACAGCTATCAGAGGTGATTTTCGCCAGTTTCTTCACCCTGTTCAGCCGGAACGGGTTTTTCATTGTTCTTGATGCGTGTGCGGGCGAACAGCATCAGCGCGATCCACAACACAACCATTGCGGCCAGCGCGCCAAACGCAAAGAGCGGATTGCCCGCCAGACTCTGCGCCACGGCTTGTCCGAAAAGCGCCATCAGCAATGTTTTCGGAATGATCCCGACAGCCACGCCAGCGGCGTAGTGCAAAAAGCGCGCTTCACTCGCACCGAACGCCATATTCACAACAATGAAGGGCGCCGTCGGGACGTTTCGCACCACTGCGCTCGCCAGAAAATCATTGCGCCCCATGAAACGTGACAACCTCTGGATCGATTCACCGCCATAGCGTTTGACGAGAGATATGCCGAACCAGCGACCACACCAGAACGTCAGGCTTGCCGAGACAATCGTCCCGATCCAGGCATAGAGAAAGCCCAGCCATGGCCCAAAGGCGAGCACGGCAGCCCCCATCAGACCAAACTGCGGCGCGCCCAGAAAAGCCAGAATGCAGAACACCACAATCACGGCAAGCAGACCAAAAGGGGAAGACCTGAGCGATTGCAGATAAGTCTGCACATCGGCCATCAGACCGTCTTCTTCACCCGTGAACAGCATCAGCCGCCCCATCAGCAGGATGCTGATGACGCTGACCAGCAGCAACAGCGTCACGATCACAGATCGCCACGCAGAAGCATCCATACGGTTCACGAATTTCAGGATAGGGTTCATGTCCGCCCCTTGCGCTCAACGCGCGGTTTCGTCAAGCGCGTTAGTCTGCCGCGCCATCCTCAATCATGCTGGCCATTCTGTCTGCCCAATCGCGAACATTCCGGTTCACGCCGGCATCATCAAGGAATTCGAAGAAGACGTCACGCGTCACCACAACAGCGCCGCACTCATCCTGGATCGCCTGAATGTCTGGCACGACATCGCTGTTGAACCGATCGATCATATTTTCCAGCGCAGACACCGCTTTGGCAATCCGCATCGCGCCAAAGGTCGTCTCGCCGCCCATGAACCGGCCCGCCTGGCGTATGTCGTTGATGTCGCCGCGAACGCTTCGGGCATAGTCGGAAAGACTGTCCTCCATGCGCGCATCCACACCCGCTCGGGAACACGGATCGACAGAAACGCTGCTACAGGACGCAGCGACGAATGACAGGGCAGCGATGGATGCCACAGACAGAGCACGAAATGTATAAATCATGGCCCGACGCTAGCGACACTGCCGCCTTCTGTCATCTGACATTCCTGAAAACCGCTGCGCCTGTCTGCGACTAGTTCTGATGAAATGCCAGCATAGCCGCGAGAATATTGGTGTAGTCATCGGTCCAGGGGCGTTTGCCATCCGATTCAATGCGCTCCCAGTTACCAGATGCGAGCGCCCGTGACAGCGCTGCCTCATTCTTGGCGAACAACATGGCATGCGTTGCGGTCTGCCCTTCTTCGCGCTGTTCTGCAGTCGGCTGGTATTTCTGCACAAGCGCGACCGCACCTTCCAGAGCTGCAAGGCGCGCAAACACCTGCTCCAGGGCCATATGCCGGTTCGAGATATGCGCGATGAAAACGCCGTCATCGTCCAGCTTGCTGAGATAGAGCCGCATCGCTTCGCGCGTCACCAGATGCACGGGGATCGAGTCAGAACTGAAAGCATCGAGCAGGAGCAGATCGAAAAACCGGTCATCCTCATAGGTGAGCTGCACACGCGCATCACCAACCACCATGCGGGCATCCGGCTGGCACTCTGAAAGGAAAGTGAACTGGTCCGGATCTTTCGCGATATTGACGACAATCGGGTCGATCTCAAAGAACACCCAATCCTGCCCCGGCATGCCATAACAGGCGACGCTGCCAACACCCAGACCGACGACCCCGACCGTTTCGGCGTCATTGTATTGGCGGAAAGTCTGACCAATTGGCGTGTTCGCGCCATAATATGTCAGAGGCTTCAGGACGCGTTCCCCTTCGAGGAACTGAGCACCGTGAAGCGTTGTGCCGTGCATCATGGCGCGGCGGCCATCAATTTCGAGCACTTTCACAATACCGAAAAAGCCGCGCTCGCTGGTGCCGCTTGCATAAGGGTTCAGCATCAGTCCAGCAAAGACAGACACGGCGAAGGAAGAGACCATCAGAAACCGTCGCCCACGCGCCAGCACAATCATGATGGTCGGCAAAGCGATAAAGATGACAGCGCTTCCGCCGGACAGCGAAATGCCCGCAATGCGATTGAACAGAATGACCGCAACGACCGCTGCCAATATACCAAAGAGCACACGCCCCCGCCCATCGAAGGATGATTGCGTTGCCGGCAGAACCAGCAAGGAGGCGGCCAGCACAAGCGGATACTCAAGCACCAGATCGAAGATGACCGGCGCAATAAGCGCATTGAAAGCCCCGCCCAGAACGCCGCCCAGCGACATGAGCAAATAGAACTCTGTCAGGCGCGAGACATGCGGGCGACGTTCTGCCAGCAATCCGTGACAGGTCATGCTGGCCCAGAACAGACCAAGCAGTGTGAGCGCCAGTTCCAGAAACCAGCCGACATCGATGAAGTGCGGCAGGACCAGCACGACGCCTGCCATGACGACAGGCTGAAAGCGCAGAATGACGGCCTGCGGGATGGGCGGCTTTTTGGCGAACACCAGGACGAAGGTCAGGAGGTAAAGCGTCAGCGGTGGCACCCAGAGGAATGGCGCAGCGGCGACATCTGTCGTGATATGGGTTGTGGCACCGACCAGCAGGCTGGACGGAATGAAAGCGAGCCCCAGCCAGATGAAACGTTCTTTCCAGCTGAGTGAAGCCCGCGCCTCTTCGACGGACGCCTGCGCCTGACGTGCCAGACTGCCCCGGAACGCAACAAACCCGCTTCCCATCAACAGGAAGAAAAGCACACCATAACCGGCCGCCCAGGACGCGCTCTGCGTCGCGACCCGCGTGAAAGGCTCCATCAGCAGCGGATAGGCCGCCAGACCGATCAGGCTCCCGATATTGCTGGCCGCATAAAGGTAATACGGGTCATCTGCATCGGCGCGGTTTGTACGCGCATACCAACTCTGGATCAGAGGCGATGTGGCCGACACAGCCGCAAACGGCAGAGCGACAGACAACAGGAAAACCCCGATCAGCCAGAGCGCCGGATGGTCTGCACTTGGATCACCAAACACGCCTGTCAGCCCGAGCGGCAGACAGATCGTCCCGCTCAGAAAAACGAGGCCGTGGATCAGAACCTGCGTGCGGACAGATTTCAGCCGCCCCAGAATGTGGGCATAGCCATACCCACCAAGCAAGGCGGCCTGAAAACAGACCAGCGAGACATTCCAGACCGATGGCGAACCACCGAGCAGTGGGGTCGCCATCTTTGCGAACATGGGCTGAACCAGAAAGATCAGCACGGCTCCGACAAAGATGCTCAGGATGAACGGCAGCGCACCGAGATCCAGACGATTTGCCGATTGCGCATCTGTTCCAGAAATTGCCGGAGTATCCAGGCTCATAGCGTCTTCCCTCTTGTTCAGCGACAAGAGGTATCAGCCCGAGCTTAGAATATTCGCTATGGGTTCGCCAAAGTTTCAGGCTGAGCGCTTACCCTACGTTAACCACAAAAATGCTGGCGTCACCGGCACAATCGGGAAAAGCCCGAAACGCAGTGTCAGTCCGCGCCGCAGCCAAAAGGCGAAGCACGCCTAGATACACGACCTGTGATTAACCATTGAGGCCTGGCGAGGTTTAAAGCTCACCCGGCCCTTTGCGGGACAAGCGCCAGAATGCGTAGCTGACGCCAACCGACACAATGATGAGAACGCCGAAGCCAACCAGACCCGCAATTGCCAAACCATCTAATACCATAACGGCCCCCTATAATGACCATAACAATGATATGGTTTTTATATGCGAATTTTATAAAATTATATCTGCCATAGCGTCGCATGTGGTGGCCGGAAACGAGAAAAGCCTGCTCCGTTCAGAGCAGGCTTTCCCGTGTCAGATATCAGCTCGGCTTAGCTTGGGCTGATCATGTTCTCAGGTTTCACCCATTCATCGAACTGCTCTTCGGTGAGCAGGCCAAGATCGACAGCCGCCTCTTTCAGGGTCGTGCCTTCCTTGTGCGCTTTCTTCGCAATCTTGGTCGCGTTGTCATACCCGATGTGCGGGTTGAGCGCCGTGACCAGCATGAGCGACTTGTTCATGAGCAGCGTAATGTTGTCGGTGCGTGCTTCGATACCCACCACACATTTGTCGGTGAAGGAGTTACACGCATCCGCCAGAAGGCGGATCGACTGGATCATGTTGTAGGCCATGACCGGCTTGTAGACGTTGAGCTCGAAATGGCCCTGGCTGCCGGCAACCGTCATGGTTGTGTTGTTGCCCATAACCTGCGTGCAGACCATCGTCATGGCTTCACACTGTGTCGGGTTTACCTTGCCCGGCATGATAGAAGAGCCCGGCTCGTTTTCTGGCAGAGCGAGTTCGCCGAGACCGGAACGTGGTCCAGAGCCCAGGAAGCGAATGTCGTTCGCAATCTTGAACAGCGAAGCCGCAGCCGTGTTGAGAGATCCGTGCGCATAGACAAAAGCGTCATGTGCGGCCAGCGCTTCGAACTTGTTTGGCGCCGTGATGAACGGAATGTCGGTGAAGCTTGCCACTTCTTCTGCGAACGCCTCGGCAAAGCCGACTTTCGCATTGATGCCGGTACCAACCGCCGTACCACCCTGTGCGAGCGGATAGAGGTGTTCGAGACCTTCCTGCACGCGCTTGATGCCGAGATCCATCTGCGCGACATAGCCAGAGAACTCCTGGCCAAGCGTCAGAGGCGTCGCATCCTGCGTGTGCGTGCGGCCAATCTTGATGATGTCCTTGAACGCCTGAGATTTGTCGTTCAGCGCGTTGCGCAGATATTGCAGCGCTGGCAGCAGGCGGTGAACAATCTCTTCAGCCGCTGAAATGTGCATGGCGGTCGGGAAAGTGTCGTTCGAAGACTGAGACCGGTTGCAGTGATCATTCGGGTGAACCGGATCCTTGGAGCCGACTTCGCCGCCCATGATCTGGATCGCACGGTTCGAGATGACCTCGTTCGAGTTCATGTTGGACTGCGTGCCAGAGCCTGTCTGCCAGATGGACAGCGGGAAATGATCGTCCAGCTTGTTCTCGGCAACTTCCGTCGCGGCCTTGACGATTGCGTCGGCAATCTCCGGCTCGATATTGTCCAGCTTCTTGTTGGCGAGCGCGGCAGAACGTTTGATGACACCGAGCGCACGAATGACCGGCGCTGGCATTTTCTCTTCACCGATCGGGAAGTTGATCAGCGAACGGGCCGTCTGTGCACCCCAGAGCTTGTCCTCTGGAACCTCAAGCGGACCGAAACTGTCAGTCTCTGTACGCATCTTGCCCTTCTTCTCGCCAAACAATCCCATGAGTAAAACTCCTATCGGTCATCTTGATTTCGCTTCCGGCGTGTTAGCGCGTGACGTGAAAAGAGGCCAGAAGGAAATCGCCCTTCATCGCGATATCTCTCGCGTGGTGGCCATGTGACGTAACGCAATAAGCTGTTTTATGCGCAACACGAGAGCACGCATCACCACGAACCTGCACACCGCGTAATTCTGATAGCTCACGCTGCGCGATTGTCATAAAGAGCAGGCTGACGCCGAATTGGAGCGCGGTGTTTTGGGGGAATCCATGTCATTTAAAAACCTGTTGGCCGGACTGACTCTGGCCGGTGTGTGTCTGAGCGCACCTTTGAGCGCAACATCTGAATCTTTCAGCATGATCGTCTCGTCCGATCCGCAATATCCCTGGACAAACTGCACTGATGGCGACTGCGATGAAGACGCTGATACGCGTATCCAGCGCGCTCGCCAGCTCAATATCGATCAGCGCGATGCCATGACATCGCTCGCGGATACACGCGGCGACGTAAAAGGCGTCATCATCAATGGCGACCTGACAGCCTATGGCCACCCAAAGGAGCTCAAAGTCTACAAGGAGATCTGGCTCGCCTCACCACTCAAGCTCTATGAGGGGCTTGGAAACCACGACTATCTGAACAATATCAATGACACCTGGCTCAATCAGGCTGCCAACGGCATGATCGACTATATGGTCGCGCGTCTGTCCGGACCGCTTGGCGTCGAGGCCGATGTCACCGTTGCAAACGGACTCATGTCGAAAACAACAACAGGCAGCCTTTCTTATTCGTGGGATGTCGGCGACATCCATTTCGTTCAGCTGCACAATTTCCCGACCTATGAACGCCAATGGTCCACCTTTGTCTGGACGAGCATGACCCAGAAGACCTACGTCATCGAAAACGCGCTGGACTGGCTGGAAACCGATCTTGTAAAAGCGCATGCGCAGGGAAAAACCATCATCCTGAACATGCACGATACCGGTGAACACTGGCTGATGGCAGATGGCGGCTTTGCCGGTGCCAATCACGCCGACCGGCTTGCGATGAGCGAGCGCTTTTCTGACTTGCTCCGCCAATTTCCCGTGACAGCGATTTTCGCAGGCCACTATCACAAACTCATTGGTCCTGAAGGCGTCTGGGATGGCATGCCGGACTATGAGGGTGTCCCGATTTTCTATTCAGGCAGCACATCTCAATCCCGTTTCCTGCTGGCCGAATTCGGTACCGACGCCCTTTCCGTTCAAGGATATTCGAGCATTGGAGGACTGGGTACACCTGTCACCGAAGTCTGGACGGTTCCTTTCAAAGCTTCCGTTTCATCAAATTAACGCGTGCTCGAAATCGCTGGATTTAGGAACCACACCCCTCCGGCATCCGTTGTCTTACCATATCCAAATAAGGAGACACGAGATGGACAAGGAACATATCAAAGGCGAAGCCAAGAACGTTGAAGGCAAGGTCAAAGAGGCCGCCGGTAAAGCGACGGACAATGAAGAAATGGAAGCCGAAGGCAAGGGCGACCAGCTTGAAGGCAAAGCCCGTAAAGTCGGCGGTGACGTCAAAGACGCCGTAAAACACGCGACAGAGTAAATCTGTCAGAGAAGGCCCGGCATTCAGCCGGGCTTTTTCTTTGCCTGAGACTCACACAAATTCCGGTGTGCTCGAGAAACTCATCGTCTCTCCACTGACCGGATGCTCAAAGGCGAGCTCACTTGCATGCAGCAAAAGCCGCGGGGCCGCCTCATAGGCCGGGTCGGGCGCGTAGAGCTCATCTCCGAGGATCGGGTGTCCGATGTGAAGTGTATGCAAGCGAAGCTGATGTGTGCGTCCTGTCTCCGGATAAAGCGCTAACAGCGTTGAGCCATCATCCCGGCTCAGCACTTTCCAGCGCGTGACCGCGCGCTTGCCCCGCTCATGGCAGACCATCTGACGCGGACTGTCCTCCCAGTTCTTGCGTAGGGGAATGTCAATGAGCCCTTCATCCTCGGCCATTCTGCCCCAGACCCGCGCGGTATAGACCTTCTTCACGGTGCGTTCCTGAAACTGCCTCGAAATCAGGGACTTCAGAGCTTCGCTGCGGGCAAAGAGGATAAGACCCGAGGTGGAATGATCCAGCCGGTGAACCGCGGTCGCGCCGGGAAAGGCGTCTTTCGCCCGAAACTCCAGACAATCCTTGTGATGCAGCGGCTTTCCCTGAACAGACAGCAAGCCATAAGGCTTGTTGAGCACCAGAATGGCATCGTCCTGATAGACGATGTCGAGCGGCACATCGGGGGGATTGTATGTGAAGGGCCGCTGGTTTTCCGGCGGCACATAATCATCAATCGGGTTGTTCCAGGGATCGGGCATAAGACGCAGTTTACATCAGACAGAAGCTGAGAGGATAAATCACATCTTGCAGGCTGACGGCATGACCGTGCACGGTCGCTGGCGGAAGCGCTGCCCGTTCGACAGCTCGTTCGGCCTCAGGAATAAAGCCCTTATGCGTACAAGCCGCCTGAACGTTCAGGATTTCACCTTCAACAGTTAAGTCGAATTTGACCTCGCAAAGTCCGCTCACACCCTTCGCAGCCAGACTTGAAGGAAAACCAGGCACAGGTGGCCGGACTTTCGATGATTGCTTTGCGCCGTCCTGTTCGTTCTCATCCAGCTTTACAGCCTGGTACGTCATACCTTCATACTCAAACTCAAAGCGTTCTTCCGGTCGGTCGAACAGGGAGGCCGGCAAGTCCCGATAATTCACGTCTGAAGCTGGTTCAGGCCAGTCTTCTTTCCCAATCAGCGCCATTGCCTCAATTTCCGAACTGCATGCCAGAGAAGCGGGCGCACTCAAGGCCAGAAAAACACTCAGGATCGACGAAGTGCAGAGCATTTTTGAGAAACGGTTCTTCATCAAAGCCCCCGCTTCGTTGTGAGATACATGGCAAAGCTCGCCAGCCAGTGTGAGCCGGAATAATGCGAGTCAGAAACGGCCGCGACGCCGGTTTCCTTATGGAGCTGCGCAGCTGCCAGAAGCGCGTCCCGTCGCGGATCATCTTTTGGCAGCGCACTCGCAATGCCTTCCAGCGCCCAGGCGCGTGACAGGTTCACCCCATCGAGATGCACGAGCTTGCCGTCTTCCGGATCGAGCACAATGCCCGGCTCCAGCCAGTCACCTGATCCGTCGAGTGGTATGTCTGGCAGGAAAGACCCAAGCCAGGCTGCATATTGCGAGCGTGGCATGATGCGGCGCATCAGATCGGCTTCCATCAGGCAGGGCGACAGGAAGTCCTCGCCGGAGGGCTCATAACCGATCGGGCAATTGCGATCATCCTTGAAGAATTCCATCGACTTTTCAGCCAGCAGCGTTGCCAGCTGATCATTGCCGACCGTGCTCGCATAATCGAGCATGAGGCCAAAGGAGAATGCGGACTGGTTATGGGTGCCTGCGCGCACCGGATAGGCAAGCTTTGGCAGCCAGTCCATGACGCGCTCAACGATCTTGTCTTCCAGCGGACGCAGCGTATCGCGCCATTCAGAAAGTTCCGGATCTTCGCTTTCCTCAAGCTCAGCGACGAGCTGGAGATACCAGGCAAGCCCGTAAGGGCGCTCGAACCCGGCACGCCCCGGCGCCGAATAATGCACAAGTTCCTGTTCGATATTGGCCTCGGTGAAGGATTGCGACAACGCCACACGGATTTCATCGCCCAGCGCCGTATCCGGCTGGGTGCGCAGAATGCGGGTCAGAAGCCAATGGCCATGAACCGCCGAGTGCCAGTCAAAACAGCCATAGAAAGCCGGCGTCATCTCACGCGGGATGGCGAGGTCTTCATCGCCCTCCATATGGTGACTGATCTTGTTCGGATATGGCCGGTGGATACAATCGAGCGCCATGCGTGCGAACCGATCTTCCACTGTCGTTGGCGCGTCGTTCACAGCCGCCTCCTCCGTCTCACTGGATTTGCCATTATTTCCACACGCGGCCAGCGATGCTGCCAGGGCCAGAGCCAGAGCCACAACCGGACGAAAGACACGCATTCACAACTCCCTTGTTGAAATACCGAGTGTGGCGCGCGCCGCCCGCGCCATCAAGAGGATTGATGCGCGCCGACCACGCGGCGCTGTGCATCCAGATGGATCGCCAATCCGCTTCGGCGTCCTCCCGCCAGCATACGGCGGGTGATCCGCTCATAATGCTGGATGAAGCGCGCCACCCAGAGGCGGCGCTCATCTGGCAGCGTTCCGGGCAACAGGCCAAGATTGCTCTCCTCCTGTTGCAAGCGCCAGTTCAGCACAGCGCTGAAGTCCGGCGCGCAGAGATGGCAGAACGCATCAGCCAGGTCCCAGAGCTTCGCATAGCCGTCAGCCAGCGCGCGCTCCTGAAAGCTGCGCCAATGGCCCTGCTCATCCTGCGCTTCGACAGCGTTCAGGGGAGCCGACATGGGCGCGCCCGCATCTGGCAGCGCCCCGATCATCCACCCTTCGAGCAGGATGACCTTTGGCGGCTCGGACACCCATGGCCAGTCTGAAGGCGGGCATCGATCGTCTGACGCCTTGTCGAAAACCGGAAGGCTTGTTGGCGCGCCGCTTAACAAGCCCTCAAGCACCTGATTGAGGAGCGTCAGATCATGCGTCCCCGGCGGCCCGCGCGTCTCAAACAATGGATGGACGCGATCAGCCAGCGACCGGCGCTCGGCCTGGGTGAGATAGAAGTCATCCAGACCGAGCGTAACAAGGCCCGGAATGTCGCGCGCGAGCTGTCTCATCGCTGTCGATTTGCCGATGCCCTGCGCGCCGGACAGCATCAACAATAGCGGCTGATCATCTGCGCGTCTTTGCGCCCTCACCCAGTCTGAAAGGATCTCGCCCAGCGTTTTCATCGCGTCGAGAGACCATGACGCAGCATGAAGATCAATTGCCATTTCAGAGCGCCTCACCTAAGCCGCAACGCATGGAAGACACCACGCTCACCCGCCGAAACGTCATGGCGCTCGCCATACCCGTCATGCTGGCACAGGCTGCTACGGCCTCGACCGGCGTGGTGGACACAGCCGTGATGGGCCTGCATGGCACCAAGGTGGATCTGGGCGCCGTCGGCGTTGCCGCCGTGGTGATGAATTTCCTCTATTGGGCATTTGGCTTTCTGCGCATGTCGACCACCGGGCTGACGGCCCAATCGAATGGCGCGTCTGATCTGATCGAAGTGAACTCCGTCCTGCAGCGCGCCCTGATCACAGGCGCAGCGCTTGGGGTGGCCATTATCTGTCTGTCTCCTTTGTTGAAGCTCGGCGTGTTCCAGCCCTTCTCCGCAAGCGATGCGGTGAAGGACCTCGCGCGGGACTATTGGGACGCACGGATCTGGGGCGCGCCCGCTGTCCTGATGGGATATGGCATCACTGGCTGGTTGCTCGGCACCGGGCGGACCGGCCAGCTGCTGATCTTTCAGATCGTGATGAATGGCACGAATGCCGGGCTCGACATCTGGTTCGTCGCCGGGCTCGACTGGGGGCCGGCAGGCATTGGCGCAGGCACAGCCATCTCAGAATGGGTCGCGCTTGCGTTCGGGCTGGTCATTGTCCGCAAAGGCCTCAAACGTGGCACCGGCCTCTTTGATCGCACCAAACTCGTCGCGCTGTTCAATGCCAATCGCGATATCCTCATTCGCACGCTGGCGCTTCTGTTTGTCTTTGCCTGGTTCGTCAATTCCGGCGCCGGGCTCGGCACGGCAACCCTCGCCGGTAATGAAGTTCTGTTGCAGTTTGTCAGCGTATCCGCCTTTGTGCTGGATGGCTTTGCCTTCGTTGCCGAGAAGGAAATAGGAGAAGCCTATGGCGCGCGAAACCGCCGCCGACTGATCCGCGCCATGCGCCTGACGAGCGAGATTGCGCTTGTCTGCGCGATTGCGATGTCGGCGCTCTACTTTCTGACAGGTGGCCCGATCATCAACGCGGTCGTTGCCGATGCAGAAGCGCGCCAGATTGCGCTGCAATACCTGCCCTATTGCGCGATCATCCCGGTTGCCGGTCTCGCCTGTTGGCAGCTTGATGGCTTCTTCCTCGGAGCGACCCATGGCAAGGCGCTGCGCAATGCCGCCGTCTTCACCACCCTCGCCTATGTGGCGACCGATTTGATCCTGCGCCAGCAATTCGGCAATGCCGGGGTCTGGAGTGCGATGCTGATCATGTATGGCTACCGCGCCGCATCGCTCGGTTTCTACCTGCCATCACTCATCCGCCGCGTCGAACAGACGCCGAAAACCGCTGCGGCCTGATCTCCATCATTTTTGCCTATATCAGCATTCTGATTTTCAATGGAAAACCACGAGGTTTTCTCTGATCTGCCCTTGCGTCCGCGCCGTAAAAGCTAAATCAAGACACAGATCAATAATGGCGGGCTGAGCAGATCATGGCTGACACACATCGACCGGACGGACACCCATCCATCGCGCAGGGCAAGGTCGGCGTTCTGCTCGTCAATCTCGGCACCCCGGATGGGACGGACTATTGGTCCATGCGCCGCTATCTATCCGAATTCCTGTCAGATCCTCGCGTCATCGAAGTGCCGCAGATCATCTGGCAATTCATTCTGCAAGGGCCGATCCTGACCTTTCGGCCTTCCAAATCCGGCCATGCCTATAAGCAGGTCTGGACCGAAGATGGCTCGCCGCTTCTGCACTTCACCAAATTGCAGGCAGAGAAACTCGGCGCACGCATCAACAGTGAAAACCTGATCGTTGATTACGCAATGCGCTATGGCAATCCCAGCATCAAGTCGCGGGTGGACCGCCTGAAAGATCAGGGATGCGACCGTATTCTGGTCTTCCCGCTCTATCCGCAATATTCAGCGACCACCACCGCGACCGTCTGCGACAAGACCTTTGACGCGCTGAAGACCATGCGCTGGCAACCGGCGGTGCGAACAGCGCCGGCCTTTCATGACGATCCGGCCTATATCGACGCGCTCTGCACCTCGCTTCAGGACAGCCTCTCCAAACTGGACTTCACGCCGGATGTGCTTTTGATGTCGTATCACGGCATTCCGAAAGCCTATTTCGAAAAGGGCGATCCCTATCACTGCCATTGCCAGAAAACGACACGTCTGGTTCGCGAGCAGATGGGATGGAGCGAAGACTTCATTCGCACCACCTTCCAGTCGCGCTTTGGCCCGACCGAATGGCTGCAGCCTTACACCGACAAAACGCTGGAAGCCCTGCCGGGCGAAGGCGTGAAAAAGGTCGCTGTCGCCGCGCCGGCCTTTATTTCAGACTGCCTCGAAACGCTCGAAGAAATTGCCATTCAGGGCAAGGAGAGCTTTATCGAAGCGGGCGGGACCGACTTTGCGTCTCTGCCTTGCCTGAATGCGAGCGAGCCCGCGATCGATCTTCTGCAAACGCTGGTCAGCCGCGAACTCATGGGCTGGATCACGCCTTAACAGGATAAATGCGTTTATTAAGCATTCACGCATTTTGCGCTGCACAAACTCCGGAACCAAAGGCGGGGCCTGACGTTTTATTTCCAGATGTTGAAACAAAGGATGGTGGGCGGCCTGCCCCAGAACAGGCCGGTAAACAGTCCGATGCTTCGACCCAATTCTGTCGCATCAGCAAGGTCTGGAAAAAAATATGAATACACAGAACATGACCATATCCGGCACGACACGACGTTCGGTCAATATTGCCGCTGTGGCATTTGAAGTTGTCTCTGCACTTGCAGGGATTGTTTGGGCGTCTTTCAGCTCCTCTTCCAAGAAGCGGTGCAGCGAAACCCCAACGCGCCTGATCGAGTATCAGGCATAACATTAACCTGACCGGTTAAAGAGAGGCGGGCCCTGGGCCCGCTTTTTTTATGCGCTTGATGCCGTTGAACCGCGCCGAAATGGACAAAACGAGATTGCATCCTAAACTGGCCAGGATCGTCGGGGGATAAAATTGCGCCAGTTTCTTTTCAGCTTTGCGAGCCTGCTTGCCATAACCGGACCCGCCATGGCGGAAACAGATCTGCCGACCTGCGCGGTGACGCCAGAGGATGTGACCGAAACCGTTTTGTCCGAGGCGCAACTGCTTGATCTCATTGACTGTCTGGGCAGCCCGGACCCGAAACTTCGCGATGAGATGGCCTATACCCGGCTGACAGACCAGCTACGCGATCACAGACCGGAAACTGAAACGCTCAATACACTGAAAGACCGGCTGATTGCGCTCTCTCAGCAGGAAGACGATGCCGGTTTCCTGCAGCCTTTCGTCCTGCTCATTCTGGCCGAGATCATCCGAACCGATACAATCGACGCCTGGCTCACCCCGGAAGATCGTGAGCGGATCACGCTGATCGGCGCAGACTATCTGACCAATACCGAAGACTATCGCGCCTTCAGCGAGACCGAGGGCTGGCGGCACGGCATTGCACACGCAGCCGACCTGTTGATGCAAATCTCCCGAAATGGCGGCATCGGCATGGTCGAAGCCATCATCATCATGGAAGCGGTATCAACCAAGGTCGCCCCGCTCGGCGCGCCAGCCTATACCCATGGCGAAGCCGAACGCCTCGCCCGCCCCATTCTCTATCTGGCGCAGCGAGAGATGCTGACCGAAACGATCTGGTCAGACTATTTCGCCCGCCTGCAGCCCAACCGGGAGGAAAGCCCGCACTGGGATGATCCCTACGCCCATGAGGACACACTTGCGGCGCTGCACAACACAACGGCCTTCGCCCGTGCGGTCTATGTCACCGCCGATATGAGCGAATATGAAAGCCTGGAGCCGTTAAAGCTCGGCGCCGATATGCTGTTGCGGTTTCTGCCCTAACGGCCCTTCCAGTTCGGTTTGCGCTTTTCCGCGAAAGCAAGCGGCCCTTCGCGCGTGTCTTCGGCTTTCGTCCATTCGACAAACCCCGGTATGTTGGGCTGAGCTTTCATCGCGGCTTCGACGCCGCCCGCTTCCAGCCCCGACATGACGGTTTCCTTGGACGCCCGGATCGAGATCGGCGCGCAGCGAAGCATGTCCTCACACCAGGCATGGACCGCCTGCTCGAGCTGATCGGCCGGAACGACCTCATTGACGAGGCCCATCTGTTCCGCGTCGGCCGCGCTCATCTGGCGACCGGTGAAGATATAGCCCATCGCCTTCTTCAGCCCGATCTGCCGGGCGAGCCGGTGCAGACCGCCGCCCAGCGCGACCGCGCCAACCAGCGGTTCGGGCAGACCAAAGCGCGCATTCTCGCTGGCAATGATGAGATCGCAAGCCAGCGCGACTTCAAAACCGCCACCAAGCGCCAGACCATTCACAGCTGCAATGACCGGCTTGTTGAGATCAAACCGTTCGATCAGCCCGGCATATCCGTTTTTCGGATAGGCGTGACGCGTCGAGCTGGACGCGGCTTCCTTGAGATCAGTACCCGCGCAGAACGCCTTTTCACCCGCGCCGGTGACCACGCAGATCCACTGATCATCATCTGCGGCGAAGGCATCGAAAGCGGCCTGCAGCTCATCATGCATGGCATGGGTGATGGCATTCATCTGCGCCGGACGATTGAGCGTGATCCAGGTGACCCGGCCCTTCTGCTCCACAAGAATGGTGTCATACGCCATGTCGGCCCTCCCCTTTTGTTTCAGGGAAGACACGCATTTCCGCCGCGGCGGTCAAGCAAAATGAAGGCCGTTAAGCCTCAGGCCTTTTTCACAAACTCGGTTTTCAGCTGCATCGGGCCAATGCCATCAATGCGGCAATCAATATCGTGATCGCCTTCAATGAGGCGGATATTCTTCACCCGCGTGCCGACCTTCACCACCAGCGACGAGCCCTTCACCTTGAGATCCTTGATCACGGTGACCGTGTCACCATCAACGAGCTCATTGCCATTGGCATCGCGCCAGACTTTGGCGTTTTCGGCATCCGCAGACGGCGACCATTCATGCGCGCATTCCGGACAGATGATCAGCGCGCCATCCTCATAAGTGTATTCGCACGAACAATTCGGACAGGGAGGAGTGGACATGAAACGCGCCTTTGAAAAACCGGAGATCGCCTCTCCATAACGGCGCCGACGCAAAAGGCCAGAAAAAATCAGAAAATTTGTAGGGAGATTAAATTACCGGAAGCGCCGCGATCCGCCAGGGCGAGGCCCGGGCGGTTACAGCGTGCGCAATTGTGGCGGCGGTGGCGGATCCAGACAGGCGAGATCCGGCAGGCCTGCATAAGGGTCTGGCCGTATGCCAAAGCCTGCCGCTTCCAGACGCGACTGCGCCAGATAATGGATGAAATTCACATCCGCCTGCTCGGCCTCATCCGGCGCGCTTTGCCAGTGACATTCCGGCGGAAGAAAGCGCGCCAGAGGCTCAAACCAGAGCGGGTGGCAGATCCGTTCATCAGCGGGGTCCGGATTGGTCGCCACAGCCCGGCAGGCGAGCGCCATGGCAAACCGATCAGCGCGGGAAAGCACATGCGCCAGCCGTTTCAGGCGGGCAAAGACATGCCCGGCATCGACGACTTCCAGCCGGTCGGTCAGAAGACGATAAGCCCGTGGCCGGCGCCGTTTTGAACCGGACGCAGGGATCAGCGGTGTCAGAACGGAAAAGCGGGCGAGCCGTGGCAGCGGTGCCAGAGCATCGCGCAGGGCTTCATCCTGCAACTGGATCAGGCTTTTGCCGGAATCGGTTTTGCGCGGACGCCTGTCTGGCGGCGCAGCCAGCTCACCAAGCGCAATCAGCTCTGCCGCGAGAAACAGAATGAAGCAGCGAAGCTGGTATTCGAGCCTCAGAACCTGCGCCATCATATCCTGCACCAGACCATACATCATGGTCGGGCGCGCGTGCGGCTGTTGCGGGTCCGGGTGTTCGCGCTCATCCTCCGCCAGGCGTGCCGCCCGGTCGATATAGCCTTTCAGGCGCTGCGCCACATCCAGTGGCGCGGCCGATGGTGGCTGATAGGAGAGATCTGCGTCCGACATGGCACTGAGTGTAAGCCGGGTTAGCGCAGGGTGGGATAGTTTTTGAGTAGTTCCCGCGAACCTTTGGTTCGCATGGAACGCGCTCAGGGTTTATATTTGTTCCCGCGAACCTCTGGTTCGCATGGAACGGGCTCAGGGTTTATATTTGTTCCCGCGAACCTCTGGTTCGCATGGAACGGGCTCAGGGCTGTTGATGCGCTCCACACAAGCGACTGCGCCGGCGCAGGCCGACCGAGCCCGTGGCGAGGAACAAAGCCGAGCAAAAAAACATCAAGCCGCAGGAGCGCAGGCATGGGTGCGGTGCAGGCTGGCTTCCTTGAGATAATCCCAGCCAAAGGCCTCATCAGAATCGCCATGCTGGCGGCGCATTTCGAGGCGTTCGAGCGCTTCTTCCAGCGTCGGCTGATGGCCTTCGGGCACCCACCACAGCACAAAATGCATTTCGCCCAGAACTTCGAACCATTCGGTGCGGCGTTCATAGAATTTCTTATGCACCGTGCCCCAGACAAATCGCTCCAGGCTTTCCACATCCTCCCACACGGTGAGGTTGGAGACATGCTGCGGGTCGCCGCCAATCGCGGCATCTGTATTGCCGGTCCCCGGCTCGCCCGAGCCTTCCATCATCCAGACAAAGCCCGGCATGCGTTTACCAAGACCATTGATGAAATCCAGATTGTCCATGAATTCCTTGACCCGCGGGTCATCGGTCGGCGCAACCAGACGCCCGACATTCAGCTCTGCCAGATGGTATTTCATGATGCTTTCCCCTTCCGTCCTTTCAGGAGATGGGGAGCGATCCAGACCCTGTAAACCGGTTCTGAGGTTTTTATGAGCAGGGATCCTGTCAGTCGATCGGCGTCACTTCAAAGGTTCGGAGATAGTATGTTCCTGGGGTGTCGTTGATAATGGAAAGTCGCTTCGGACCTATGCCTGCTTCAACCACAAAATTGTAAGTCTGAATTCCGTTTGTCGGCAATGTGTCTGTGCGATGCTGACCTGCGGAGAAGTATCGAAATGATAGCGGATTGGCACCCTCGCCGCGCAGGGTAACCGTAACAAGCCATCTGTCATAATCGCTATTGCGAATGTCGAACCAGACATCCGACGCGCCGGTGATTCCGACCTGGGGGACGCTGCCTTTTACCTGGAAGATGGACATGCCGCCGCCTTCCTTCGTTCGCATGGTCAGGCTGGCTTTGCCGGGCTTTTTGAATTCCGCTTCCTGCACATTCAGCGTGAATGACGGTTTCAGATCCGCCGCATTGAGATTTGTCTTCAAGGTGGCGCTCGCGAAGGTCAGCTTGTCGGCCAGCGAAAGCGAGCGCGTTTGCATGTTCCGCAATTCAACATCGGTCATTCTGGGCTGAGCCTGCAGCCCCGGACGGACCGGCGCCTGGTTCGGACGCAGATCTTGCGCATGAGACAGGCCGGCAAATCCAACCGCGATAAAGAGTAAGACTAAGCGATGCATTTTCGTGTTCCTCCACCCAGAAACGAAACGTAACATACGTGAAAGCCGGTGAAGTTCAAAGCAGCGTTGTGTGAGGCCCGGTCGGCGCTATGCCGCGCGCCCCCAATCCTCCCTGTATCGGTGCCAGGAGGAATGTGGCCAGTCAGACGGGTCCGCGACGAGCCCATGTTTCACCGGGTTCCAGTGCACATAGTCCATCTGAGCAGATAAATCGGTTTCGTCGCGGATGAGATGTTCCCAGAACCGGCGCTGCCAGATGCCGCGCTCACCATGGCGTCGGCCAGACCGGGTTTGTTCAAGTGATTTGGTAAAATGTGTTTTGATCAGGCGCCAGCGGACGGCGAAGTCGTAATCATCTTGAGGAAGTTGCCAGATCATATGCGCGTGATCTGGAAGAACGACCCACGCGATGGTCTGAAAAGGATATTTGAGCCGGACCTTCTCGATGCATTGATGCAGACGCCCAATCTCATCCACGAGAAGGCTTGAAGAACGATCTTCAAGGCAAACAGTAAATGCGTAGGTTCCACCCGGTATGTGAAGGCGTCGGTAGTTCGGCATAACAAGAACATACCAAGAACAATTGTCATTGTGAAGTCAATTTGCAGGGTGAATGAACGGCCGCGTCATTCACCCTGATGACGACAGGCACCAACCCGTAGGGTGGATTAGATCGTCAGATCGTAATCCACCGAAATTGCATGAGGGGTTACCGATTGTGGTGCATTACGTCCTTCGGCCTAATGCACCCTTGTCTTAGCGAAATCTGCTATTCTGGGATCGGCAGGTGAGGTCCGTGTGCACCCTTGGCCATCTTTCGATGGGCCGTGCTGTAGCTCGGACTCACCTGCCTTCCAAAC